>JAQTTT010000004.1:13639-34052 GCA_028710615.1 Candidatus Nanoarchaeia archaeon
TTATTATAGTTTCCAGCCGTTAGGCTGGGGCGAATATGTCCCTGGTTTCAAATCCGGCTGGGCCCATTCTTAATTAAGTTTTTAAATCATTAATCATACTTTTTAATACATGAAAAAAGAATTTTTTTTTCTTATTGCATTAATGATAGTTCCAGGATTTTGCGATTCTGAAGCAAGCAATGATTTATCCGCGTATTCGCAATATTTAAGCTTTGTTCTTCCGTTTAATGTGGGAATTAATTTAACTGATGCAAATGAATCAGTAACATTAAGCTTTACTTTAAACGGCACCGAGGTTCTTGAAGGATTTGTGAATTCAAGCCTTGACTGCCAAATGACTTCAGAATTATCTGCAGCTCTTTTCAGCTCAGAATCCCTTGAAAATGCAAAATTGTTGCTTTCAAATGAAAAAATTTTATGCGTATCAAATGATGAAAAAGGAGAAATAATTGCAGGCACATTCAATGGAGTTCTTGGAGGAAAATATTTAGTTGTTGAAAACGAAGGTTTGATAGGAAAAATTTTCAGCTTGCTTGCAGGATTTTTTTCATGGCTGATTAATTTATTCAATTAACAAGTTTTTTATATTATTGCGCAAATAATTAAGCATTGTGAAAAACAAATTATTTTTTCCAATAATGCTTTTGGCCATGGGATTAGGGTTTTGCTATGAACCGTTATTTGCAGGATTTTGCGGAAATTTAAGCAGCATGGAATCCATTATGAATAATGCATCCTTTCAAGGAGCAAATGATTCCCAAACGCCTGAAGAATTCTTGCTAAGGATTAATGAAAAAATTGAGCAAAATCAAGATTTAAAAATGCTTATAGGAAGCCTTAATGGAATTATTTTCAGCGCAGAAATATATTACAATGAAACGAGCTGTTTTTCAGGAAGCCTCAAATTCTCAAATTCAAGCCTTGAATATTTTAAATTCGAAGCCCATGAAGCCAAAGGCTCAAGCAATGAAAACATTTATTTTCATGCAGAATTGGCGGGAATTGAAAAAATATTGAATGAATGGATAGCTCTTTCAAAAATGGAAAGCAACCCGGTTCAAACAATTTTGCTCAGCATGAAAACAATAGTTTCAACAATCATAAGCATTTTATCAAATGATTTTTATGTAAAGCCGATTTCAGGATTATTCAAAGTTTTTGATTTGCTTAAAGCCCTGCCCCAAATGTCATTTTCAAAAGAAATTGTAAGCATTTCAGGAAACATCACGTCAGGATTAATCTAATTTAAGTGTTACTACTTTGCTCACTCCATTAGTGTCCATGCTAACCCCATACAAGTAATCAGCCTCGCTTATTACATTGTCATTATGGCTTATTACAATGAACTGCGCTTTTTCGCTGTATTGCTTGCAAAGCTTTGCGAATAATGTAGCGTTTTCTTTGTCAAGCGCGGCTTCAACCTCATCCATGATGTAAAAAGGGGCAGGATTGTATTCCTGTATGGCGAATATGAAGCTTAAAGCAGTTATTGTTTTTTCTCCTCCGCTCATGCTTTTCAGAGTCAAGAATTTTTTACCCTTAGGTCGGGCTTTAATATCAACCCCGCCTTCAATAGGGTTTTCAGAGTCTTCAAGAATCATGTCAGCTATGCCTCCCGGGCTCATTATTGAAAAAATCCTTTCAAAATTAGATTCAATTTCCTTGAATGTTTCCATAAAAGTGGCATTCTTTTTTAATTCAATTTCATTCATTGCCTGCTTGACATTGTTGCTTTCATTCTCAAGCAAATCCATTTTCTCTCGCACATCAGAATATTCTTCTTCAACAATTTTGAACACTTCAAGCGCTTTTAGATTAACGTTTCCAAAACTTTCCAGCTTTTTTTCAAGCATGAAAATTTCATGCTCCAATTCGCTTACGCTTTTTTTCGGAACCTTCAGCTCTAAATCCTTATATTCATTGAATTGAATCTCCAAACCTTCTATTTTTCCCTTAAGCTCAGCAATTAATAAAGCATAATTATTTGTTTTTTCTTCAAAATCTTTTATATGAATCTTGTTTTCTTCAATTTTTAATTTAATAGCCTTAAGCTCTTCTTCAAGCCCGTCTTTTTTTGCGTAATTTTCCCTTAATTTTTCCTCAAAACCTTTTTCTTCATCAAGATAAGTGCTTAACTGCTTTTTGCTTGCATCAAGCCTGTTTTTGAAATCCAAAAATTCTTCCTCAAATTTTTTCAATTGCTTTTGCAAATCCTTTTTTATTTCGCGCAATTCATCCAATTCCTTGCTTTCCAATTGCTTAAGCCGAGAAGCCTTTATTCCTTTATTGACAGTTAATGAAGTAAGCTTGCTTTCGTATTCGCCTATCATTTTTTTTGTTTTTTCAAAAGTTTCAGGATTAAAGGTTTTCTCATAATCTTTTGCATTCTCATTCTTTAAAACCAATTCATCATCTAATTCGCTTATTTCATTTTCAAGCCGTTCCAGAAGCTTTGCGTCAAATCCCCTGCATTTAATCACAAGCCCCTCAATCATTTTTTTCAGATTCAAAATTTCAGTTTCAAGGCTTGCCCTTTTTTCCCTTAAGCTCATAATATTGTTGTCATTGTCAGTTTTAGATGCAGACAATCTTGATTTAATGCTTTCATGCTTGCTTAATTCAATGCTAAGGGCTTCAATGGATTCGCTTCCAGTCTTAGTGCTTAATGAAGCGCTTGGCTTCTCAGTCCTGTACCCGCCAGTAATGCTTCCGCTTTTTTCAATCAAGTCTCCCTGCAAAGTAATCATTCGCGCATTTCCAATGCCCACTTTTTTTGCGCATTCAAAATCTTTTATTACAAGCGAATCTTTTAGCGCGTATTCAAAAATATTTTTATATTTTGGATTAAAATCAACCAAGTTTATTGCAAATTCAATAACTCCCTCATGAACGCGCAAGCCTTTAGGCAACGAATAACCCTTTATTTTTGACAATGGAAGGAAAGTCACAACACCCAGCTTATTCGCCCTTAAAAATTTGACGCACTCATTCGCAACAACCTCATCCCTCACAACAACATTCATCATTTTCGGGCCCAAAGCAATCCTTAAAGGAAGCTCGTATCTTGAATCAGCTTTGCATAAATCCATGATTGTTCCAAAAATCCCGTCTATTCCTGAGGCAAGCAATTCCTTCAGTCCCCCGCCTCCCCTGCTCATTGCAATATCTTTTTTAATGTTTATTTTTTCAATTGAAGTCTTTAATTCGCTTATTTTTGAAAGCGATTGCTCAAGCTTAAGCGCCAATTCCGAATTAATGCTCATTTCATTCTCAAGCTTTTCATAAACGCTTTCAAGCAAGGATTCTTTTGAAGACAAATCTTCTTGTGATTCCTTCAGCCTGCTTAAATCTTCGCTCTTGTTTTTTAATTCATCCCTTTTAGATTTTTTATCAACAACCAACCCCTTTATTTCATTGATCCTTGATTTTATCTCAAAATAATTTATCTCCTTGTTTGAGCTGGCGTCAGCTTTATGCTTGTTGATTTCATTGTTGATTTTTTCAATATCTTTTTTATAATCCAAAAGCTCCTGCCTTATTTTTTCAGCCTCTTTCTCATATTCATTTATATTTACAGTTATTTGAGCATCCCTGCTTTTAATCCTGCTAATCTCATTTAAATGGCTTTTTGAATTAGTTTCAAGCAAAGTGATTTCATCCTTAACTTCTTTTATTTTATCATCCAATTCTTTTTTCTTCTCAGCTCCGGCAAGCCCCAAATTCTTATTTAATGCATCAATGCTGGATTGCAAAATCTTTGATTTTGAAGAAAGCTCATTTATTTCAGAAGTTTTTTTTCTTATTTTTTCAAAAAATTCATCCCTTTTTTTTTCAGCATCTCCAAGCTCAGATTTCTTCAAATCCAAGTTCTTTAAAGAAAGCCTTCCTTTTGTTTCCCTAAGCTCTTCTTTTGCTGATTTAAATTGCTCAGCAACCCTTTTTTCTTTTTTAAGCTCATCCAAATGCTTTTGCCTCTCCCTGAGCAAAATGTTGGTTTCCTTTATTTTTTGCTCAACCTGCACAAGCTCTTTTAATGCTTTTTCCTTTTTTTCCTCATAAGTTGAAATCCCGCTAATATCTTTAATTATTTCAGCCCTTTCAAAACTGGACATATCAACAAATTTTGCAATGCTTCCCTGCATAATCATGTTAAACCCTTCAGGGCTTAAGCCAGCATAGTCCAATAAATTAAGGATTTCAGTCCTCGTAGTTTTTTTCCCGTTAATCAGGTAATCGCTGCTGCCGTCAGAATTGACTTTTCTTGAAATCTCGACAAAATCTTCCTCAACAGGAAAAACTTTTTTTTCATTGGAAAAAACGATTTTAACGCTTGCAGAATTAGCAGGCTTTCCGCTTTTTCCACCGTTAAAAATGAGATGCGACAATTTCTCAGTCCTTAAATTCTTCTTGCTCATTATCCCAAGAACAAAACTGATTGCCTCGCTTATATTGCTTTTTCCGCTTCCATTTGGCCCTATTATTAAATTAAGATTATCCATGAATTTTATTTCATTCTTTCCGCCAAAACTTTTGAAATTTTCAATAATTATCTTTTTTATTTTGACCATTATTAATAAGAAATAACCAGCTATTTTTAATATTTATTGCTTTCTGAACAACCCAAGAATTTTTTCAATCATTGATTCTTCTTTAGGCATTTCTTTTCCAACAAGGGAATAAGCCAATCTTTCAAAGCTTTTCGAGCTTTTGCTGTTGGGGTAAATATTGACAACAGGCTTTTTCAGATTAACGCTATCCTCAACCTCATTCTCTTTAGGTATTATTTCAAGCACTTTTTTCCCCAAAATTTCCTCAACATCATTAATAGTTATGTCCTTATATTTTCCATTATTTTCCTTGTTAACAACAACGCCTGAAACAGGTATCCAATTATTTTCAGAATACTCAATTAATTTATATACATCAGCCACTGAAGGAAGGTCAGGGGTGGTTATTAAAAGCAATTCATCGCTTGAATTAATAACGCTCAATGCTTCCTCATTAAGCCCTGCAGCGCAATCAATAAGAATCAAATCATAATCCCCCCGTATTTCTTTTATTTTTTCCTTAAAACCCGATAATTCAACATTTGCCAAATCATTCAAATAAATGCCCCCAAGCAATACATGAAAACCCAAAGAATGCTTGTAAATAGCTTCTTTAAGAGCAATGTTCCCCTTTAGCACATCATGTATGGTTAAAATGTTTCTTGAAGAAGTTCCTAAGTGAAGCCCAAGAGTTGCGCCAGTAATATTTGCGTCAATTGCAAGAACTTTATATCCCAATCTCTGCATAACTGTTGCCAAATTAGACACCGTGGTTGTTTTTCCAACCCCGCCTTTGACGCTTGCAACCGCTATAACTCTAGCCATAAATCATTTTAGAAAAACTAATCATTTTTATACTTATCTGTGCATTTCAGGCAATGACATCAAAATATTAAAATAATCAAGCCATTTAATTAACATCATGGCAATAGGAGCATTTTTTGATTTGGATGGCACAATCATCAAAGGAAACAGCGGATTAAGGTTTATGAGATTTCTTTACAATCAAAAAGCTCTGAAAGCAAAAAAATCAGCAATAATTCCTGGAATAAAACTTGCATATTCATATTTAAAAGGGGATTTTATGGGGGCAGTTGATCGCGCAGACAATTTAATGGCCCTTTCCTTCAAAGGCGCAGAAAAAAAACAAATAAAAAAATTTGCGAAAATTTTTGCAAAAAATGATTCAAAAAATTTTTTAAAAAAAATCATGCAAATAGCGGAATGGCATAAAAAAAAAGGGCATAAACTGGTTTTATTAAGCGTTAGCCCGGAAGATTTAGTGAAAGAATTCGGAAAAATCCTTAAATTCCACGCATCAGCAGGCTCAAAATTCAGGGAAAAAAATGGAATATACACAGGAGAACTAATAACTCCTTCAATGGTTGGAAAAGAAAGGGCTCTTGTTGCAAAAAAAATTGCTAAAACACTTAAAATTGACTTTAAAAAATCATATTCTTACGGCAACTGCATAAATGACTTGCAAGTATTGGAATTAGCAAAAAACCCTTTTGCAGTGAATCCAAACAAGCATTTATCAAAAATAGCAAGAAAAAAAGGATTTAGAATAATATAAAAATGCCCGCATTCATTTTCTCAATATGATAACCCTTAAAACAAGGCTTGGATGCTTTAATATTGAAATTACTGATAAATCCTTTTTCTTTTCCCACAATTTCAACCCAAACGAAATCAATGAAGGAAAAAAATTTTTTGAAAACTTTCAAATAGGAAATCAAAAAGAAATCTATAAAAGATATTTGAGCGGTTTGAAATTAAAGCTATTTTTTTGGCATGATGTAAAGGGGATAACTGAATTGCATGAAATTACTGATGAAGAGTATATAAAAATAATGAGCCTGCCAGCCATAATGAAATATTTGAAAGACCCGCTTAAATTGCAAATCAACATTGATGAAAGGAATTATTTATTTGTGGGATTCAAGGATAAAAGCAATGATGACAGCAACAGCAACGATTTCAAAGCATATTTATCAATAATTGAAAAAAATTTTAATGAATTGAAAATAAATGAAACAAAAAACTCATTAAAAAATGAAAATATTTTAGAGAACAATTTTTTGAATGACACATTTTATAATCTCGCGCTCATTCACAATTTCAAAAATTTTATTGCATATGGCAACAATAAAACGCTCTGCTTTTTTGACAAAAACGCAACCCAATTAACTCCGGATTTTTGCGCTTATTCCAAAGGAATAAAAAAGCATTCCAAACTTATAAGGGGTTCAGGAATGTTTTTTTCAGCAATCATTCCGGTTTCAATGAAAAACGACAAAGTTTGCGCAGATTTTGACGAAAAATTATTGGCAAAAAAATTAATTATTGCAGAAGAGATGTTCAACATAATCTTTGATTTCATATATACTTCAAAAGGAAGCATTGAGGATTACAAAGAAAATGCCGATGTTTTTGACGAAATAAAAGATAATGTGGAAATAGTCAATGGGGAGCAGGATTTAAGATTCAAAATCGACTTTTTTAATGAAAAAAAGGGGATAAATTTTGGCGAATTCCTGGCCCAAAGCAGAAAAAAACAAATACTGCATTATTTTGGATTTTTTTACGAAAATCATGCGGGAAACTTTGAAGAGTCTTTTAAATCATTCATTATTGAAAAATCAGAAGGTAAAAAAATCCTTGATTTTGAAAAATTAATAATTGATTTCCTGATAAAATCGTCAAAAGAAATAAACAAGAATTTTTTAACCAAAAACCAGGAAATTTTTTATGACCTCTTGTGCGAAGAATTGTTTTCCCAAAATTTTGAGGAATCATTAAATGCGAATCCATTGATTAATTTGGGAGTTTCAGAATTTTTCTTAAAAAACACTGAAAACTTTTCAATAAACCCTGATTTAGAGCAAGCAGTGCATTCATTAATGGAAGCAAAAGCGTATTCGCCAGTGAAAGCCACGAACAAAAAAAATTATTATGATGAAGCAAAAAATCTGCTTAAAAAATCCCTTGAATTAAATCAGATATGATTTTTTTCCTGATGCCAGCAGTTTTTTCCCAATTCTCCGGATAATTTTTTAAGAAATTTTTTAAGACAATTTCAGCATTGCACTCAACAGTTTTTAAAGCGTATTCCAGCGATGATTCAATGCCTTCAGGGCCAAGATGCATTGCCCCAACAGCGAAACAGCAATCTTTTTTTTCCATATTTTTTTTAATATTAAGGGCATAAAAAAGCTCAAGATAAGCCACCCCCCAATCATCCAATCCAGCATCTTTTTTTGGATAAACAGGAATTAAAAAAATGTTTTTTTCCAAAAAATCATCATACATTTTTCTTTGGCAGGAATTTTTCCAGCTATTGCAAGTCTCCTCTATAAAAACAGCATCTGAACCTGTTTTAACAACAAAATCAAAATAACCTTTATTATACTCAAAATGATTTGTTATTCCCATCAAATAAAGCTTAGCCATTATGAAAAAAATTAAACATTTCTTTTTATAAATGTTAATAATCAAAATATTTATAAGTTAAAATTGTTTGTATGTAATACCAACAATGAGCGATGATTTTTCCTTTGAAACAGATGATGAAAAAACATTTTTAAAAGAGCTTGAATTAATGGAATGCTTAACCCAGAAAAGGATTGAGATAATGAAAACAATTGCAAAGCATCATCCGCAAAGCATAAGGGATTTGTCAAGGCTATTGGAGAGAAACATTAAAAATGTTTTTGAAGATTTGGTGCTTTTGCAGAAAAACAAGTTCATAGATTTTGAGGAATCAGGGAAAAAGAAAAAGCCGGTAATGTTCATGAAAAAAATAGTTTTTTATTATAATAACGGAAAAAAAGAGGATAAGAAAACGCTGAAGGTGAAATGAAATGGATAATAATGAAGTTCAATTAAAAGTTGCTGAAGCAATGCAGGATGATGTTGGCAAAGGCATAGTCAGGATTGACTCCCAGGTCATGAAAGAATTGGGCATTAAAAGGGGAGAGCCTGTTGAAATCACTGGTGATAAAACAACGGTTGCAATAGCTGACAGGTGCTATCCTGCAGATATAGGATTGAGGATTATACGAATGGATGGATTAACAAGGTATAACAGCAAAAGCGCAATAGGCGAATCAGTTGAAATAAAATCAGCGGAATTCAAGGAAGCCAAAAAAATCACTCTTTCTCCAATTGATGAAAATATTAAATTAAATGTTAATGAAGCAACCCTGAAAAGAAGCCTGCTTGGAAGATTTGTAAGGGAGGATGACACAATAACCTTGGGAGGAACAAGGAGCAGAAGAATAACATTGAAAGGAAGCGATAATTTCGCAGACATTTTCAAAATGATTGAAGAAGACATCAGCTCTTTCATGCCAATGTCAGCTTCAGGAATGGGCTTTGGCCCTGAAATAAAATTGGCAGTGTCAAAAACAAACCCAAAAACCAATGTTGTAATAACTGATGTAACTGAAATAGAATATGACCCAACCCCTGTAACCAATAAGCAGAAAATTCCGGACATTACTTATGAGGATATTGGGGGCTTGACTGATGAAGTGAAAAAAGTCAGGGAAATGGTTGAATTGCCAATGAGGCATCCCGAAGTTTTTGAAAGATTGGGAATTCAGCCGCCAAAAGGAGTATTATTGCACGGGCCTCCAGGCACAGGAAAAACACTATTAGCTAAGGCTGTGGCTGGCGAAAGCGAAGCCAATTTTGTAAGCCTGAACGGCCCTGAAATTATGAGCAAATGGGTTGGCGAAGCTGAAAAGCAATTAAGAAAAATATTTGAAGATGCTGAAAAAAAAGCTCCAAGCATAATATTCATTGATGAAATAGACGCGATTGCAAGCAAGAGGCAGGACAACAGCGGAGAGGTTGAAAGAAGAGTGGTGGCTCAATTATTGGCAATAATGGATGGCTTGAAAGGCAGGGGAAAAGTAATAGTAATGGCTGCAACCAACAGGCCAAACTCATTGGACCCGGCTTTGCGAAGGCCCGGAAGATTTGACAGGGAAATTGAAATAGGAGTTCCAAGCAGGGAAGGAAGATTAGAGATTTTAAAAATCCACACAAGGAATATGCCCCTTGCAAAAGATGTTAATCTTGAAGAGCTTGCAAACAAAACCCATGGATTTGTCGGAGCAGACATGGAAGCATTATGCAAAGAAGCAGCAATGAATGTTATAAGAAAATTAATACCAGACATTGACTGGGATAAGGATGACAAAGTGTCAGAAGACAAATTAAAAAATGTTGTAGTGTCAATGGAGGATTTCAATTACGGATTCAGGGTGGTCAGGCCAAGCGCAATGAGGGAAGTCATAGTCCAAATACCAAACATTAAATGGACAGACATAGGCGGATTGGAAGAAGTAAAAAATAAATTAAAAGAAAGCGTTGAATGGCCAATAAAGCACGCTGAAAGCTTTAAAAAATTAGGCATACGCCCGCCAAGAGGAATATTATTATACGGGCCTCCTGGAACAGGAAAAACATTGTTGGCAAAAGCTGCAGCAAAAGAAACTGAGATGAATTTTATTAGCATTAAAGGGCCGGAACTGTTAAGCAAATGGGTTGGCGAGAGCGAGAAAGCAGTAAGGGAAACCTTCAGGAAGGCAAGGCAAGTGGCCCCATGCATAATATTTTTTGATGAAATAGATTCAATTGTTCCAAGAAGGGGAGTAAGGAATGATTCGTCAGGAGTGACTGAGCAAGTAGTCAATCAATTATTGACTGAAATGGACGGCTTGGAAGAATTGCAGAATGTTATAATAATCGCAGCAACGAACAGGCCTGACATGATAGACCCTGGAATGCTTAGGCCCGGAAGAATAGACAGGCTAATCATGGTTCCAGCTCCGGATGAATCAGCAAGGATTGAAATAATGAAGGTTCACACAAAAAACATGCCTTTGGCAAAAAACGTTGACATAGAATCATTAGCCAAGAAAATGATTAATTACACTGGAGCAGACATTGAAAATGTTTGCAGAGAAGCCGCAATGATAGCATTAAGAAGCAACATTGAAAGCAAGGAAGTGACAAGCAAAAACTTTGCGCAAGCAATGGAAAAATCAAAGCCAAGCGTTGATGAAGAAACAATAAAAATGTACAGCGCTTTCAATGAAAAAGCCAAAGAAAATATAAAAGAAGAAATAAAGCAGGGGCTGAGCTACCTTGGATGACTTGGGCATTTATGAATTAATAATAAGCCAGGAATTAACATGGGAAGGGCTGCTAAGGGATATTGTAAAAAAAGAAAACATTAACCCCTGGGAAATAGATGTGTCTTTTTTGTCAAGCAAATACTTGGAAGCAGTATCCCAATTGAAAAACATTGACTTCAGATTAAGCGGGAAATTCTTGCTTGCAGCGTCAATTCTTTTAAAAATGAAAAGCGACAATTTTGAATTCAAGGACATAACATTCTCGCAAGAATACTTTGAAGACTTTTTTGAGGATTTAAACATTGAAAATTTAAGCGAAGAAATGAGAAACCAAGCTTTAAGGCAAAAATTTACTGAATCAAAAACCAATATTAATCCCAATCTTCCAAGAAGCAGGGTAAAGCCAATAAGCCTTGATGAATTGGTTGAGGCATTGAAAGAGGCAATGGTTGTAAAAGAAAGAAGAAACAGCAGAAGAGAGGAATTAAAAGAAAGAATGCAGTTCAAGGCAACAGAGCCAATAGACATAACAGGAAAAATAAAAACCATTTACTCCCAAATAAGCGAATTTTTCAGCTCAAAGAAAAAAGAAGAAATATTATTCTCAGAGCTTCTGCCTTCAAGGGAAAGGAATGACATAATATGGACCTTTGTTCCGCTGCTGCACATAACAAACGAGGGAAAAATAAAAATGAGCCAAAAAGAGCAATTCGGAGAAATAACAATAACAAGGCCGATAAAAGCCTAATCAGGTTTACAGAAACGTTTAAATAATCAATTATTTTATGGATTAAGCACAATGCCCAACAAAAATCCTGATTTTAAAAAATGCGAACTAAAAAACATAATACTAACGCACAGGTCAAGCACTTCCCCATATTTCATACTTTCAATAAATAAAGAGCCAATAAACCAAAAAACGCTTGAAGAAAAACTCAGCTTTGATTTCACAACAATGATAAACGGGCTGATGAATGTTTTTCAGGACATGTCAGGCCAAATGCTAAACAATGAAATATATGACATAAAAATGAAAAGCAAAGGCAATGAAAAGAACCTTTACAGGTATTTGCTTTCAACCATCCCTGATTTAAAAGACGCAACATCAGATGAAATAGCCGGAAAAATAGGGCTTATGAGCACAGCAGCAGGAAACAGATTCATGCTCTACTGCAATTTTAAAAGCAAGGACAACAAAAGCTTTGACCAATATGACGGAATTTTAAAAAATTTTGTTGACAATGTAGCCAGCCACATTGAAACCAAAGGGCTTTCTGACATGCTAAAATATGCTTGCCTTGGAAAAGAAGAAAGATGCGAGCAAGTGCCCCAATTATTGATTGACATAATTGACAATTATTTGCCAAAAAATTCATATTGCTATGTCACAATTGCAAACCACACCTTTAGAAATGAAAAAAATTTAGAGCCAATATACAATGGAGACAAATACGCGCTTTTCAAAGAGCAGGCAGAAAATCTTAAAATGCTTCTCGGAAGAAAAACAAAAAAATACAAAGATTTTTTGGGAAAACCTGTTTATGAATTCATGAAAGAATTCAGCTCATGCCATTCCGTTTTTAAAAAATTCAACAATGAAAAACTAAAGAAAACAGTTGACATTCACGCAGGAGACATTTATTTTATAATGAGCAATCCGCTGTATCTGGAGCTATGCTCAAAACAAAAAG
This sequence comes from Candidatus Nanoarchaeia archaeon, assembly GCA_028710615.1. Taxonomy (GTDB): domain Archaea; phylum Nanobdellota; class Nanobdellia; order Tiddalikarchaeales; family Tiddalikarchaeaceae; genus JAQTTT01. The sequence goes on from JAQTTT010000004.1 coordinate 26,027, forward strand.
CGTTAAAAGACCATTTAATATTTTGCCTTCCGCTAAATTAAAAAAATTCAAGCAAAACGGGTTGCCAAGGCAAAATTAATAAAATCTTCCTGCATCAATAAATCAATCATGCCATTGAAAACAGAAATAAAATATGAAGAGCTTGACTCTGTGCCGGAAATAAAAAAAAATGAAGTGATTCAGGAAACAAATTTTTATAAAGAAATAAAAAAATACGAGGGAAAAGAGGAATCAGGAAAGTGGAAAATAATAATTGCAATAATTTTGGCAGCAGCAGTGATAATGCTTCTAATTTAAATTAATACCTTATCATTTCATCTTTAAAAAGCATTTCGCCGATTAAAAGCAATTGTTTTCATATAGCAAACCATTAAAAAAAGCAATTTTTTTTTAATAAGCATATGCCACTAAAAAAGATAATATTATCAAAAGAAATGCCAAAAGAAGAATGCGGAGTTGCAGCAATATATTCTGAAAAAGAAAACATTTCAAACGCATTATACCTTGCAATGATGGGGGTTCAGCACAGAGGAGAATTGGGATGCGGAATGGCAGTTTTAAATGAATCAGAAATTAATGCGCACAAGGACATAGGATTAGTTAGCGACGTTTTTCAGCCGTCAATTTTAAGCAATTTAAAAGGAAGCAAAGGATTAGGGCACACAAGATACGCAACAAGCTCAAAAGGATTTGAAACAAAAGAATACGCAATCAAAAAGCTTCAGCCAATGATAGGGGAATCAAAATTAGAAAAATTCGCAATAGCTTTTAACGGAACGCTGACAAATTACAACACGCTAAGAAGGAATCTATCAAATCATTGCTTTGAAACATATACAGACACTGAAGTCATAAAAAATTTAATTATAAATGAAAGGGAAAATGATAAAAGCCTTGAGCAAGCCCTGAAAAACTCGTATGAAAAAATGCAAGGAGCATACAGCCTAATAGCTCTTGATTCAAAAGGAATAATTTACGCATTAAGGGATGGCCATGGCTTTAAGCCGTTAAGCATTGGAAATCTTCAAAACAATGAAGGATACATTATTTGCTCTGAAACAAGGGGAATGGATTTTATAAACGCGGAATTCAAAAGAGACATATTGCCTGGCGAGCTTGTAAAAATTGAAAATAATGAAATAATTTCGCATCAGCTAACCCCTAAAAAAAAATCTTTATGCGTTTTTGAATACGTTTATTTTGCTTCAATTGATTCAATTATAGAAGGAGTAACTGTTAATGATGCAAGAGTCAGGCTTGGAAAGCAATTATTAAAAGAGAGTCCTTTAAGCATTCCTGAAAATGAAAAAGATGATTGGAGAATCATAGGAGTTCCTGACACTGGAATGCCAAGCGCAACAGCGTATTCAAATGAATCAGGGATAAAAATAAGGATAGGAATGTCAAGAAACAGGTATTACCAAACAAGAACCTTCATAAACGGTGATGTTGAGCAAAGAAAAAAAGCAGCCAATTTAAACAGCCAAAAGTATGCAATAGTGCCAAGCGCAATCAAAGGAAAAAACATAATATTAATAGATGATTCATTAGTCAGGGGAACAACAACAAAAAATAATATAGCTCGCCTGAAAAAAGCAGGAGCAAAACAAGTCCATGTAAAATTAACTTTTCCTCCAATAACAAGCCCTTGTTACATGGGAACGGATTTTCCCACGCACGCAGAATTAATAGCGCACGATAAAAGCCTTGAAGAGCTTTGCAGAGAAATAGGCGCTGATTCAGTGCAATTCATATCAATCAAGGGATTAATAAGTGCAATCAAAGGCTCAAAGAAAAAAACAAAAATAGATTATGCAAACCATGGATTATGCCTTGCCTGCATAAACAATGATTATTCCTGCCCAGTAGAGGATGAATTAAAAACAAACTAAATACAATAAAATTTAAATCCTAGCAAATTTCTAATTTAATAGCTATGCCTGATGATTTAAAAAAAAGAATAGAAGCCTTGCTTTTCATAATAAGCAAAGGATTAAGCATTCAAGAGTTATGCGAAAAAACCGGATGCCCCAAAAACCAGGTTTTAGATGCTTTAAATGAGCTTAAAAAAGAATATGAAACAGGGAATAAAGCATTCACAATACTTAATTTAAACAGCGTTTACAGAATGACAGTTCATAGGGAGCTGATAAACGGGGTTGAAGACTTGGTTCCAGCAGACTTATCAAAATCCCTTATAAAAACATTAAGCGTAATTGCCTGGAAGCAAGGCATAACGCAAGGAGAAGTTGTAAGAATAAGGGGAAACAAGGCGTATGAGCATGTAAAAGCATTAAATGACATGGGATTCGTTGCATCAGAGCCTTATGGCAAAAGCTGCAGATTAACCCTTGCAGAAAAATTCTTTGAATACTTCAACATATCAAAAGGAGAAGAAAAGTTTATATTTGAGCAATTTAAGATTAATTAATATGTTAAGATTAAAAAGCATTAATGAAATGGAAGGGCTAAAAGTTTACACTGAAATGGGAGACTTTTACGGAGAAATAGAGGAAGCATTTATACAAGGCAACAGGGTTTATGGCTGGAAAATAAAGGCAATGCCGAATTCTTTGCTGTCAAAAACAGCATCTGGCGCAAAAAAAGTAATGGTCAGCCACGCATACATAAAAGCAGTGGGAGACATAGCATTGATTTCAAAATCAATAGTCAATTTTGACGAGCCAAAAATAAGCCAAGAAACAATTTAAGAAAAAATAAGCCAAAAAAACATTTTTTTTTTACTTTCCGCATTTTAATAAGCGCAACCCCCAAATCTTAACATTTAATAGTAAATATTTAAAAAACTCAGTTTCATATGATATTAATCATGAAAGAAGACTATCCTGAGCTTGATTTTAAAACAACAGATGACATAAAAATAAACACGCAAATAATAGACCAAGTAATAGGGCAGGATAAAGCAGTAGCAATAATAAAAAAAGCAGCAAAGCAAAGAAGAAACATAATCTTAATAGGGGAGCCAGGCACAGGAAAAAGCATGCTGGGATTAGCATTAAGCGAATTATTGCCAAAAACAGAATTAGAAGATGTATTATGCATACCAAACCAAAAAGACGAAAACAACCCCAAAATAAAAGTGGTGAAAGCAGGGGACGGAAACAAAATAATCTCATCAATACCCAATGTTGGGCAAGACTTATTGAGCGGAGAAGCAAACTCAAACTACATGATATTCATAGCATTCGGAATAATAGCCCTAATTTACATGGCGCTGAACCATTTCGTGTTGTCAAAAGAAAGCGATGTATTGCAAGCAGCAAACAGGATAAGCTTCACAATATTCATAACGCTTTTTTTGCTTGGAGTGATAAGCATATTATCATTAAGCAAAAGCTTGGCCCAAAGAATGGTAAAAGTAGTCAAGCCAAAATTATTAATAGACAATTCCTTGAAAGACAAAGCGCCCTTTGTTGACGCAACAGGAACGCATGAAGGAGCGCTCCTTGGAGATGTAAGGCATGACCCATTCCAAAGCGGAGGATTAGGCACCCCAGCGCACGAAAGAGTTGAAGTTGGAGCAATACACAGGGCACACAAAGGAGTATTATTCATGGATGAAATAGCAGTTCTAAACCAGGAAAGCCAAGTGAATTTATTGACTGCAATGCAGGAAAAAAAATTAGCAATAACAGGAAGAAGCGAAAGAAGCGCAGGAGCAATGGTAAAAACAGACCCAGTTCCATGCGATTTCGTATTAGTTGCAGCAGGCAACACCGAAAATTTTTTCAAGCACATGAACCCAGCATTAAGAAGCAGAATAAGGGGATACGGATACGAAGTTTACATAAATGACATGATGGAAAATAATTCTGAAAACAGGAAAAAATTCGCGCAATTCATAGCCCAAGAAATAAAAAATGAAAAAGGAAGAATACCAAAAATGAGCAAAGAAGGAGTGATAGAAGTGATAAAAGAAGCTCACAAAAGAAGCGGAAGAAAAAACAAGCTAACGCTTAAATTAAGGGAAATAGGAGGGCTCATAAGAGTCGCAGGAGACATAGCAATTGACGAAAACGCAAAAATAATCACTGCAGAGCACATAGAAAAAGCAAAAAAATTATCAAGCAGCCTGGAAAAGCAAATAGTTGAAGAAGCAATAGAAAGAAACAGGGAATACAGCATAATAAAAAATACGGGAGCAGAAATAGGAATAGTCAATGGCTTAGCAATAATGGGGAGCGATGCAGGAATAGTCATGCCAATAGAAGCAGCAGTCACTCCAACATCAAAAGAAGGAAGCAGCGAAGTAATAGCAACAGGAAAGCTTGGGGAAATAGCAAAAGAAGCGGTAAAAAACGTTTTTGCAGTTATTAAAAAATACAGGGGAGAGGATGTAAAAAAGAAATACGACACCCACATACAATTCGTAATGAGCTACTCAGGAGTTGAAGGAGACAGCGCAAGCATATCCATAGCAACAGCAGTCATAAGCGCATTAGAAAACCTGCCAATAAGGCAGGACACAGCAATGACAGGAAGCTTAACAGTAAGGGGAGAAGTAACCCCAATAGGAGGAATCAATTCAAAATTAGAAGCAGCAATTGAAGCAGGAATGAAAAGAGTAATAGTTCCAAAATTAAACATGCAGGACATAATACCCTCCCTAAGAAATGACGGACTTAAAATCCTTCCAGCTGAAAACATAAGCGATGTATTAGAGCACGCATTATCAGAAAGCAAAAACAAAAAAATAATAATAGACAAGCTGAAAAAAATACTGAAATGAACACTGAAAAACTCATAAAAGAATACGCTAAAATCAGCGAATCCGCAGAATTCTGGGAAATAAAATCAAAAACAGAATCATTCACTCAGCAAAATAAAAGCCTGAAAGCCTGCTCAAAATCCCAAACCCAAGGAATAAGCGCAAGAATCCTCGCAAACGGATGCTTTGGATTCGCATCAAGCAACGATTGCTCAAAAAAAGAGCAAGTCTTTAAAACAGCATACAATCTTGCAAAAAACGCAAGCAGATTAAAAAAAGAAAAAACAACAATAAAAGAATTAAAGCATTATCAGGCAAAAATCAAGCCCAAAGCAAAAAAAGACCCGTTCAAAATAAGCGACCAGGAAAAAATAAAATACTTAAAAGACTTCAACGCATTATTCGCGCTAAAAGAAATAAAAAACTCTGAAACAACGCTAAGTTTTTCAAAAAGCGAAAAAACCTACATGAATTCAGACTCAGCAAACATTTGCCAAGAATCAATATACGCCCAGCTTCACAATGAAATAGTTTCGCAAACAGAAAGCGTGCGCAGCATAAGAAGGGCAAAAAAAGGATACGAACTTTTAAAATTCAACTGCGCAGATTTTGCAAAAGAATCCGAAGAAAAAATGAAAAGACTAATGTCTTCAAAACTTGCAAAACCCGGAAAATACAATGTAGTCATTGACCCGGACATATCAGGCACATTCTTTCACGAAGCAGTCGGGCACGCATTGGAAGCGGATTTCATAAGAGAAAAAAGCACATGCATAAGCATGAACGAAAAAGCAAGCATTCCAGAGCTAACATTATACGACAACCCATTATTAAAGGATTATTGGGGCTCATATGAATACGATGATGAAGGAATTAAAGCAAAAAAAAGCACATTAATAAAAAACGGGGAAGTCATAAATTTCATAAATGACAAGTCCTCATACTTTGACGTGCCAGGGCTGAAAAAAACAGCGAACGCAAGAATGCAGTCAATTCATGACGCGCCAATACCGCGAATGTCAAACACCCAGGTAAAACCCGGAAATTATTCAAAGCAAGAATTAATTGAAAAAGCAAAAAACGGATTATTAGTCAAAGGATTCAGCGGAGGAGCAGTGGACACAATGACAGGAATATTCAGCTTCAAAGCAGACGAAGCATTCCTCATAAAAAACGGAAAAATAATAAAATCATTCAAAGGCGCAAGCCTAAGCGGAGACTTAAAGCAAATATTGAAAAACATTACGGGAATAAGCAAAGAATTCGGCAACCCATACAAAGGAGGAATGTGCGGAAAAAAAGGGCAAAGCGTTCCAGTATCGGAAAAAGTGCCATACATAAGCGTGAGGGATATGAATGTCGGAAACTAAAAACTTTGAATGGGAAGCAATCATTCAAACAATAAAAAATGATTCAATAAGAATTGACAAAAAAGGAATAGACACCCCGAAAAGCAACGAATCATCAGCAATAATCGCAAGAGCAATACTGGGAAACAAGCAAGGAATAAGCATATCAAGCGATTCAAAAAACATGAAAGAATCATTGCTTCAAGCAAAAAGCATTGCAAAAATAATGCCTGATTTTGAGCAAATGCCAAAAATACTAAGCACTGAAAAATTCAAAAAAAAAACTTTAACATACAAAAACTTCACTGAAAAAAAGCTCATAGATTCAGCCCAAGAAATAAGAAACATTGCAGAAGCCAAAGCCCCACTAATAAGCCTATCATTCTCAAAAATAATTTATAACACAACATACATAAACTCTTTGGGAGCAAGAATAGAATTAAAAAAAGACGCAATAGCGCAATCATTAAGCATAGGAAAAGGAGACAGAACAGGAAGCAATTGCTCAATACTCAACGAAAAAAAATTCAGCCCCCAATCTTTCTGCAGACACGCACTAATGCAATACGAGAATTCAAAAAAAGCATCAAAGCCAAGCCAGGGAAATTACCCGGTGATTTTTTGCAACAGCGCAGCAGAATCAATTCTCTCACCAATATTATTCTCATTGCAAGCAGACAATGTTTGCGAAAAAAAATCAAGATACCAAGAAGCCATGCAAAAAAAAGAATTGTCAAAAGACTTGACAATCATTGACAACCCCCATGAAAAAAACAACAAAGCATATTATGACTGCGAAGCAAATAAAGCAAAAAAAACAATACTCGTGCAAAACGGAATAATAAATTCATTCATACACGATTCTTTCACAAGCAAAAAACTTAAAATGAAAAACACGCACAACAGCGCAAGCACATCAATAAAGCCAAGCACATCATATCACTGCGTGCAAATAAAAGGAAAAGACAAATTAAGCCAAATGATAAAAAGCACAAAAAACGGATTCATAGCTTATGACACTTACCCAGAGCACACAATCAACAAAATCACAGGAGCATTCGGCCAAAATAGCAGCACGCTTTACCACATAAAAAACGGGGAAATCCAAGGATTATGCAAAGGATATGTAATCACAGGAAACAGCTACGAATTATTCAAGCAAGACCTTGAGATTTCAAAAGAAACAAGGAATGATTTAGCAAGCAATGTTGGAGCAATAAAAGCAAAAGCAACAATATTAAAAAATTAATTAGCAAATCTTTTTAATAGGCAAATAATCAATCATTAAATATATAGCGAGGTAGGGCAGCTTGGAGTGCCCGCTGGGCTCATAGAAAGATTGAAAAATAAGGGGTACCATGCCCAAGAGGGATGGTGTCCAAAGAAGTAGGATTGATGCTTTATTGGTGTGAGGGAGATAAAACAACAAAAGGAACTTGGAGAGTTGCTATCACAACATCAGAGCCAAAAATGCTAAAGTATTTCATTGATTGGTTAATGAAATATTATGGTGTTTTAAAAGAAAAAATCAAATTAAGATTACATCTTTGGGAAGGCTCTGATGAAAACCAAGCCAAAAACCAATGGTCAAAAAAAACAGGTGTAAAAAATTTCACAAAAACCTGGTTTAAACCAAAAGGAAAAAATATGAAATTTCCTTATGGGATTTGTAGAGCAAGTATCAACAGTAAAAGGATTTTGAATAAAATCCTTGAGGAAATTAACAAAACTTTTGAGTAACCCGGAGGTCAGTGGTTCAAATCCACTCCTCGCTAAAAAAAAATTCTTTAAAAAAACTTCGATTATAAGCGAAAAAAGATGATAAGCGCTTATCCCATAAAAAAAGAGCATGCAAAACCTTGAAAAAATAGCAAAAAAAGCGGATGAATTTAATCCCTTTGAAAGCAATGGAAAGCCCAAAAACTATTCAGGAATGAAAGAAAGCGTA
>JAQTTT010000005.1:0-25251 GCA_028710615.1 Candidatus Nanoarchaeia archaeon
GATTTATCATCCTCTGAAAATCGCAATATGCTTCTTGAAGAAAGGATTAGGAGCATACAGCAGGAGCTTACTAATGAAAGATGCAAGGACGAGCCTAACCTTAAGATAATAGCTTTTCTTGAAAAGCAGCTGTCAAGCGCTCCTTCTGTGCTTGTAAGCAATGAAACCAAATCGATTTACAACAAAATAATTGATGACAACTCTCCTGCTTTGCAAGAGATTGAAACTTCTCTTCCAAGCTACTCCGCAGTAAGCGAAGAAGATAAAGTGTTAAAGAAAAAAGATGTTGCAAGAACATCCAAAAGCTATGATTCTTTGATTTCTGAAAAAGCTGACAAGAATGCAGAATTTGCTGAAGAGATGCAAAAAATAGGTGTTAATCCTGGGCAAGTTGAGAGCTATATGAGAAAGCAGTCAAAAGGCGAAAGCATTCCTCCAAAGGTTGCTAACTTAATAGCAAAAATCAGGGCGTTTAACACAGATTTTGAATCAAGTGTTTCAAAGCTCACTAATGACAAGGGAATAACTGCGCAAACAGTGTCATTAAAAGTGAATGCAAAAGCAACGCTTAATAATGCATTATTAAAATTTACAAAGATTGAAAAAGGCCCTGAAATCAATACGGCAATAGCTCCCAAAGGAAAAGAGTTCTTATTTATTTATTTTGACGCAATCAATAACTCAAAAATCCAGCAATTCTTCACACCAGATGCGGAATTCAGATTAGTATGCAATAATGAATTAATACCTTTGAGGAATTACAGAATGGAAACTAATAAGGACCCTGGCAGGCAATATTCTAATGAGCAATTATTCTTTGTAGTGCCTGAAGATGCAAAAGAGTTTGTTTTAGAGGTTGGCAAAAAAGCTTTAGGCGTTCAAAAAATCAAATTAAAAATATAATTTTATTTGAATTCCAATATTTTGTTAAACAAAGCGCTTTCTGTTGCTGTTTTTTTCAGCCTATTGACTTTTAATCCAACATTTGAGCCAGTTTCTGCTGATTCAACCTTTTTATTGAACTTTTCAATGCTTTTTATTGTCATAAGCTCCAAATCTTCTGATTTCATTCCAATAGCTATTGTTCCTTCCTGCACAATTCCTGCAAGAATAAGTTCTGACGGCAATGCAAAAACTGATTGCACCAAAAATTTAGCCATAGTTTTTATTGATTAAACGGGGATTTATTAATGTTTTTAAATCATAAAGAATTATTTTTTAGCATGGGAATGCTTGATAATTTGATTGGAAGAGTTAAAAGCGATTTAAGCTATAGGGCTGGAAGCGAAATCTCGGATGCAGTAACAAAAGGCGCTTCAAAGATTTTAAAAAAAAATAAAGGAAAGCCAAAATGCCCAAAATGCAAAAAAGAAATACCTGAGGGGCTTAAATTCTGCCCTGAATGCGGAGCAAAATTGACAGCAACATGCGTGAATTGCAATATGGAGTTTCCAATTAAAACAAAATTTTGCACTAGTTGCGGCGGAAAATTAGAATAAGCAATAATTTTTATTTTTTTTTGAAACATTTAAAATAAAATGCTTTTTAAATTGGCAGATATTTTTATGGATTTGATGAGCTTTAAAAATATCCGGTTTTTCAGTTATTTTAAAAACGTTAATCCTAAAATCAGGATACTTCTTTTTACAAACTCTTTGGTTTTGCTTGCAAGCTATATGCTTGGCCCCATTTATGCTTTATTCGTTGTTGATATTGGAGGGGATATTCTTGATGCTGGCTTGACTGTAAGCATTTATGCATTGGCAGCAGCAATAACAACTATTATTTCAGGAGTTTATGCTGATAAGATTAAGGAGAATGAATTAATAATAGTTTTAGGCTATTTAATGCTTGGTTTGGGATTTTTTTTATTTATTTTTGTGAATAATATTTTAATGCTTTTTGCTGTGCAGGCATTCATAGGCATGGGCGAGGCGATTTATTCTCCTGCAAATAACGCAATTTATTCAAAGCATTTAAGCAAAGGCAATGCTGGCAAAGATTGGAGTTTATGGGAAGTGATGTCTTATTTGACATATATTGTTGGGGCAACGGTTGGAGCTTATCTTGTTAAAAATTTTGGATTTGATATGCTCTTTTTATTGCTTTCTGGGCTGTGCGTTTTCAGCGCATCATATATCTATTTTTTGCCTAGGAAAGCTCTTTAAATACGAAAACTTCATTATTTTTTATGAATTTGGCTGATTATTGCGCTGAATTGTCAGGGCTTTTAAAAAAAAAGCATTGCTCCCAGATTTATTTTGTTGGAAGCGTTTTAGTGAGAAAAGATTGCTCTGATGTTGATATCTACGTTTTAGGCAAAGACGCCCAGTTCATTTTAGAAATATTAAACGGCTACGTTTTTTCAAATGGAAAAGAGTTAGAAGCTTTAGATTCATTGTCAACAGATGATTGTTTTAATTCAAGCAATGAAAGCTTGACAAATTTCATTATTGGCAATGGAATGGTTAAGAAAATTAAGGATTTTGATTTCAATAAATTGTCAATTAATGGATTGTTTTTATCAAAGCTTGCATGCTATGAGCAAAGAAGCCATGAAACTTTAAAGGATTTGGATGATTTGGACATTATTTACGAAAAGCTCGGGCAAATAAATGGAAATGGCGCGATTTCAGAAAAAATGAAGAAAATAATTGATGAATTTGATTTAACTGACGCTTTTATTGATTTTTCAGAAGAATGCCTTTAAAGATATTTTGCCCAAGAAAGCATTAATATATCTTTTTTAATGGTTATAATAAAATATATAAATCACAGATTTTATAATAAACCCATGAGCAATGAGAAAAAAAGCGGATTAGTGAACTTGTTTTTAAGGAATAAGCCTGCGTTTATTTTGATGAAAATACATGCATGCTCAAGCAAGTGCTATGCAAGCAATATTGCCAAAGAAGTTGACTGCACGTATTCGCACACAGTGAGAATAATCCAGCAAATGGAAAAAGAGAAATTGCTGACTTTTGATAAGAATGGAAGGATTAAAACAATAATATTGACAAAAAAAGGCAAAGACATTTCTGAGACAATGAAAAAATTAATAACTTTGTTTAATTCAGAGTGAATTATTTTATTTCGTCAATTTTTTCGCAATATTCAAGCACTCTTGATATTGAAGGCTCTATTATTCCTTTAACTGTTTCGCGCAGGAATAAATCCTTTAAGTTCATGAATTCTTTCAACCTGTACCCATAGTCAGTTCTTTCAATGAGCCCGCATTCTTTTAATCTTTTAATATGCCTTCGGATATTGTTTGGCGTTCCTCCGTTAAAATCCCTGAATTTTTCAATAATCAAGTCAATTGGCAGATATTCCTCATTTTTTGATGCGCACAAAAATTTGTAGAATAATTCTCCAATAATGTCTCTGCCATCCCCTGTTTGAAGCAAGCCCACAGATATCAGGAATTTTCGGCTTAATTCCTTTAAATCCTCATTGCTGGGCTTTTCAAATCTTCTTAATGTCACTTCGCTTAAAGGCTTGTCTTTAAACACTTTTTTCATAATATTTTAATACTGTAGGGCATTAATTAAATCTTATGGTTCAAATATCAAATGACAAATTAATTATTGGAGCTTCATTGATATTTTTTGTCGGAATCTTTGTTTTTGCAATAATTTTCAAGGCATTGGCTTTGATTGGAAGCGTTGAGGAATCAATCAGCGTATTGGTGGGGAATGACCCCACTTCAATAGCTTATTATGTTGAAGTTTTCAGGATTCTTCCTTGGATACTTGGATTCTTGTATATAGTTTTTGTTGGAGGAATAATATATGTTGTTGTTTCAAAGGGCAAAAAAGAAGATGAGCCCCAAGAAGTTGGATTATTCGGAGAAACTCCAAAAACTGTTAATGAATCTTTTGAGGACATTTTTTACAAGAATTAGACTGAGCAATAATAGCTAATCCATTCAATAATCAGCAAATAAATCGGGCATAATAAAAAATCATTTATCCTCTCTTTTCCAGGAACCAATGCAAAAGCTAAGGGGTCAATTATTATAATCCTGTCTTCTTTGAATTTTTCATTAATCATTAAATTCATTTCATTAAACCTGTTCATTGAGTTCATGCCTGAAAAAGATTCAATGGGCTTTAAAAGAATCCATATTTGCCCAAAATCCTTGTTAATGTATTCTTCAAGTATTAAATTCGCGAATTCCTCTGACTGAAAAGCAATACCAGGCAATTTGCATTGCTCAAGGAATTGGATTTGGGATGCTTTTTTGCAAACAGGGTATCTTGGCCCGTCGCCAGTGAATAATAAAAAAGGGTTTTTTGCTTTTTTTATTTTCAAGGCAGATTTCACGCAAAAATCATGAAAAGACTTGTTATTGCTAATTTCCTTTAAATATTTGGGCAACCCATTCATCAATGTCTGCAAAAAAGGGTTGATGTCCATTTCTTCATCAGCAGAGTAAAGTATTATTGCATTAATTATTGAAAGAAAAGTTGCTGAAGTTGTTGTGCTTGGCTGAGTTGTTGCATCCCCTTTTATTGGAATAATCACTTCATAATTATCATACCCTTTTAGAACTGAATAAATGCTGTCTTTGTGTTTTTTTTCCAATTGGGTTATAATCACTATTTTGGCATTTCTTTTCTTGGCTTCTTTTATTGCTTCAATCACGTCAATGGTTTTTCCGCGAACTGTCAGGAAAAAAATTATTGAATCCTTTGTAATTGTCTTGGGCATATTGTTTGCAAGAATCCTTGAATGATAGACTTCAAAAGGCTTTGAAAGGCAATAATCTGCCAAGCATTTTGAAATCATTGAAATCATGAATTTGTCTCCGCAACCTGTTAAAACCACGTTTTTTGCAGATTTAATGAGTGAAGCTATTTTTTTAAGCTTGAACGTGTCTTCTAAGCACATCCTGACTTTTTTATCCTGCGCCATTAAAGCGCGCTTAAAAACTTCTTTTCCGCTCATTGCTTTTAAGTATTGTTTCAGCATTAATAAATAATTCTATGATTCTTTTTTGGCTTGCTTTTTAGTTTTCAAATCAGGCTTTTTCTTGGGAGTATAGACTTTAAAATGATAATTTATGGGGTTCTTTATTATTTCGCAAATGCTGTCTTTTTTGCACACGCCCAAGTCTGAATAATACATTAAATTATCGCAATTAGGTGCCAAGTACTCGGTTGATTTAAGGTTCCATTTAATCTGCGTTTTTATATAGGAATCTTTCAAAGGCTCAGGATTTTTTTTGTTCCATTCATCGATTATTCCATCAATTTCTTCTTTGGAATATTTCGCGCTTTTAAAATAATTAATGAGTATGAATAGCGCCCTTTTTTTTCCATCCTGCAGGCCTTTTAGAATAAGCTTTATGCAGGGAGGGTATTTTTCAGGAGGTATTCTTTCATAATCCCTTTTTTTGTAATTAATGCTTTTTTTGATATTAGGAGCTGGGGATTCATTGATTCTTTTGAAAAAATCAAAGGATTGCATGAATAAATCGTTTGCTTCAAAAGGGTCGGATTTTTCCCTGTCAATAAAAGGAATCACTTTTTCAATATTCCATGGAAGCGCTTTTAATGAATCAAAATCATCCAATTCATCTTTTTTAATTGGAAGGGAAACCAGCCCTTTTTTTTCATTAATGCTGTAAGGCATTCTTATTAAATGCCTTGAAGAAAGGGCGGCTGCATCAATCTCCACAACAGAATAAGGATTAAACTCAGGGCCCTCAAATAATTCTTTCTCAGATTTGCCTGATTTTTCAATTATTTGCTCAATTGAATTCATTTCAAGAATCATTTCTTTCAATTTTTTTCTGATAAAAGCTTTCAGGTAATCAGCGATTTTTTTCGCAGCTTCAGGAAACAATTTAATGACTGATTCATCATTGATTTTTTTGGGAAAACTTTCATAAGGAATTGCCAAGTGAAAGCCTGAGCCTCCGCTGAATTTCAGGCCGTAATTTCTTATTCCATGGTACTCAAATGCGTGGCATAAAAGCTTTGCGCAAACTTTTGCGTATTCAAAAAATTTGGTGTCTATGTCAATTATTAAATCCCATCCAACCCGTAAATCATCCATTTCCTGCTTAGTGTTTGTTGAATTAAGGCTCATGGGATTGCTCCATCTTTCAACGCTCATGTGAAAGCTTAAAGCTCCTGCCCTGACTGCGTCAATGATGTCATTTTTGTAAATTATTGCGCCAGGCCTTTGGCCAAAAAAGCCTTTTGAAAACATTATGGCAACTTCCCTGTCTTTTGCCTCTCCCATGATTTGGGAAAGTATTTCCTCATTATTGTAGTATTTAAGCAAATCCGCTATTCTCATGATTCTACCTTTTTTATGCGCTTAATCAATAAAAGAGTTATCTTATGTAAATTTTTCTGATTTTCACGGGATTTAGCCCAATTTTTATGAGGAATTTCTTTGCATTTGCTGAGTTGTCATAATCATTCTCAACTATTTTTGCGCTTATTTCATGGCTTTTAATATTTCCCTTAAAGTTAAACAATGAATAATCATTTTTAATGAATATTTTTCCATTAACATTTTTTATCAAATCCTTTGCGCATAAATCCTTTATTATGTAATCTAAATCCTGAAAAGAGTATCCAAGCCCATTAAAAAGCGCTTCAAGATTAACCTGGCCTTTTGATTTTAAAAAATCAATAACTGCCCGAGTTTTAGGGCTTAATGCTGAATAATTAATCCCTGCCTGAATTAATTGCCCTTCTTTGGCTTGCAATATCTTATCAGCCTCTTGGTTAATCAATAACTCATACTCTTTAATTCCATCATTAATGCTTGCAAGGTAAGCGGGAATTAACTTGTTTGAATCAAATAGGTTGGAAATGCTTATGCCCACTTTGACTTCATCAATTTTCTTGGCTTTAACTTGATTCAAAGGCTCAGTTTTAAAAGAAACGCTTTTTCCTCCGTGCAAGGATTTTTTGGGGCGTATTGAAACAATCAAAGGATTAATGCTTGCGCCAATAATCAATGCTGTTCCAACAGCAATGCTTGGAATGTCATTTGAAACGCTGATGCTGAGATTCTCTGCGCTGCTGGAAATTGCTTTTAAATCATTGGGATTAGTGACTTTATGTATTATCTGCGTGTTGCACTGGCTTAGCACGTTTTTGTCAATTCTTGCAGGCCTTTGGGTTACAACTCCCAATCCTAAGCCGAATTTTCTTCCTTCGCTTGCAATATTCCTTAAAACATGGCTTGACGGGCTTTCCCCAAAGCTTCTTTCAGGGCAGAAATTATGCGCTTCTTCAATTATTAAAAACATTGGGGGAATCAAGGATTTTTTCCTTTTTTCAAACAAATCACTGCAAAGCTTTGCAACTATTATTTTCTGGACTTCAGGGTCAACCCCTTTAAGGTTTATTAATGACGCTTTTCCCGGATTAACCAAGGATTCAACATTCACATAATTTTTTGAAAAAACTCCCAAGTTTTCAAGAAAATCAAGGCAAGAATACAAGCCGTATTTAGCGCTTGAATTTATTTCATCAACGCACGCTTTAATGTCTGTTAAGTCATATTCAAGATTGGTTTTTTTTGCCTCAGATATTGCATTGTAAAGTATTCCTAATTGAGTTCCAGCTATTTTTATTGGAGTGAGCATTGCGATTTCATGGGCTGACAAGCTGCTTATATTGATTGACAAAGGAATTGCTTGGGGATTAATGCTCACATCAGGGCTGTATTCAACAATTTTGTCTTTGTAGCTTTTCGGAGAAACATCATATTCTTTCATCTTTTTTATTTCTTCAGCATTATTGTTTTGGTATTTAAGGCTTGAATATTCTCCATGAGGATCCATTATTACAACTGGAACTCCTTTTTCAAGCAATTCCTCAACAATAACCCCTAAAGTGTAGCTTTTTCCAGCCCCTGTTTTTGCAAGAACTGCCAAATGCTTAGTGACTATTTTTTTTTCATCAATCATCACTTTTATTGACGGATAATTGTCCAATACGCCAATGTATAATCCATCCTCTTTTTCAAGCCCTAAAATTTTTTTAATAAATTCATTGTCAGCTTTGTATATCTCTGTTCCGCTGCTAATGGTTGTCTTAGGCACTTTAAGCAAGGATTCAGCATCTTTGTATCCAATTATTTCGCAATCGCAGGAAATGACATTATTCTCATTGGTCAAATCATTTACTTGTCCAAGCACAAAACCTGCTTCATCGTGGTAAAGCTTTATGTAATCAAATTTTTTCACTTTTCCCTGCGCAGTGAATGAGAAATTATGGGTGCTTATCTTTCCTGAAACTATTCCTAAAAAATCAACCATAGTATTATTTGAAAATTGAATATTATTTAAACCTTATTGAAGTGAAAATTAAAACTCTATAATCTTCGTGGCTATTGTGGGCTTAATGCTTTTTTTCACTGCAGGATTCACAAGCACTTCCTTTTTAATGTTTAATGCATCATATCTGCTGATTAGGGCTTTATCTTCAATAAAACCCGCTTTTTTCGCATTCATTACAATAGCTTTATTCTTGCAAAGCACTGCAAAAGGCTCAGAGCACTTTTTAAGCAAAGTGCTTGAATAAAGCTCTAAAATGTCGTGTTCAGGGTTTATTTCATAGTAATGTATTCCATTTTTTTTCCAGGAATTCTTGAATTTTTTAAAAACCCCTAATTCGCGCATAACTTGCATGGCATTGTCTTTAAACATTACAGTCCTATCTAAAGAGCTGTAAAACAGTTTTTCAGGGCTGAACAAATATTCTGCCAAGTGCTTAACCAATGAGTAAATATTCGTGTTTTTGTGCGCTATAACTAATTCTATGAATCTTATTTTTGAATCATTCTTAATCCATTCAGGAAAATTGTAGCGGTTGATTATTGCTGTTTTATAGTCTTTTATTCTTAAAAAGTTGGGCTCGTTATGGATTTTTGCAAGGCTTATTAAATCCTCGTTTTGCTCGTACATTCTCATTGTTGCTGAAGGATTGTAGTGCTTAATAATAGAAGCAAGCACTACCTCCTCAGCATCTTTGGCGAAAAAAACAATCATTAAATTAATAATAAGAGACTTGCCTTATAAAGAGAATTCGGTAAATGTTCCCCTATTCTCATAATAATTAAAACAAATATTTTTAAATAAAAATGTTATTTGTTTTCATTGATGCTTATGGATAATGCTGATTCTGGGTTGCTTGGAATGGCTTTGGAATTATATTTAGCGCTAAGCAACGAATTAAGCAAAACTGACAGCAATAAATGCAAAATAAAAACACAAATTCTTAAATATGATTTAGAAAAGGTTTGCAATGTGCTGGGTTCGCATTTTTCCCCGCGCCACATATATAAAAAACTTGGAGACTATGGCATTCAAAAAGCTTATTCTATGATGATTGAGGGTGCAGAAACGCGTTGCGGAGGGCTATGGCTTGCTAGAAAATTTGAAGAGTTAATAAATATAAAACCTTCAGAGGATGTTGTGCAGCAAGCTCATGAAAAATTATTGCTAAAGGAAAATATAATCTGCTCTCAGGAATTGGGTGATTGGATGCAAATGCCGAATAAAAAAACGATGAATAATGTGTATAAGTCATTTATAGATAAGGGGGATTATCATGCCATTAATTGGTTAATAAGAATAACTCAAATAGTTCCTGATGAAGAATTGGTTCAGCAGGGCATTGAAAAGCTTATTTTGCAAGGAAACATTTGGAATGCTGAAAAAATAGTTGAATTTACAGAAATAGAGCCTAAATTTACGGAAGAAAGAGCATTGGATGCGTATTTAAAATTGGAGAAAAGTGGGGAATTGGCTTTGCATAATGAATTCTTTATTGAAAAACTGGAAAAATTGACTGGCATAAAAATTCCGGACTACTTGGTGCAGGAAATTTTCTATAAATTATTTTTAAATGGAGAGTATTTTACAGCAAAGAAAATTGAGAAATACACAAGAGTAAAGCCTTGCAAAAGAACAAAAAAAAGAGCAAAAAAAACATTGAAAGAAATGATAAATAATATTTCAAGATATGATTCTAAATATTATTAATTGTTATTTCTTATAATCGTGCTAAAAAAATGAATTTGGGTCTGCCCGGATTTGAACCGGGGCAGCAAGGTCCCAAACCTCGAATCCTAACCAAGCTAGACCACAGACCCTTGAATAAAAATATTATTCATTTTAGTGCTTTTAAATATTTGCTCCATGATAAAAAAGATTAAAAACCTGAGAGTTTATTATAATGAATTATGGGGGATGATTTAATTACTTACCAGAAGATTAGGGAGATTCAGAGGGATGAGCGGAGCAATACTGCTTTGGTAAAATTGCCTGAGAATGTTTTGGAGGTAATGCAGAATTATTTGAATGAAAAGAAGGGTTTTTTGGAAAAAAACTCGGATGAAAAAAACTTGTTTTCTGTTGACAAGTTTTCAAGGGCTGAGTATGAGCTTAAAAACGCTAAAATAGCGATTCAGAACATTTTTGACACACGGCATAAAAAAATAATAGAGAAAGCGTTTCAAGTGTCGAAAAATAATATGAAAATAAAGGATACAACGAATATGATTTATTTTGAGAAAAGGATTTTTCTTCAATTAATCGAGATTTTTGACAACTATAATCAGAATTGCATAAATGCCATAATAAGCCATAGAAAGCCCATATTTGATGTTTCCTGCAAAGAAGATGAGGGGCAACCTTTAAAAATAGACGAAGATATTTTAAATAAAGAAAAGGATAAAAAGCTCATAAAAATAATAAATCCTGTTCCTTCTTTTATTTGGGAGGATAACAGCAAATTTGGGCCTTTTAATCCTGAAGATATGGTTTTTTTGCCTGAAAAAATAAGCGAATTGCTTATACGGCAGAAAATGGCTCAAGAGGTAAAGTGAAAAATGAAAATACCAAAAAGCGTGAAGCATTATTGCCCTAAATGCAAAAAGCATACTTTGCAGAATATTATTCAAAATAAGGCTGGAAAAAAAAGGGGTTCTACCACTAAAGGTGCAAGAAGGCATGAGAGAAGAGGGGGGATTCATGGCTATGGAGGATTTCCAAGGCCTCAGCCTGAGAAAAGCCCAAGGCACAGAAAAAAAACCACTAAACGGGTTGATATGAGGCTTGAATGCCCGTCATGCAAGAAAAAATCAACCGTTGTTAATACTTTCAGGATAAAAAAATTTGAAATAGTTAAAACAGGGGTATGAATGCAATGAAAAAGAATTCATCTAATTTTATAAAAGTGAAATGCGTAAAATGCAAGAATGAGCAGACAATTTTTAATAAGCCAAGCACTCAGGTGAATTGCTTGGTCTGCGGAGAGGCTTTGTGCAAAAGCAAAGGCGGAAAAGCCAAGCTTTATGCCAAGTTTGTTGAAAGCTTTTAAAAAAAAAAAGGTTTTTTTTAAAAAATAATAATGGTTTATTACAAGAAAAAAGGGTTTCCAGGACTTAAAGATATTGTTCTTTGCAAAGTTAAAAAGATTCTTCCTCACAGCGTATTTGTTGAATTATTGGAATATGATAATTTGGAGGGAATGATTCATATAAGCGAATTGTCTAAAAGATGGACTAAAAACATTAATGAAATAGTCAGCCTTAATAGCGTGATTGTGTGCAGGGTTGAGAACATCAATGAATCAAAGGGTTATATTGATTTAAGCAAGAAAAGGGTGACTTCTGGAGAGGAAAAATCAAAAAAGGATGAGGCGCAAAAAGAGAATCATGTTGAAAAAATAATTGAGCATGTTTTAAAAAAAAACGGGATTTCTTTAAAGGATTTTTATGAAAAGCAGGGGTATGCTTTGCTTGAAGAATACGGCTCTTTGCAGAGTTTTTATGAATCCTGCCTTGAGGATTCAGGATTGCTTGAGGATTTAAATTTTTCAAAAAAAATAATCAATGAATTAAAGGAGTCGTTTGATGCCATTGTTCAAAAAAGCAGGATTACTGAAAAGAAAATAATTAAATTTTACGCTAATGGAGAGAATGGATTGGATAATCTTAAAAAATTTGCTAAAGAGCTGGTTGATTTTAAGCAGGATGATATTGTTGCGGGAATTAAATATTTAAATTCTCCTGAATATCTTGTTTCAATAAACAGCAGCACTTACAAGAAAGCTGGAACTTTTTTTGAAAATTTGCTGAAAAGGGCTGGAGAGTTAAGCCAGAAATACGGCGTAACATTAGTGCAATGATTAAATACTGCGTTGATTGCAAAAAGTACACTCTTAAAAGTGTTTGCGATAAGTGCAATAAAAAAGCCATAATTAAAAAGCCTGCAAAGTTCAGCATTGAAAAGGATTATTCGCGTCAAAGATTAAAATCAAGGGGTTATTTATGAATGAAGATTTTTCAGTAAAATGGTTTTCAAAAAAATCGGTTATTGGGGCTGAGTTGATTCTTGGAATTCCCGGCATTGGCAATGTGGCTAATTTATCTGCTGATTATTTGATAAAAAAGCTGAAAGCTGAATTAATCTGCAGGATTGAATCAACTTATTTGCCCAATATTGCAATAATCACTTCAGAATCATTGCTAATGCTTCCTTCATATGATTTGTATTTTGTTAGCATAAAATCTAAAAAAATCGCGTTCTTGAAAAGCAATTATGCGCCGATTAATGAAAAATACAATTATGAATTGGCTGAGTTCTTGGCTGGAATAATTAAAAAAAAGGGAATTAAAAGGGTTTTTACAATTGCTGGAATAGCTTATAAGGAAATGCCTAAAAATATCATGCTTCATTGCGCGGCTAATGACAAAAAATTGGTAAAGCACTTAAAAGATTCTGGACTCATTTTTGATGGAAATAAAAGCGTTAATTTAATAATAGGCTCAGCAGGGCTTTTATTGACTTCTTGCCAGAAAAAAGGGGTGCCTGGAGCATGCATATTGGCTTCAACTTTTGGCCATCCCCAGCACATGGGAATAAAAGAGGCGAGGAAAGTGATTAAGTTTTTCAGCGATTATTTTAAATTAAATATTGATTTGTCAGATATTGACAAAGACATTAAGAAAATCAATGCAGAGATTAAAAAAATGAAGCTTGGCAATCAATCCAATGAAGACTCAAGCCAGAGAATAAGCAGGTATATAGGATAATCAGCCTAATCCGTAAATCACTGCGCCGAATCCTGAGCCGCCAAAGTCCTGGGAATATGAATAATCAATTCTTGCCATTAAATTAACCTCTGTGTCGTATTCCATTGTTGGCGCGCCAAACCTTAAAACATTTATTTTAGTGAATCCTTTAGTCATCCATAAAACTCTTCTTTGCTGAGTGATTATATTCCTCAATTCGTCAATGTTTCTATTTTGAATTTCTTGCTCAGTCATTAATAATATTGAGCATAAATCTTCAAAATCGTATTGGGAAGAGTACGCGTCTATTTTTTTGAATTCAACGTAATAATAATCATATAATTCAAGCAAAGCAGGATTAATGTTTAGCCTTTCAGCTTCCAAAGAGTCATTGCTTTCAAATTTTTTCCATGGGCTGAATTCATCAGCATAATTATAGAATATTAATTCTTTGGGCACAGCCAAAACCAGGGATTTAATATAATTATCTGAATAATATGAATTGTCATAATAGTCCACTATTCCCACAAATTCATTGTATAAGACTAAGTTAACTGTGAAATTTTTTAATTGATTGTCTGGCAAAGTTGTTGCAGAATCATAGCTCGTGTCAAAATACAATTTTATCGGGCTTTTTGAAGATTCTGAGTAAGTTATAAAGTATTCCCTGTTGCCTGGAGGCCTTAAAAGAAGTGTTTTAAGCGCTGTTGAATAGGTTTCATAATAAACTCTTGCCCTTATGTCATTCAGGATTAATACTTCTCCCACCCCAAGCCTTGGAGCAGTTAATTCCCATTCAAAAGCATTGCTTCTGTTTGGCTGAATGAATTCAACATAGTCATACTCAGCAACAGGATTCAAATCATCAGCATTAATTAAAATGGCGCGCAAATCATTGAAATAAACCTCTGCTAAATTAATCATGTTAAGCGTTAGTTTAGTCATTTCTCCGCTGAATAAAGTGCTTCGCCTAATCTGCAAATCATCAGTCACTAATATGCTTAAATTAAGCGCGACAGCGCTTTCCAAATCATATTCAGTTCTTGCGGTTGTTTCTGTTGAAGTGCATCCGGATAAAATAATTACTAAAAATAGTGCATGAATCCATAAAGATTTCTTCATTGAGCCCTCACCACTGTTAATAAGAAATCAGAAACAGGCTTTAAGCACATCGTGTAATTAAGCTCATGCCTAAAATAAGTTTCAAGCTCTGAGGCGAGGTCTTCAGCTACATTGATTCTAAACCCGAATTGAGTGTTTGCAAACACCCTTGTTGAATCAGAATGCGTGAAAGCGCACCTGCTTAATTCAGAAATCACTGATTTTCTGCAAGTATTGGTTTCTGCTATTATTGAAGTTGGCTCAATTCTTGCTGAGCCCTGCAAAGCCCTTAAGCTTAAATCATTTGAATATATTTCAAACACACCATTAGAAAGGGTTTGCGTGTCAAGATCCAAATTTGGAGTTAATCCATTATAATTATCCGCAAAATCATAAGTAATGGTCATATCCAAAGAGTTGTAATCGCTTAAAGCATTTATTCCCCTTAAATTATTGAATTCAATGCTTATTGGGCCTGTTGTTGATACAGAATAATCAACATTTCTTGTTGATGGCTCATTTGGAGCAACCCTTAAAAATCCTATTTTTTCCTGGGAATATTTAAAGCAGATTATTGGCCTAAAAGTGTAATCTTTTGGTATCACTCCTGGCGCAGTTTCAACATCAATAATCCAGGTTCCGTTGCTTCCTGGCACAATAGTGTCAGGCCCATTAATGCTGAAAGTTATTCCTGAAAAAACAGGCTCAAACCTTACACTAACCTCAGTTAATGGGTTCACATAAAAATTTGTTAAAGTCATTGTAATAACTGATAAATCTCCTTGCCTAATGCTTGTTGGATTAATGTTATAATTAAAATTCAACACTTCTGATGCTGGCGTTTCATCCACACTATCAGTTGTTGTGCATCCAGCAAGCAATGCCAAAGCAATCATGCTTGCCAAGAAAAAAGTTTTTTTATTCATTTTTTATCATCCTCCCGTTGTCCTGCAAATGCTTACAGTTCCTTTAACTAATTCACTACCAGCAGGCACAATATTATTAAATTTTTGGTTTATTTCAGCAATGCTTGAATAATCTCCAATGATTATTGTTCCTGTTTTAGACGCCCATGCTACTGGATCGAAAGATGTTTCTGCGCCATACTTTATTTCATAATCTATTCTCATTATTGGCTTTTCATTTACTATCTGATTAAACCTGTTATAATTAACAGAGCAATCAACAACTCCTGACAGGCTTTTTAAATTATACATTCCTGAAATCTCTTTATGCGGCGATTCAGCAATATTATTCATTCCTGAAATAAAGCTATTAATTAAAATTATTCCATTTCCGCCCAAAGCAGATGCATTTCCGCGCAATAAGCTTACATTAAAATAATTTGCTTTTACAAGATTATTTGATGAAATATTATGGTCTATAATGTAAAACATTAGCCTGTTTGTTGTTAATGTTAATTTGTCAGAGTAAAGCGCAACAAGGGAAAAAGCGTTGTCTCCAATATCAAATCTTTTTAGATAAACAGCTTCATCCTCATAATAGCTCATAAGCTTCATGCTCTCAGGGATAATGTTTGTGTATTCAGCAGTTGAGTAATCGTATTCCCTTAACTCATAGCCAATATAATCATTATCAGACAACTTATTGACTAATGACTGGGTTAAAACATTAACTTCATTTAATTCAATAAATGATTTATAGCTTATGAAATCATTGATTTTTTGCCTTTTAACGCTTATTTGGTCATTCGCATTTAAATCCAATGAATCATGAGAAGCCCTTAAATCATTATCCGGATTTAATGAGCCATAAGGCAAATGATTAACATAATAAACAGGAGCATCAAGCCTCACTTGCCTTCCTCCAGTGTCAAATACTTTTTTCAAAAAATTATTCATTGGAGCATACCCCACTTTTATGCCATAAAAATAAGGCTCTTGAACAATGGCTGTCCTTTCAACAATTGTTGAATGATTAAGATTTCTAAAATCCCCTGCTTCGCTGTCCTGCGAAAAATAAATGATTGCAAGATTTTCTTCATTTTCATTTGAAACATTTACCTGAATAATGC
Source organism: Candidatus Nanoarchaeia archaeon (assembly GCA_028710615.1). GTDB lineage: Archaea > Nanobdellota > Nanobdellia > Tiddalikarchaeales > Tiddalikarchaeaceae > JAQTTT01. The sequence continues at coordinate 16,190 of JAQTTT010000005.1, forward strand.
TTCCGGGATTCAGCACATTATACTCATTTCCGGAATAAGCCCAATTAGGGCTGTTTAAATTTCTTGAAGTGGAATTAAGCCTGTAAGACACTTCTCCCATAATCATTTTATAATTGATGAAATGATTAAACCTTTGCCCCCTGATAAAATTAACATTTTTTTGCATTTCAAAGCTTTGCCCTGGAGCAAGAACTATTTTAAAATAATCAGCATTGACATTTGATAAAACAGGTCCGGGAAACACTCTTGTTGCATTGCTTAAAACAAAATCATATAAATCAATTTCAGTATTATCGCTTGTAGCTTTAATGATTATTTCATTCGTTGCTCCTGGAGCGCAATTCAAACTTAATGGAGTAAGTCTTTTAGAAAATTCTTCTAAATCAGCTACATTCGTAATATGGCTTGTTTGGCCAGAGCCATCGCGCAAATAAATTGAAATGCTTCCGCTGTAAAGATTTCCGAAAATATCAAGAGAAACAGCTCCTGCTCTGCATAAATTATCATTACTTTCAGCATCAGTGTTTAACTCATAAACCAATAAATCATCATTTTCATTTCCTGCGAGATTATGCCTTTTAAGATAATTTAGCGCTGCATCAAAGGATAATTGCTCAGTGTCTGAGTCATTATATCTATAATAGCAAAGATTAGATGAATGGCAGTATCCTGTTTTAAGCGAATTGCAATCATTGTCATTCGTGCAGGAAATATTCATGGGCGCTTTTGCGCTATTAAATGAGGCAATATGAAGAAAATCCCCTGTTTTTAATTTAAAAACAGTGGAATTAATAGAATAATCCTCTTTTTTCATAGAAAGGGTTTCATTGATTAAATTATAAGTTGTTGCTTTTGTTTCAGTATTAAATCCCATATCTCCAAAGAAATAGTTCTGCTCACTCAATTCAGGGCTAAAGAATTGCTCAGAAGGTATTATTATGATGTCATCGCTTCCTCCAAAACTATACCTGTATTTAGTTTTAAGCCTAAATAAATAATACTTACTTATATCAAGATCTTCAGTAGTAATCATTGGATAATACAAATAATTCATTTCATTGATTAAATTAATAGGGTAAAGGAATTTTATTACAAGGTTTGGCGAAGACCTGTTAAATTCCAAGTCCTTAAAATTCATTGCAATGTATCCCAATAAATCATCATATGTTGGACAAACTAAATCATTTTCTTTTCCTTCATTTTTTGCCGCCTGCTGATTTTCATCAGTGTGCAGGGAAGTGGTGTCAAACACATCAAAATCTTTTGGAATGCAAATTCTTCCATTCCCCCCATCTTCAGTATCATCATAGTATTTAGCAGCTGATTTCAAATCAATGTAACCATAAGAATCAAGAGAAGTTGGTCCTCTAAATGCTCCTACAAAACCTGTTCCTTCAGGATATTGAAAAACAAATACTGCAGGAGTCAAAGGTATTCCGCTCCTTTTATTATTCACTTTAAAAGTCATTGAGAACTGCGAATTTGGCCCGCTAACCCTTACTGGCTCTTCAGTTAAGCTTTCAACATTCAATGCCCCAACTGATGAGCTTATGGTTCCTTTTCTTGCCAAAACATCCTCGCCCAAGCTAAGCATTCTTTGGTATTCCTGCTCGCTTACAGCAAAAACTGTCTGAAGAATGCTTGTTTTGTAATCATAGCTTATTTCGTAATCAAAGCTGTGCTCATACGCAACATTCGCTATCTCCTGCCTGGAAGGGGTCCTCAAATTCCACAAAAACTCAACCTCTTCATTAGGATACATAACATCAAGCATTTTCGAGGCAAAAGGAAGCCCTAAATCAGATATGAACTGGGGCTCAGGAATATTCAAAGGATTCCTGATTTCATGGGGCTTCCAAACTCCCTGGCTTAAAACGCATGAAAAAGAGTCTTGGGAAAAACCTAAATCAACTTCATACCCTTCAACTACATAGAAAGGAGACAAGTTTTTTAGTTTCACTTTAACATTCTCTGCCTCTTCTCCCCCAAGATTATTCCTTAATAAGATGCTGAATGTTGTGCTGCTGTCGCTGTAAATGCTTAATTCATTCAATAATCCCGGGCTTCCAAGCACGCATATCTCCTGCTCTGGCGGGCATAAAGTTTCAATGCTTATTCCTTCAGGAACACTGCTTGTTTGCTGGGCGCAGCCAGATAAAAAAATCAATCCAAATACAAGCATTGCCCATTTTAAATTATTATATTGCATTGCAGTTCTCCACACTAAATGTTTCTTCTCTTATATTATTAAAAGAGTATAATGCATCAGCCCTTATTAAATAAGTTGTTAAATCAATATCAGCAATGCTTAAATCTTCAAAGCTAAGAGAGCACAATAAAGTGCTGTCCTGAACAATATTTTTATTCGCAACGCACACGCTGTACCCTTTAAGCGCCAAGTCTTCACAAGCATCAAAGAATGAAGGCATATCATTAAAAGAGGAATCATGAGAGGGATCAATCCATCCTGAATAAAGCAGTGTTTCTCCAATGCCTGTTGTAATATTTTCTCCCAATAAAAACACTGAATTGCAATAATCAGTTATATCATCATAGCTTCCTCTTTCCTGCAAATAATTCGTGCAAATAAAATCTGTTGTTTGGAATAATTGGGTTCTATCCCTATTATATCCATAAACTCCAGTATAATATCCTCCTGAACCTGCAGTTAATATGTCCTGCAATGTGGAAGACAAATTCCTGCAAACGCCCAAATCTTCAGGCAAATAAAGGATTATTTTGGGATTATTCACAACCCCGCTTTCTTTTTGGCTCCAAGCAAGCTTTAAAAGAATTGAGTTGTCTTCTTTTGTTTCATCCCTTACAACAACTGGCTGCTGGCCAACATCCATGCTTAAAAGCACTCTTCCAAAACTGCTTGTGCTCACAGGATTTCCAATATTTTTCGGATTAATAAGATAAGTATTATAATCAATGAATGACAAAGGAAAAACGCTTGTTGTATGGTAATGCACCAATACATTGCTTCGTATCTTGCAAATCTGGTTCATCACATCAGCTGGAAGCCGGGTAGTGAAAGGAATATTAACAGTTCTTGGAACCCCTTTCGGAAGATTAGAAATATACTCTGTGTGGGTTAAACCCCCTTCTGATTCAGTGAATTCAACATTGCAAATATTTGTTTTAAAATACGGATCCCTTATTGCTGACAATTGAATCAATAAATCTTTAAGCTCGAATTTCGCCAAATTCTGCACAGTGACTGACGCAACAATGACTGAATCATCGCACAGCCTTCCAAGCACGCTAAAGCTTGTGCTAACAACTTCATCGCTTATTAATTCATAAGTGGGCCCAATCCTTTTCTCAGTCACTCCTGTCCTGACACTATACGTGGACTTATAATAGCTAATTGGAGATATTGAGCCAAAACCGCTGACTGCTGACGCTCCTGCTGAAGCGCTTCCAGTGGTTGAAAAAATCCATAAATTCGCAAACAAAGTCGGGAACATGAAGCTAAGCATGTAAACAGCAAAGCATCCTCCAGTGACAAGGATTAATCCCAAATTATTTCCATTAACCCAGAAGCTGATTAATAATAATCCCAGCGCTGACGCAAGAATAACCTGCATTATTCCTCCGTAAAGGCTTCCTCCAAAAAAAGAGAAAGGCGAAATTGAAAGTATCCAAAGGTTTGAAAAAATGAAAGCAGACAAAGCAATTGTTCTTAAAACCTTGTAAATCAGCATTCCAAAAGCAAGATTTGATAATTTATAGTTCTTCTTTTCCTCAGATGGAAGGGGATTGTATTCTGCTTTTTCCTTTATATTTCCAGTTTCATTTATGTGTTGATAATATGTTTCAGCATTGAATATGAGCATTATTGATTTAACAACTATTAAAAAAACTATTCCCACCAATATAAAAAATATTGAAATGTTTATTATATTAATAATTTGAACAAACGTTAAAAGAAAACCCCATGAGCAAACAAGTCCTAAAATTATAAAAAAAACTGGGGGCAAAAAAGGGAAAACTCCTAAAACTTTTTTTTCGCTTTCAGTTTTTGTATTTAAATCAAAAAATATTACTACTATGAAAATAATATTTGCAATTAATATAATCATTCCCATTATTTGCGCGTTTAGGGGTATCATGCTGATTAAAAACATGTTAATGATTACGCTCAGCAAACTCCAGAATTCGTCTGTTTTATTTATGTTCATTTAAATCCCCCGAAAAAAAGTATTATTCCTGCAAAGACTAATCCTACAAAAGTAACAACAGGGTCTTCTGCTAAATTCACTTCAGCAAATACAGCAATTATAAAAGGCACTACGAAAAAAAGCAATAATAATATTATGCCTATCAATATTATCATGGGCTTGGTTTTATCAGCCACTTTTCCAATATTTGAATCCGCATACTGCGCATTTAGAGTGTCCTTGAATTTGCCTTTATTGGAAAATGTATTGGAAGTTTTCAATTTGTCAAAAATTTTCCATTTGCTTGGTTTTTTTTCAGCCATTTATTTTATTCACTCATACAGTTTTATGTCGCTTATTATTATTCTTCCATTAGGGCTTGAAATTTTTAAATTATTGGCTTTTTCGCTAAAAAAACCTATTGGAATATGCATTTCATTGATTCCAAGCATTAAATTGTTTTCAGAAATAATGAATGTTGCGTTTGGAGCCATTGGAGAAAATACGTCAACTCGCAAATCTCCGCTTTCAACTATTCCAGTGACATTTAAGAAAAGCTTAAGCCTTAATGCTCCGAAAGCATTTGGAATCAAGTCAAAAACAAAGTATCTTTCAGATATTCCGAAAGGAAGCGAGTAAAAATCAAGGGAAACATCTGATAATTCGTATTCAGCGCCTCTTTCTGCTTGCATTGATAAAGTATTAGAGTGCTCATTAAGGGTTACTCCTTCCAAGTCAATTGAAAGCTTTGATGTTGAGTTGCTTAATGCTCCTTGAAAAACTTTTTGGCCGTTAATGCTTAATGCTGCGCTGTATTCAGTTGATTTGTCTACATTGAAATTTAATTCCAATAATTCTGCAAGCTTTGCCTGCGGGTTTAAGAAAAAAGTTTTTGAGTCAGATTCTTTTTCAATAATGTATTCATAATTGTATAAATTTATTGAGTCAAAATTGCATTTTTGAGTGCTGAATATTGAATTTGAGTTGAACTTGCAGGCAACTTCTATTGCTTTTCCTGCAGAAGAAGTTGCTGAAAATGGAAGCTTTATCACTGTTTTTGAATTGCTGAGCAATTCGTTTTCATAAACAGTTGAGCCGTTTACGCTCACTGAAATCTTGGGCGTTCCCTGAACTGCGCCAGCATTTAATTCAAGCTCTAATATTTCATAATCCTCATTGATTTGAATAATTTTGTTTGCGCTGAAAAAAAGCGTTGCGCTTAAAGATTCATAATTGTAAGAATTCAACAATGATTTAATTGAAGGGTAAGAAATTCTGAGATTCGTTGTGTTTGCTGTGTAAAGAAGCGTTCCCTGCCCTGCTCCAATTTCACCAACGTTTGCAGTGAAATAAGAATAATCAGTTGCTTGCCCACTATCAGAGTCAATTGGCTGGGGCCCGAACAATAATTCATACCTTTGCTGGGGAGGAATCCATAGCAAGTACCAGATTAAAAGAGCCATTACAGTTAATATTATTGCTGGAACAGCGGTTTGGCTCTTGCTCATGATTAAAAACTAATAGTTATTATTTTATAAAGTTTATTTTTAAAAGCATTTAAGGAAAATTTTTTCATTGTTATCAAAAGCTTTTTTAATCCAAAAAAAATCCAGTAAACTTAATGCATAATCTTCCAGAAATAATAATTAAAGCGCTTGAAAGCAAAGGAATTTCAGAATTAAGGCCTCCCCAGCAAAGCGCTCTTGACAAAGGATTAATGGATGGGAAAAATTTAGTGATTAGCAGCCCGACTGGAAGCGGAAAAACTTTGGCTGCTGAGATTGCAATGATTAATCATTTTGAAAAAAAAGAAAAAACTTTGTACATTGTTCCTTTGAAAAGCTTGGCTTCAGAAAAATACAAGTCTTTTAAGGAAGATTATGGGAAATGCGGAGTGGGGATTGGCTTAAGCATTGGGGATTTGGATTCCCCTGATTATAGGATAAAAGATTGCGATGTGGTGATTTGCACTGCTGAAAAAGCTGACAGTTTGATACGGCATGATTCAGCGTTTCTTAAAAGCGTTTCTTGCGTGATAATTGATGAGATTCATTTGATTGATGATTATTCGCGTGGTCCTGGATTAGAGGTTTTAATAACTATTATGAGAAAATTGATTCCAAAAGCGCAATTCATTGCTTTAAGCGCCACGATAAGCAATGATTCTGAGTTAAGCAATTGGCTAAGCGCTGAATTGGTTAAAAGCGATTACCGCGCTGTCAAGCTTTATGAGGGCGTATATCTTAATGGTTTATTGGAATTTAATGACAATAAAAATATTGAAATTCCATGCTCTTCTTTTCCTGAAAAAGATTTGGCTCTTGACACTTTTAACAATAAAAAGCAGCTGATTTTTTTTCTTTCAAGCAGGCGCAATGCCCAAAGCTTGGCAAATCGCTTGTCAGTTTTTTCGGACAAATGCTTAAGCAATAAAGAGAAAGGAGAGCTGGACATACTTGCTGACAAAGTTTTGCATTCATTGGAGCAGGCAACTGAGCAGTGCAAATCATTGGCTGAGTGCATAAGAAAGGGCGTTGCTTTTCATCATGCAGGTTTGGCGCAAAAGCAGAAAGATTTTGTTGAAAAAGGATTCAGGGACAGAATAATCAAATCAATATGCGCAACTCCAACACTTGCTGCTGGAGTTAATTTGCCTGCTTTCAGGGTGATTGTCAGGGATTTGAAAAGATTCAGCGCTTTGCAGGGAAGCTATTATATTCCTGTATTGGAAGTGAAGCAAATGTTTGGAAGGGCTGGCAGGCCTGGAATGGAGGAATGGGGCGAAGCAATAACTCTTGCGAAAAGCGATTCTGAAAAGCAGGAAATATTTGATGAATACATTTACGGAGAGGCTGAGAATGTGTATTCAAAGCTAAGCTCTGAGCCTCATTTAAGGACTCATGTTTTAAGCCTTATTTCAGGAAATTTTTGCAAAAAAATCAGCGAATTAAAGGATTTTTTTAAAGAAACCTTTTTTGCCATGCAATACAAGGACTTGAATGAAATCAATGGAATAATCGGCAAAATAGCTGATGAATTAATTGTGTGGGGCTTTATTGAAAAAAAGGGCGAATTAATGGCATGCACTTCAATAGGCAGGCGGGTGTGCGAGTTATGCCTTGACCCTTTGGTTGCGTATAATATTATTAACAGCATTATTAGGTCAAGAAGCGTGGCTCCAAGCTCTTTTAACATTCTTCAAAGCCTTTGCTATAGCGGGGGAATAAATTTGCTTGGAATAAAAAACAATGAAGTCATGGAAATTTTAAGCATTGCCGAGAATAATTATTTGTTGATTAATGAGCCTGATTCTTTTGATTTCGAGTATGATAATTTTTTAAAAAGCGTTAAAACTGCAATGATGTTTGAATCATGGATTAATGAAAAAAGCGAGCAAACAATGATTGATGAATTCAAGGTTTATCCTGGAGATTTAAGGAATCTTTTGTCAAGCCTTGACTGGCTTGTTTATTCCATGCAGGAAATCGGAAAAATAATGGATGAAAAAAGGATTATGGGATTTTTAAGAGTGATGCGTTCAAGGATAAAATACGGAATAAAAGAGGAATTATTCAGCCTTGTTTCAATGAAAGGCATTGGAAGGGTCAGGGCAAGAAAGCTTTTCAGCAATGGAATAAGAAGCGAAAAAGACGTGCTCTCAATGGAGTATATTAAATTGTCTGAATTAATAGGCCCTGGAATTGCAAAGAAAATCAGGGAAAGCAAAAAAACTTTTTAGTCCATCTCGGATTCAAGCATAATTTTTATTTCATCAATTGATTTTTGCAAAGACTCTATTTTTTTCATCTTTGACTTGTAATCCCTTTCTTTAAAAAATGAAATTATTTTTTTCCTTTTTATGAAAAAGATTGCTGAAATAATAAGCACATTAAAACCTATTGCTGCAGAAACAGCAACAACAATGTTTGACTGAATAAGAGTCATTAGCCCAGTCACTGAAATCATTGGCTCACTCTTTTTTTCAAGAACATCAAAAGCGCTTGAATACTCTGCAAGGGTTATAAATGAATAGGATAATGCTGCTGATTCTGATTCTTTTAAATCAAGAGCTGCAAATATTTTTGAGCCAATAATTTCTGCGCCAAAAACGCTTAGCACTTGCGCATCAAAAGGAATCTCAAATTCAATAACTCCATTTTTCAAGGATTCATTGCCTTCATTTACAATAATGACTTCAACAAAGTATTTGTTTATTTTTTCTTCGCCCTCAATGAATTGAATGCTTAATTCATTTATTTTTGACTCTGCCCTTAAGCCGTTAATTGCTTTAACTGATGAAAAAGTTTTGTTGCTGATTGAATAGTTCAAATAAGCATTGAATGAATTTGCTGCGCTTAAATAATTGGCTTCAAAGGCTGAATTATTTTGCGAAACTTTTCCTAAATCATGGTTGATTAATTCAATTGACAGCTTTTGCTCAAGAGTCAAAAAATCATTGAATTCTGACAAGAATCCAATTGAATCAGTTATTTGCTTAATTTCATTATTAAATAAATAAATTTCTGGCTCATTCTGCTCTTCTTCATCTTCAGCAGGAGATGGAGTTTGCGTTGGAATCCATACATGCGGCGCAGGCTTAGGGGGCTCAGGGGCTGAAGGAACGCTTGCAAAAGCAGAGCTTATTATTCCTTCCTGCCCTTTAAAATTAAAGGCAGAAACTCTGTAAGAATAATTAGTGCTGTAATTAAGCCCTGAGTCTTGATAAGTTGTTGAAATAGTTTCATGGATTAATTCAAAAGGCCCTGAAGGCGATGTTGATTTGTAAATCTTATAATTAACAGCACCAGTCACGGCATGCCAGCTAAGAACAGCAGTGGTTCCTGAAACCTGTGCTGAAAGGTTTAATTCAGTGTGAAGCACTGGGTCAAATCTTTT
>JAQTTT010000005.1:25351-30820 GCA_028710615.1 Candidatus Nanoarchaeia archaeon
TTTCCATAATTATATATTTGGGCAATAACCAGGCTGTCATAAGCATTGCTTATTTTTGGAACAATTGTCAAATCAACGCTTAATAAAGGCGAATTAGGATAAGTTACATTAATAGTCCTGTTTTGCGACACTGCCCAGCCATCATGCTCTTGAACAGAAGAGTTGTGCCAAAAATAATATAATCCTTGAGTTTCAGGAACAGTGAAAGTGTATGAAAAACTAATCCACTCATTAGCCAAGTTTAAGCCAGCATGATTTTCTGGAATAAAAGTCGCATTAAAATCAGAGTCAGGATAATTATCAAGAGTCAGCAAAGGAAAATTTTCATGCAAAGGATTGTAAGCAAAAATTGTTGCAGTAACATTTGAGCCGGGCATTGCTTTGCTTGGAACCAGCGCAGAAATGTCCATTCTTTCAATCAAGTATTTGCTTTCAATAAATTCAGTCAGGGAATTGTCAAAAGTGTTTTCTTCATTGATTGCATCAATAATGAATGTCGCATTATGAATTCCTTTATCAAAGCTGACATTTTCAAAAATAATAATCATTGATTCTTTGGAATTCAATCCATTAAGGGATTTTGAATCAATTAATTCGCCATTATTATAATAAGAAATGTTTGCATCTGAAACGCTGAAATTGGCTGCATTAAAAACTTCAGCGCTTAAAGCGTAATTATTTGCTGCAACAATATTTTCAGGAACACTCATGCCCAAAAGAACCAAATCATGAACAGTTGTATCAACATAAAAAGACGCTGAATCATAAGCCCACTCATCCTCTGACGAATAGCAATAAAATTCAACGAAGTTGTTTCCAGAACCATTGAATCTTTCTTCAAGAGCAAAGGCGCTAAAATCAATATTGTTTGCTGAAAACATGCTGGTATTTCCAAAATTATTCAAATTATAAACGCAATAATCCGCCTCTTTATTCAATGAAATATTTAATGAAGGCAAATAATTATAATAGCCTGAATCTTGCGGAGAACTTATTTCAGCAATATTCAAAGCAAGGCTGAAATTAACATTAAAATTTATTGATGAATGATTAATTCTGCCAAAAGTATCATTGGCCCAGACATGCAAAACATTTAACCCTTCAAAGAAAGTGTGTGTTTGCGGATTTGAAATATTATAAGCATAGTTAACAACACTATTCCAATCTCCTGAAGAATTCTGCCAATTATAAAAAGCGGAATCAAAGTGCTCATCAATAAAGCTTAAATCAACAATTATTTCATTAACTGAGTAATTATTATTCAAGGGGGAGTTGAAAATTATTTCCGGAGGCAAAAGGTCAGCAATGATTATCACTTCATCCAAATCAGTGCTGTGATTAAACTCATCAATGCAGGAAACATTGAAAGAATTATTTCCATGGGACAAATTAACATTTAATGAATAAGTATCATTGCCAGCATAATCCATCACACCACCATTGACATGGCAAAAAAAGATTGAATCATCAGTTGCAGAAACATTGAACTCAATGCTATCAAAACCAACAGCGCCAGTCAAATTCAAAGGGCTTAACAACTCAGCCATTGGAGCAAGAATGTCAGCAAGCATTATCATTTCATCCAAATCAGTGCTGTGATTAAACTCATCAATGCAGGAAACATTGAAAGAATTATTTCCATGGGACAAATTAACATTTAATGAATAAGTATCATTGCCAGCATAATCCATCACATCACCATTGACATAGCAAGAAAAACTTGAATCATCAGTTGCAGAAATGGTTAAATTAATTGAATCAAATCCGCTGACAGATTCGAAAGAATCAGGGTTTATTAATTCAATGATTGGCGGTTGAATGTCTGCAAATATTTGGGTTTCAAGGAATACTTCTGTTCCTGTCACTGTTTGGCAGATTGAGAATACATCATTATTTCCGTGTGAAAGATTTATTTGCGCGCTGAAGTAATTGCTTTCATTGATTCTTTGGCTGTTTATTCCATTTATTATGCATGATTGCGCATAAGCCATTTCAATTATAACTTCTGTGCTGTTAATTCCTATTGCTTCTTCTGGAGAAATCATGCTTATTTGCGGAAGGGAAACCAAGGAATAATGGGTTAAATTATGAGTTGCTCCAACTGGAAAATTAATCACTCCATTCCATATTTCGAAAACATAATTTTCATTGTTATTTTCTGCATTGTAAGGGTATTTATTAAAAACTTCTGGATTGCTTGAGCTTAGCCTGCAAGTTACTCTGTTTTCTCCATAATAATCTGAAAAGGTTGCATTTTTTCCTTCAAAAGAATATATTCCATTATTATTGGTTATTGCATTAAATGTGTAAATGTTGGGGTCGCCAATAACATTGCAGGATAAAGTTATTGGAATATCTGCTTTTATTTCATTATCTATTGTGTAAAGTGTTCCATTCATCCTGTTAAAAACGTAATGCCCTGTGGCTCCAAAACCTTCAGCAATCATTAAGAATAATGCGATTGCAAAAAATAATTTTTTAATCATTATTGCCCGAACTCTCCTTTTAATGATTTTAATCTCTGAAGCTCTGCTTCATTAATGGTCTTATTATTTTTTTTGCCTTGCAAAAACATCATTTCCATTGTTTCTTTCATAAGCTCTTCAACTGATTTTGGTGCAGGCGCTTGTTGTGTTGGGGTTAAAGTGGGGCTTGAAGGTGGTTGCTGAGCCCCTGCTGCGCGTGACAGTATTTCTTCTGAAATTGAGCCTTGCAATTGAGTTTCTGATGAACTGCTTATTGGCAAGCTTGATTTTGGCAGTGATGATTTTTCTGTTTGAGGTGCTTGCGCTCCTGGAGGAGGATTTATTCCTGAAGGCAACCCTGATGGTGTTTTTTGCTGTTCAGGAGCTGCTGGCTGAACTTGTTCTAATGGCGTGTTTGGTTCTTGCGTGGAAACTGGGTGCGGACTTGCTGGTATTTGCTGTTGCTGAGTTTTTGATTTTGATTTTTTTTGCTTTAATTTTTTATATCCCCATGCAATTGCGTATCCAGCTATTGCTGCTATTCCCAGCCCGATTCCTAAAGGAATAATTGTTGAAAGAGTTGAAGACAATATTGACGATAATCCTGATGTTGACAATGCAAACATTCCTGCGCCTCCATATGCTATTGAAAGCATTGGCGCGCTTGCTGAATTCAATAAATATGCGCCAATACCTATTTCTAAAGCGCTTGCTCCTGACTTAATTGCTATTGCGGGCCAAGACACTGGCGCACTCTTGCCCTGATTCTTTGCTTTCATATTCTTATAAATATCATAGAGTGAGCTGATAATGTTGTATGAAGCGTTTCCGAGCAAAAAAATTCCAGAATTAAAATATAATCCCCTTATGCCTGCCAAATAAGATGTAAGATTTTCTGCTGCAAAAACTTTTGATGCATTGTTTGCAATATTGTATGCAAAAACTCCTGTAGGCACTGCTCCTGTAAAAAATTCTCCCAATCCCCTTAATTTGGATTTTTTGTTTTTTCCATTAGCCATTCTTTTTATTCCATAGCCCATTAAAGGAAAGCATGCTCCTGCAGTGAATGCGCTTAATCCCTGCAAAGGCCATGATTCCATTGACTGCGCCAATGATGCGTCAACGCTTATCATTGAGCCGTCAGTTGCCAAAAGTTCTTGTTCAAGAGCTCCAATGTTTCCTTCTGAAGCATAGTGCGCAAAATCAGCATTATTAAGTAATTCATTAATTTCATTTGACGCAAAGCCTGAGCGGGAATACGGATAGTGTTCCAATAAATCATGGGTTGGGGGAAATGCGTGGTTAATATACAGAACTTTTTCTCCGCTTGCTGAATAAATATCTGTTTTTAAAAGATTAAAAGATGAATTAAACGCGTTTCTATTGGCTTCTCCTTCAGCCAAATAATTAATCAAATTCTCCCTTGAAGCTTCAATCGCTGCTGCTTGAGGGTCAGGTGCGCTCATTATGGCATCATAGTCCAGCAAGGGAAAATCAGGCAATGCCTGAATATTGGGGCTTATTAAATAATCAGCGTAGCTAACACTCATAACAGGTTTTTAGTTAATTTATTCTTTTTATAAATATTGCTATAAAATAATTATTTTTAGTTTTTTTGCATTATTTCAATTATTTTTGAGTAAGCAGGCCTTGAGATTAATACGCCAATAGTTGTTGCTATTATTGTTGTGCTTGCGAATCCTTTAAGCATTCCTGCTCCTGCAAAATTCAAAGGTATCATCACTGCTACGCTTGTGAAGAATGCTGCAAACACTATGAAGAAAGCGTTTTTCATTCTTTGCTTGAAATTCATTGAAGTAGCGTCATTTTTGCTTCCCAATACTTCATCAGTTATTATTATTTGGTCATCAACTCCTGTGCCTATTGATGCAATTAATCCAGCTATTGCTGCTATGTCAAAAGTCCAGCCCATCAGTGTTGCTGCCCCTAAAGTTATCATTATTTCTGAAAACGTGGCAAAAACTATGGGCAAAGCAATCTTGAAATTCTTGTATCTTATTGCTATTATTAAATCAACGCAGATTATTGCCATGAAAAAAACGAAAACTATGTTGCTTAAGAATTCGCTTCCAAGCCTTGGGGATATTACTTGAACATCATCAATATTCATTCTCACAGGCAATTTATCGCTTTGAATCATGCTTTTTAATTCTTTCATCCTTAAAACAGCTTCATCCCTTGTGCTTCCATAACCGCTTATAACAGGATTTCTTGCCAAAGTGCCTGCCAATGAGCATCCAATATCAAGGCTTCCCCCTTCAAGCAATTCCCCGTCAAGGTAAAAAGCTATTTTCTCTTCTAAATAGCAATTTGTTCCAAAGCCTTTTGTGCTTAAATTTTCAGTTGCGTCAGCAAACCTTTGCGCTCCGCTCTCGCTTATTAATAATCCAAAAGTGAATTGGAATCCTGTGCCTGACTGCGAAGCAGTCACTCTTGAAGGGCAATCATTTGAATGAATCATGCAAATGCTCATAATGTCTTCCCTGTAAAAAACTGTTTCATTGCCAATCCTTGCCTCAAAAACTCCTTCGCTTTCAAGCAAAGTTTCAACAGCGCTGATGCTTATTGATGAAGGCAGTTCAATTTTAATATAATTGTTTCCGCTTAAATCAGTCAATATATTAATGGGTATTTCCTTGAATCCATAAATATTAAGCCTGTTTTCAAGAATCATTTTAGCAGTTTCAAGCTCATCCATGCTTACAGGCTCAGCAGGGCTTAAAGTGATTTTTGCCCCTCCAACTAAATCTATGCCAAATTCAACATTAGAAAAAGGAATATCTGACACGCTTATTCCAGAATAAGTGACTCCCTCTTGTTCAGCCAATAAAAAAGGATAGCTTGTTTTTTCAGATTTAAAAAGCCCTTTTTCCTTGTAAGTTATTGAAATTGAATCATTAGGCAAAAAAGATGATATTGCCAAATTAAAATCCGCGGCGCTTGAAACCAAAATCCCGTTAACTCCTGTTATTATAACATCTTT
>JAQTTT010000039.1 GCA_028710615.1 Candidatus Nanoarchaeia archaeon
TTGACCTGCGGGTGTAAATCGTTTTTAGGGTTTCGTTTTTGAAGCGCATATTATTATGAATTCTTTTCTTTTTTAATAAGTTTTTTAAAGAGATTTTTGTCTATTTTAATTCATGAAAGAAGTTAAAATGAGCTTTAAAGAATTAATGAAATTCATGCAGGGCATTGGTTTGGAAGATGAATTGCCTGATTGCTTCTCGGATAAAACCGGCTTTAAAGAATATGATGAACTATTGAATAATAACGGAGCAGGTATTCATTACATGTCTCCTACGCAATATTTTTTGGAATGCATGAAAGTGCAGGGTTACAAAAAAAGTTTAAAAGAGTATGCTGATGAAACAGTAAATCCTGAGTTGGTTGAAAAGCATTATAAAAGCATGGTGGAGGGAGGTAAATTTCCTTTGCCTTTCATAGATCATGTTAAAGGGCATCAGGAAGGCAGGCATAGGGTTTTGGCTGCTGAGAAAATGGGCGTGGATTCTGTGCCTGTTGTTATTATAAGATAGTTTTAAAAAAAGATGCTTATAGTTTATTTTCTTGATGGATAAATTAAATTTATTGTTCATATGCAATCAGGGAGAGAATAGAAGCCGGACTGGAGCAAGCATTTACAAGCACAAGCATTTCACTAAGTTTGCTGGATTTTATTCTTTTGATAAAAAGAAATTATTGACAGAAGAGATGTTGAAATGGTCTCAAATAATATTTGTAATGGAAAAAAGGCATGTTGAAGAACTATATAATGCTTATCCCGAGTATTATTTTGAAAAAAGGGTTGTTAATTTGGACATTCCTGATGTTTATTGTTTTGGCAATGCTGAATTGAAAAAAATTTTAAAAAAAGGCGTGGATGAAAGTTTAAAGGAATTGGAGCATTTGCTGCTTTAAAAAATTTTATTCCAAAAAATAAAAAAAAATATTATAAAAAGAATGATTCCAATAATGGATAATAAGATGTTGGAGCCAAAAAGCAGCATCAATAAAACAGAGGCAAAGCTAATAACCCAGACGGGCCTGTTCCACCAGATAATATCAGAGCCTTCAAAAGGAGGTATTGGAAAAAGGCTGAAGAGCGCGAGAAAAAGATTAAATTTTAAAGATAAATCAAAAATTATTGGATTTAGGGGGTTTAAAATTATTGATAGTGCTGCTATTGCCATGTTAATTATTGGCCCGCTTAAAGCTATTAATCCTTTTTCTTTTGAAGTGATTGCGGAATATTTGGCTCCAATTCTTGTGTAAAACAATGGAATAATCGCCATTGTTCCCATTATTGGAAAAAGTATTATTCCATTGCTCACGAAAAGTATTAACAAGCTTATGAAAAAAAACTTGTAATTAAAAGAGTACGATGCGTTGCAATCAAACTTTTTGGCAGCAAGTTTTTGGAAAAAGATTTTGGCAAAAAAAGAAAAAGAAATCATTAAGAAAGTTAAAAAAATTATTTTAAATTGAATTGCTGTGTTAAGCAAAATTATTATTGTCAATCCAAAAATGCTTAAAAAAATGTGCAGCAATTCTTTCAGAGAGAATCCCATCTTTATCAAATCTTTAATTATTGGAAAAGTTTCAAACTTTGCGCTTGAATTTTGATATGCTGATTTATTCTTCTTCTCTATTTCGCTTTTCAACCAATTCTCTGTTCTTTTTCCCACAAGGAAAAATAAAACTATTATTCCAACAAATACGAATAAGCCCCAATCAAAACTTAATCCTTTTTTAAATAAATTATTTGTAAAATCGCCTATTAATCCTTCAGTAAAAGTGTTGATAAAAAATCCTAGGGGCGCGGCTATTATGCATTCAAGCAATACAAAATAAAAAACTGATGGTGGGGATAATAATTTAACAACTATTAAAACTGTTGTGTACCTGAATAGTGAAAAAAGATACAATGAAAATAATATGCTTCCTGTTGCTTGATAAAACAGGGGCGTTAATAATCCGCAAACAAGAAATGCTATGGATTCAGTTCTTGTTGCTCTGATATCCTCTAAAGGGCCGAATATTCTTGAAAACCATATTACTAAAAATCCAAATAATCCTCCAAAAATAGAACCCATATTAATTGCGATTATTACAGTTAAAATATCGCAAAGCTCTACATCCATTAATATTTCAGCAAGCATTGCTGGAATCCTTGACCAAGTTCCAACCAAAAAAAGCAAAACAATGAAAGAAAGCACGGGATTAAAGGGGAGTATTATTAGAACTAATCCGAATAAAATAATTGTAGCAATTTTCAGATAATTCCACCTTACAAATTCAAAGTTTTCCATTATGAATAAATAATGTTTAATTATTTAAAAATCATATTGAAAGGTTTTTTAAAGAGATTTTTTTAATGATTTATGCTGGATTATGGCGTCTGAATACTTGTCTAAAAAAGTTGAATCTTTGGGTTTGGAGCCCTTTATTGCTAATGTTCTCCCTTTTGTGGGTGATGCTTCTTTTGGAGTTTTTTATTCTTTTCCCAATCAAAATGTGGATTATTTGGTTGAGTCATTTGGTTTAATGAAGGATTTATGTGAAGAAAATAAGAAAGTGAAAAATGCGCTTTTTATTGGAGGCACCCTTTATTCTGGGATTATTAAAGGAATGAATAGGGGCATTAATGTTGATGTTGTTGAGTTTGATTCTAGGGCGATTATTTCCCAGCTTTATTCTGTTTATTGCATTAAGAATAACGGGACTAAGAATAGCACTTTGAATCATTTGCTGCTTGATGGGTTTGCAAATTCCCTTTTTGTTAAAAATCCTGTTGTTTACAGTTCAAAAAGGGTGAAAAAAGAGATGGATTATTTTAGGGGATTTGCTGGAGAAAAAATTAGTGATGAGGATTGCGAGAAATTGTTTTTGGCATTATTCAGGTTGAAAACTGCTGGGAATTCTTATTATAAAAGCTTGCCTTCTTTGGATAGCAATCCGTCAATTATTCCTGAAATTTTTGATAAGGGGATTAGGCCTGATTTTCCGGACAATGCTTATCTGGGCAATGCTTTGGATTTTGATTCCTGCAAAAAGTATGATTTAATAATGTCAAACAATGTTTTTGAATTAACTGATTCTCCTGTTTTTTTTAAAAAAATGAGCGGGTTGCTTAATGATAATGGTTTGCTTGAGATTACTTCCTTGAAAAATGCTGTTTTGTCACAAAGCCATTATTTTGAAAGATGCGCCAATGTTTTAACTTCTGGAAAAGCTTTGGGGGTTTATAATATTTTTTTAAACGCGAATAATAATTTTTTAAAAATTTCTGCTGATTTAAGGAATAGGGTTGAAATTTTGAAAAAAAAATAATTTTTATTTCATGAACATTGTGAACCAAATGATTAGCGGCGCGTTCATTATTGCATAATTTATCAGGGAATTAATGAATGCTTTTTTTGAGCCTGCCCTGTTTACTAAAAAAAGCTTGAATAAATTGTTGGATATTATTAAAATGAACAGTGCTGTGAATGCTGTGCTTATTGGGATTAATGATTCCTTTGAAAGCGTTGATATTGAAATTGTTATTGCGTCAATGTCTCCTGCGCCCCCAAAAAGGCTGGCAGCATATAATCCGCTGTCTCCAAAAAGCATTAATGCAAGTCTTGAAATTAATAAAATGATTGCTATTAATGCTGCGAATTTCACTGCTGGCAAAAAGTTGAAAGGGCTTTCTGACACTAATTCTGCGCCGCACAAATCTTTTTTCTTTGAAAGCTTTATTGATGCATATGATGCAATTATTCCTGCAAAAAAGCATAGAATCATTGGAGTGGCTATGATTTTTGCAAAATCCACATTTATTATTAGTGCCCATGCAATAACCCTTAAAAACATGAGGCTTGTTGCCAAGGTTATTCCTGTTGCGCAAGCGTCTGACAATGATTCATTTTTTTTGCTTATTATTGACAAAGAGCTGGCAACAGCTGTTGAGCTTATCAATCCTCCGATTAATCCTGATGCGTATAACCCTTTCTTTTTTCCCAAGAATTTTGATAAAATGTATCCTGCATAGCTTATTGAAAGTATAAGAACAACCAATAGCCATAGATTAAACGGGTTAATCACCCCTAATGGGTCAATTTCTGTGTTCGGAAGAATGGGAAGAATTATGAAGGCAACTATTCCAAATTTCAGCGCATCAAATACTTCATTGTCTTTTATTTTTGACACTACTCCATGAATGAATGTTTTCTGGTTTAAAAGCAAGGATATTATTATTGACAAAGACACTGCGTAATAATAATTATTGTGCGATATTGCGCCTATCATGAATGCCAAAAATATTATTATGCTGCTTGTGAACCCGAAAAATCTCTCAGTTTTAAAGCTTACCCCATAGCCAACTATTACAAACAAGAATATTAATGAAAAACACGCTATTAAAAAATTGGGATTGTTCAATTCAACTGACAAAAAAACTGACAGAAAACCCATTAATGATATGAATGCCAAAGTCCTTATGCCTGCAGGAAAGCCTTGCTTATTTTTTTGCCTGTCAATGCCTATAAGCCCTCCCAAGGCTAATGCGAGCAATGCCTTAAGCACTAATGCAAAAAAATCCATGAATTAATCATAGCTGTCCGTTATTTAAAAAGATTATATTAAAAAAAAAAATTAAAATTCAAGCCATTCGGGAATAATGCTGTTAATGACGCCATCTTTTTGCTTTATGTTTATTATCCATCCACCTATGCTTCCCCACAAACCTTTGCTTTTTGTGAAATTATTGGGGCTTTGCCAGGCTCCGGATTCAAAGCAAAAAGTGTTTTGAACCTTGAAAAAGCCGTTTTTGTGCGCATGGCCCAATCCCAAAATATCAGGAGCTTTTCCAATATAATCCCTTAAATATTTTTGGCTCCTGTAACTCGTGGCATAAGGCATGCTGCCTTCATAATGGCTTAATTCTATTTTTATTCCGCCAATATCAAGGTTTGCCATTACTTGGCCCAAATAAATCAAATCATCTCTTTTGCTTGAAATAATATTTCCAACATCTATTCCCACTTTTTTAAGGACTTTTAAATCATGGTTTCCTGTAACGAAATAAGTTTTTACATCCTTTTTTTTCGGATAATTTTTTACAGTGAACTCCACTTGCTCATCCAATGTGTGCTGATTTAATTCAACCTCCTGGCCAGGATAAACTCCAATCCCATCAGTCAAGTCTCCGCAATGGTCAACATTATGAATCCCCCTTCTTTCTATTTCATCATAATATTCGCACAAAGCCTCCAGCCTGCAAGTCCTTGCGCATAAATGCGTATCGCTTATAAGCCCAAAGCTGAACTCTTCATCTATTTCTAATTGCGTGAGGCTGGTTTTCTCGCTCACATATTTTTGCAATTTAAATATTGCTTCGCTGTCAACAACAAGAGTTGTTATATTATACCCTTTCTTTTTTAATTCAGCAATATGCGCTTTTGTCGCTTTTTTATCCATCTCATATTTTTCTAAAAAAGCATCATATCCTAAGCCCCTTTTTCCCAAATCATAAAGAATTTGCTCATCCGTACTTTTCACCATTTACACACACCCTCCAAAAAATTTTAAGAAATACTCATACACTTGGCTCCAATTTTTTGCCCTAAAAACTTTGTTTTCCGGGCAAGCAAGCATTTCTTCTAAAATCTTTAAATTATCATTGAATTCTTTGCTTTTAACCTCTTTATTCCATGGCTGGTCAAATAATATTAAAGTTCCTTTTTCGCTTTTAGCCATTTCCGGATTGTCATCAACATATAAATCATAGCCGAATTCTTTTTTGTCAACGCCTTTTGTGTCAATCAAGTTCCTGTAATGAGTGCCTTTCATTATTCCTTCCAATTTTAACTTGTTTTCTACTTTTTCAAGAGTGTTGGGTATGAAAGTCCTGTCAGTTAATATGTCAAGATGGCATAAAGGATGCATTTTTCCCAAAAAATAATTAGCTTTAGGCTCCATTGGAATTTTTGCCCAATCATAATCAACAAGCTCTAAAAAAGCGCTTAAAACTTCTTCTTCTTTGCAATTAAAAATTTCCCACATTTTCCAACTAGTAATGTCATTATATTTTAAATCAGAGCCGTATTTATTGTTAAACACTTCAATGAGAGCTTCATTGGTTCTCATCAGCACCCCGTCAAAGTCAACCGCTATTTTCATTTTTTTTCCCTCTCGTTTTTTTTTCAAGAATTACAAATACATTGCTCTTGATTTTTCTTCTCTAATGCTTACGCTTTTATGCTCAATAAAATAAACGGTTGTATCAACAGTTTTACCCAAAGAGTCAATAAAATCCTGCGCGCACACACCAGTTTTTTTACTGTTTTCTGAGTCATTATGAGCCTCTTTTATCAGGCCAATAAGCTCTTCATCCAAGGTTTTGAAAGTGGCTTTTTTTTCCAGCTTCCATGCATTATACTCATTTTTATTTTTGTATAAATCCCTGACAAGAATTGCCAAGCTTTTGTAAATTATTAATCGCTCAATGGCGAATTCGCAATTGTTAAAAAGCAAATCATGATTTTCATCAGATATGTTATGATACGGTATTTTTCCCCCAGTATCCTGCATTATGGCATTGCAGCACTGATAAACATAATGCTGAAGCATCCTTAAATTTTTAACATACCATTTCCTTGCCTCTTCAATAGCGCAAGGCACACCTTCTTTTTTTACTTCCACAAATTGTTCCTCAAAAGATTTAAAATTTTTAGGATTTTGTTGCCAACATTCATTTTCGCTTTTCATAATTCCTCCATCCCTTTTGATGATTTTATTTTTTTCTCAACATAGTATGCTACGCTCTTTTTTAAGGAAAAAGGTTCTTTGCATTTTTCAGAATTTATGCCTAATAATTCCGAAATATCAAGCTCACTCTCTTTTTTCCAAGCAAAATAATCTTTTTTATTTTCATA
>JAQTTT010000040.1:0-5159 GCA_028710615.1 Candidatus Nanoarchaeia archaeon
AAGTCCCAGTAGTCTAGCTCGGTCAAGGACATCAGCCTCTCAAGCCGATAACCCGGGTTCAAATCCCGGCTGGGACAAATAATTCTTATTCTTTTTCTGTCCACTCTTTTTCTAAAAGAGTGGGCTGACAACCCCTGCTCACAATCCCGGCTGGGACAAATAATTCTTATTCTTTTTCTGTCCACTCTTTTTCTAAAAGAGTGGGCTGACAACCCCTGCTCACAATCCCGGCTGGGACACTTATTTTATTCTTTAAGTATAAAAAAATGTGTTTTAAGATTGCTTGTGAATTATTCGCCTTCAACAACAGTTGTGCTTACTTCTGGTGACAAATCTTCGCCAGGCTCTCCATCCCCTTCAACAATGTGCGTGCTAATATCTGCGGATGCGTCTCCATTGGATGATGCGTTGCCGTCAATAATCACTTCAGCATTTCCTGTTAAATTGCCTGAATCCGTTGATTGCGTTATTCCTGAATTATTTGTTTCAAAAGTTCCTGGAGCAAACACTCTTTCCATTATCCTGTTTGTTGCGTTTTCAATCTCCTGCCTCATTATTCCAATGCTTTCATTTATGTCAATCACGTTTTTATCGGAAGCGTTTGAAAATTGATTTATCACATTATCAATGTTTTTTAAAATCAGGTAATTAACTAATCCCTCTTTATTTCTGACCATTATTACTTCTCCGCATTCCTCTTCCATGAAAATTCCCTCTGCGTCAAAGCATTGGGGTATTGATTCCTGCATTGTGGGCTCCCTGATTCCTTGAGATGTTTCTCCCCTGTATTGCTCGCACATTGCAAGCTCATTATCTTCATAGCATTCTTTTGAAATATCTGATTTTTCTATATCATATTCTATCATTGAAGATTTTGATTCAAATAATTCCCTTAAAAAGCTTGGGATAAAGCTTTGGGCGAATCCGCTGCTTTCTGCTGGCCTCATTGCCTCCAATTCATTGCATGATGCATTATTGTCTTGGTATTCGCATTTCAGGGCAAGAGAAACCATTTTTTCGCAGCGCGATTTATGGGTTGCTTCAGTTATATCTTCGCAATTGCATGTCAAAGGGTCGTCAATGCAGCTTTGTATGCTGAGCATTAATGAGTTGAATGATTCTTCATATAAATTTTTGTATTGGATTAAATCATTGTTGAAATCGAAATCAGCTGTTTCTGGATTGCATGATTCTTCATTAAGCATTAGCATGTAATCTGTTTGCGCAAGGTTTTTGCAGTAATCCAGCGTTGCTTTGAATAATTCGGCAGAAGAAAGGGCTTGGGTTTCTGCTGAGAAATAATCATCAAAAGATTCTGATGATACTAGTTCTTCATTTATTTTTAAAAGAATTGCTTCAGAGCTTTGCATTATTTTTTCAGCATTGCTTGATGATATTCCGGTTTGAATCTCTTGAACTGCTTTTTTTGCGTTTTCAAGATTAGATGCTGCTTTTGCTGTTTGCCCATTTGCTGCATTAAAAATTGCGGAATTGATTTCTTTCTCCCTTATGCTTATAAGCTCGTTGATTCTTGATTCTCCTGAAGAGAAAAAAAGCCTGACGCTGTCAATTACTCTTTCAAAAAAAGGGTAATCCCTTGCTGAATCAGATTGGGCTTTTGCAATAGAAAAAACGAATAAGCACATTAAAAATGCGAAAACGATTTTTTTCATTAATTATTTTTTAAATACCCCTAATTTAAAAAAACTTGCTTTATAATAAGAATATTAAAATCCTTGAGAAAGAGGTTGCTTTGGTTAAATCCCTTATTTATTGATTTTTAATAATAATCCTTCCACACTCATCTTTGCCAATTTTTTCTTTAGGCACTATGTGATAATCTGTTCCTGCATCCCTTGCTCTTTTGCAGTTAAGCACAGCCCAATCCCCTTTTTTATTAAAGCATAAAATTGCTGCATGAAGGGTTTCATTCCCTGTTTTTGCATCAATTGTAAAAGCATATATTTTTGGAACTTCTTTATCAATCTTTTCCATTATAAGCTTTGCAGAATCAGTGCATATTCCCTTTATTTTTCCTTTTTCAGGCTTTGTTCTTAAATCTTTTAAATTTTCTTCAAGACTTTGGGCTGTTTCAAAGTCATAAACCATTTCTTTATGGTTTTCTTTAACTATTTTCTCTAATTTAGCATAAGGAAAATCAGGAGTTTTGTTGCCCAAAACATAGTTTTCAATATTTAAATTAAAACTTGCTCCTTGGATTGCTCCTGAAAAAAAAGCATATATTTCTTTTTCTCCTTTTTCATTAAAATAATGCTTTCTTTCGCTTGTTTTTTCCCCAAAAAAATCAAAAACTGCCTGAGTATTTTCTCTTAAAACTATGTTAAGAGTTTTAATTTTTTCCTTGTCAATATTTGTGATTGCGTTTAAGTAGTCTTTATTTATTTGCAAAACCATGAATTATTAATGAAAAAATTGTGCTTAAAAAAGTATTGTTTTTTTAATCACTTGTCAGTAGTGCCTTTTTTAGCAATTGTTTTTTAAAATACAATATTTTAGTATTTTATTGTTATGATTGATTTTCATCACCATTTGGGCGTGGATTTGGATGCGTATTTGGAAGTTTTAAGCAGGAATAATATTGAAAAAGCGGTTTTAATGCCTTATGATTTTGGGGAATTAAGCGAAAAAGAGGCTTATCTTGCTTCTTTTTCTCCTTTAAAAACTAAGGAGTATATTAATTGCTTTTTAAAACAGCTGGGCAGGATTAATGAAGAGCTTTATAATAAAACTCTGGGCATTGAAAAAATAATTTTCACTCCATGGCTTAGCCCTGAATGCAGTGATTTAAGCAGTTTTACCCATGCAAAAGTTGTGAAGTTTGTTCCAATATTTGACAATTTAAATGAGGATTATTTTCAAAGGATTGAGCCTCTTATTGAAGAGGCAATAAATAATGGGGCAATAGTCATGATTCACACTGGCTGGGGCGCGAACGTGCAGCCCGTTATTTCATTGGCAGAAAAATTTCCTTTAGGAAGATTCGTGATTGCGCACATGAAAGAGGATGATGATTCATACAATTATTGGAGGGAAAAAGCCCTTGCTTTAAAGAATGTTTATTGCGAGATTTCATACTTTCCGCACCCTAAAAGAATTGCCAATTACGCTAAAAAAGGTTTGGCTGAAAAATTATTGTTTGGAAGCGATTTCAGGAAGCTTGAAGATGAGCAGACAATAAGGGGATATTCTGCAATGGTTAATGAGGCAGACATGAGTGAAGAGCAAAAAAAAGGAATAATGCTTAGCAATGCATTAAATCTTTTGAAAGATTGATTAGATTCTTGGCATGCCGAATTCTATGAATTCTTCTGTTAAGTCAGAAATAAGGGTTGAGCAATTGCAGCCAAAATACATGTCTTTTAATGTTGGAATGCTTTTTGATTTGTTTAATGATGCGATTAAGTTTTGTGCGCAAAAAGATGAGCAATTTACTGAGCATTTGCACAAAGGACAGCAACGATTTATCATTGATTCCAAGCTAATAATGCTTAAAGCATCATTATTTTCAGCTTTATTTTTTTTATATGAATGATTTATTGAAAAAGAATCAATGCATTCATGGACTTGCCTGCTGTAATATTTTGCGCTTGAAAACATTTCAGATTCCCGCTTAAAGCATTCTAATTTAAATCTTTTAAAATAAGAAATGCCTGAGTTCATGGGTAATTAAGTAATAAGTTTTAGCTTAAAAATGTAATGAAAAAATCAGTTATCCTTTCTTAATTGTTTGTGATGGCGCGCCAGGAGCAGGATTTGAACCTGCGCTCCCTTTCAGGAATCAGTTTTCGAGACTGACGCGTTGGACCGCTCCGCCATCCTGGCAACATATTAATTTATTGGATTTTTTTGATTTTTAAAAGGTTTGATTAGATGGAATTACTCATATAAGCTTATGTTGCCTAAATAGTAATGGGTTATTGCGTCGCTTGTTGATGTTGAAATAATTGTTAAATTATACACTCCCCTGTATTTTGGGTAGTAAGAAACTCCCCATGAGTCTTCTGCCAAATTGTCAAAGTAAATGTATTCAGTAACATCCGGGTAAGAGGAGTCTGGGTTTTCAAGCTTTAATAAAATGTTTCTTATGCCTGATTCAGAATTCGCTGTTGCGTTTATTGTGAAGCTTTCGCCTAAGCAAATGGTTTCAGGGGAATGGGAGTGGCTGTCAAGAGCTGCTGATGCTGCTTTGCAGCTTGCTACAGAGCAAACTGCGCTGGTGTCTGGAGTGGCGCCAATGTCTGTTTTCACTATGTTGTAATTCCAGTCAATAGCGTATACGTAATTTGTTCCAAAATCGTATCCTCCTGTTCTTGGCTCTCCTGTGAATGAATAATTGCCTGTGTTTCCAAGCTGGGTTAATGAAAAATTTCCTAATCCTGCGTTTTCATAAATGACTTCCCTTATTGGGCTGTCATCAGTGACATTTATTTTTAAATAAATGCCTGAGTTCGGGGTGCTTTCGCAGGGCAGGCAAGCATCTGTGAATAAAACTACTTGAACTATTGGCGCTTCAGTGTCAGTGAATTCTATTCCGCAAGTCAAAGGCTCGGGCAATTCAGGAGCAGGGGGAGGAGTGTTTCCCAAGGAAATATCAGTGGCGTTTAGCTGGTAAAGGTTTCCATTATTGCTTCCAACATAGATGTAATCATTGGTTGCTGCTGAAGAAACCCATATTTGGTCTCCGATTTCATAACTGCTTATTGATTGGCTGATATTGCTCGCATTTAATTGGTAAACTGTGTCATCAGAGCCATCCCCGTAAGTTCCAACATATATGTAACCATTTGCTGCTGTGCATGCAGTTGCGGAACCGGATAAATTAAAAGTGTTTATTGATTGGCTGATATTGCTCGCGTTTAATTGGTAGACTATGTCTTCTGCTCCTATGTAAACATAGTTGTTTGCAACTGTTGGGGATGAATACCCTCCTCCAATGGTTGTGAAATTCGCAATTGATTGGCTGATATTTGTTGCATTCAGCTGATAAATTTTATTGTCTGAGCTTCCAATGTAAACATATCCATTAGCAACAGCTGGCGAAGACCATATTTCTCCTCCAGCAGAAAAATTTGCTATGCTTTGGCTGACATTATTTGCATTTAATTGGTATAGTTTATTATCCCTGCTTCCAACATAAA
>JAQTTT010000040.1:5259-6843 GCA_028710615.1 Candidatus Nanoarchaeia archaeon
TAAACATATCCATTAGCAACAGCTGGCGAAGACCATATTTCTCCTCCAGCAGAAAAATTTGCTATGCTTTGGCTGACATTATTTGCATTTAATTGGTATAGTTTATTATCCCTGCTTCCAACATAAACATAGCTGTTTATAACTGCGGGCGAGGACCAAATTTGCCCTCCTGTTGCATAGCTCGCAATTAATTGGCTTACATTGCTCGCATTTAATTGATAAATTTTATTATCTGTGCTGCTTGCATAAACATAGTCATTTGCAATAGCTGGAGAAGAATATATATAGTTTCCAGTTTCGTATGTTGCGATTAATTCGCTGACATCACTCGCGTTTAGCTGATAAATCTTGTAGTCTTCGCTTCCAACATAAACATACCCATTCGCAACAGCAGGAGAGGATAAATAGCTTCCAATATTATAATGGGCTATTAATTGCCTTATGTTTGTTGCATTCAGCTGATAAAGTTTTCCTCCTGAATTGCCAAGGTAAACATATTCATTTATAACTGCAGGAGTTGCTTCACTTATTGCTGAATCACCTTCATATACTCTTCTGTTTGCTCCTTCAATAGCTTCAATTTCTTTTCCATCCCATGATGTTCTGTTGGCATATTTTCCAAGCATTAGCCATTCAGTGGGCCATTCAGGTTCAGGTGTTGGCTCATTTAATGGAACTGGGTCTTGCACGAATCCTGCTGGAGGAGTGTTTGCGCTTGCCGGGCTTCTGTATCTGCTTGTTCCTCCGGGGTAAATAATTTGAACTTCCAAATCCTCTCCTGCTTTTCTTGCATTATAAGGTATTTCCAAGAATTCTCCGGGCAATAATGGCTCTGTTAATGTGTAATTCAATAATTCGCCGTTTACAAATACTAATACTTCATTCACTGAGCTTGTGCCATCATTTCTTATTATGGATTTTACGCCTGTAACGCTTACAATTTGAAGCCTTGAGCCTGTTATTCCTGCAGGCGTTTGTATTCCTCCTGACTGCAATTCATTCACGCTTGAAAAAACAAAAAAATACGCTGCTCCTGCTGATGCAACAGTCAGCAATATTAAAATAATTATGCTTACAACTGGAGTGAGCGATTTCATTATTAAAAAAAAAATCTTTCTTAGCTTAAATAAGTTTATGTTTTAATTAAAATCATTCAATGTTGTAATAAATGCGGGGCATTGTTTTTTATATTCGCACCAATCGCATAGTCTTGATTTGCAGGCTTTGAATTCTTTTTCGCTTTCTATTTCATTTATTTTTTTAAATAATTCATCTTTAAGCTCATTTATTTGCTCTTTTGTTCTTTTGCTTTGCATTAATTCATTGAAATTCAGGAAGTGCCAGTTAAGGACTACTTTGTCTGTGCAGAATTTTTCCATAACTGCTATTTGATAAATTGCTAATTGCTTGTCCTCGTCAAGCTCTTCCTGGCTTTTAAGCCAATTATTTGTTTTGTAATCTATTATGTGGTATTCGTCGCCTTTTTTTTCCAGGCGGTCAATGTAGCCTATTAATTCTTTTCCTTTAATAATTATTCTTACTTCCTGCTCTATTCCTATTATTTCCCCTTCATTGAATGGATGG
>JAQTTT010000006.1 GCA_028710615.1 Candidatus Nanoarchaeia archaeon
AATCCTTGAGGAAATTAACAAAACTTTTGAGTAACCCGGAGGTCAGTGGTTCAAATCCACTCCTCGCTAAAAAAAAATTCTTTAAAAAAACTTCGATTATAAGCGAAAAAAGATGATAAGCGCTTACCCAATAAAAAAGAGCATGCAAAACCTAGAAACAATAGCAAAAAAAGCGGATGAATTTAATCCCTTTGAAAGCAATGGAAAGCCCAAAAACTATTCAGGAATAAAAGAAAGCGTAAAAAGCTTTTTTTCAAAGCCCGCAAACTATATTTCAGAAAAAATAGGAAATATAATTTCATCCGTTTTTTTCCCATACATGAAATAATTAATTTTTTTTATATTTTTATTAAATTTATCAAATAGCCCAATCCATTCACTAATTCAGCAGCTTTTTTTGACAATTTTCCAGAAACAAGTATTATGCAAGGCATTTTCTTTGACTGAGCAGACGCAAAAGCCCGGCTAATATCAGACTCATTAACGCTCGCCTTTTTCAAATACTTCACAAAAAAAGTCTGGCCCACGCCAGAGCCCTGCTTGGCAGTGAAATCAAACTCTTTGGATTTCTTGACAACATTTAACTCAAGAATCTCCAAATCATTTTTTTCAAAAAACTTCTCGCTCGCAGAATCAACCTTTTTAGCATCATCCCTTTTTTCACTCCTGCTTTCTTTCAACGCTTCTTTTAATTTTTCTTTATGTGGCTGCGCCTCAGCGATTTTAGATTTGCCGGATTCATCAGGCATTTTTTGGCTCCAAGCCCTGAATTTTTCAATAACCTCTGATTCGCTAACAGAAAAATGCTTGTAAAAAAAAGCATCCTCTCCGTTTATTTTCAAAATCATTGGAGAAATAAAATCCCTTAATTCATCAACCATGTACCTTTGCTGAGGCTCAAGATTATCCCTTTTAATAAGCTTATTCTTGCTGAAAAAATCCAAAATATTAATTTCAGGAATGCTTAAAATGGAAACAAGCCTTTTTCTCATCAAATCCTCCTGGCCTTTAAGATAATATAATGGGCTTGTAGACATTTTTTTGCGCGAAAAAAAAACAATTCCCGAACCCACCAATTCGCTCAAAACTGCTGAAGCAACATAGCTGTCAACGCCCAAAGCTTTTGAAATATCCGTAGGCACAATAGGGCCCAGTTTTCCCATAAGCGCAATTATTTTGTCTTTCATGCAATATTAATATTATTTCAACATTTTTAAATCATTTCAAAGCCAAAAGCCCTAAATAAGGGATTTAATCCCTTTTGATTTTGCAAGCAAATAAACAATGAATAATGCCAAAATATTAAGCCCAAAAGCCCACAAGAAATTATCAATCCTTGAGCCAACAATAAAAAAAACAGCGGAAGACAAAAATATTCTAAAAGCATTGAAAAAAAACAAAGCCAACCCGCCAAAAAACAAACACTTTAATTTAGAAAAATAATCACCCCTAAAAGCAAAAAGCATTGCAAACAACAAATAAAAACTTCTTATTCCCGTGCAAGCAGAATCAACAGAAACAATTCTTTCATTGTAAAAAAGCCCGGGAAGCTCAGGCAAAAAATCAGCAGCAACTCCAATAAAAGAAAGCAAGAATAATGCAATCCTTGCAAATAAAAACCTTAAATAAAAAAAATCCATTCCAAAAATAAGGCTTATGGGCAATGAAAGAGCCAAAAACCTTGCAATGTAAGCCAGGATTTTAAAATAATCCCCCTCCCGTTTTTTAAGCACGCCTTTTTTCACCATTTTTATCACAACGCCTTTTCAATGAATTCAAAAAACTTTATTGATTTTTTGTCACCCAAAACTTTTTTTAAATCATTTTTTTCAGCCAAAAAAATATTTTTCAAAGACTTGAAACTATCAGCAAGCTTTTTAGCATTATGAAACCCGATTCCAGGAATATTGCAAAGCAAATTAATGGCAGAATCATAATCATTGCCCATTCCCTCACATTTAGGTATAATAGAAACTTTTTTCCCAAGCCTTTTGTCAATAATGCTCAATAACTCAGCAGTTTCACAGCAATCCTTTAAAAAAATCACAGAAATTCCGTAATCAACAACAATGCTTGCAATCAAGCCTTTAACAGCATTGGGATGAATGTTTCGCCCAGAACCTTCGCCTTCAACAATCAAAAGCCTTTTTTCATAATTCGCCTTCAAGCCCCTTAATTGGGGGAAAATTCTTTTGTCAATCATTGAATCATGAAAATCCTCTAAAGATTTTCTTTCAATGCACAAATCGCCAATAATATAATCGCCCGCGCTTAATTGCCTTGAAGACATTTCAGCGCCAAGCTTGAATAATTCCTTCACAACATTGCTTCTGAATTCCCTATTGTCAACAATAATCAAATTAGAAATCACCCAATTTTTTTTGCCTGCCAGCAATCAAAGCATCTTTTGCATCGCTTATTGCAAACTTCATTTTTTTCTCCTTAGCCCTTCCCACAAACAAGTATTTCTCATCAATGCAGCCTTTAGTGTATAAAACAATAATCCTTCCAATCTTCACCCTTCCAACCCTGCCCTTTCTTTGAATCATCCTAAGCCCGCTGGGCACAGGCTCAAAAAATATTGCGCAATCAGCGCTGGGAATATGCAAACCCTCCTCAGCAACGCTTGTTGCAACCAAAACATTAAATTTTCCGGACTCAAAATCTTCAATAACTGCCAGCTGCTTTTTCTGGCTCAAGCCCTGCTTTCCAGCCTGGCCAATAAATAAAACAGGCTTTGCAAAATCCTCCAATGACTCAACAATCCTTTTCGCAGTCTCCCTGTATTGAGTGAAAACTATAAACCTCGAATCCTTTTCGCAACCGCTATCAATAATATCCTTTATTTTTGCAAATTTTGGATGCTCAATTTTTTCCTCAACATCAAAAGCACAAAGCACAGCTTGCCTAAAATCCTCATCCTGAAAAAGCGAAGAATTGCTCTTTATTTTCAGATTGCTTTTCAGCTTGGAAAAATAAGAAACCAAAGGCTTGACTCCCTGAGTCTGAAGCAATTCAAGGCAATAAAGCAATTTAATAATTTCAGAATTAAGGCTGATGAATTTAAACAATTCAGGGTCTTTTGAATCCTTAAGCTTTTTTGAAATATCAGCATTAATAGCCAAAAAAGTTTTTTTGCCAATCTTATTAATGTCAGAGGTATTAATCAATCCCCGAGCCTTCATAACAGAAAGCCTTTTTTTCAAAGCAGTTTCAAGCATTTTTTTAATATTTTCCAATTCATCAGGCAAACGCAATTCAATCACTTCAACATCTTTTTTATTAATGTAAGGCAAAACATCAGGGTCAGATTCTCCCTTGTAAACAACATCATCCAGGAAAAGGTTTTTGCAAACCTCCAAAATTTTTCCCTTGTCGCTTCCAGGGCTTGCGCTCAAACCCAAAACCCTGATATTTCCCCGTTGAGCAGCATGAACTTGGCTGATAAAAACATAGGCATAATCGCCAACAGCCCTGTGGCACTCATCATAGACAATTAAGCAGCAATCCTTTAAATTAATCCTTTTCAAAATCAAATCATTCTGTATTGTTTGCGGAGTTGCAAAAATAATCTTTGCATTCCCATATTGCTTTTTTCTTTCACAAGGGGCAGTGTTCCCGCTCACAGAGATGATTTTATCCTCAAAATCAAGAAACTCAATAAAAACTTTTTTATGCTGCTCAACCAAAGGCTTTGTGGGCGCCAAAAACAAAACAAAATCATTTGGAAATTTTTTAAGCATTAAAGCAGATAAAGACAATCCAATAAATGTTTTTCCAAGCCCAGTGGGCAAAACAACCAGGCAATTCGATTTCGAAACCTTCTCCAAAATCTTTTCCTGATAAAGCCGTAACTCAAGCTTTTTTTTAAAGAAATCCATGAATAAAAAAACAATCACCAAGGAATTAAAAAATCTTCACTTATACGGCTCAACATGAATGATGAATGAAGCTATTTGGCTAAACCTGCTCTTAATCTTTTTTTCAATGGAATCAGCAATGCTGTGCGCCTCGCTTATTGAGCATTTCTTGTCAACGCATATTTCAACATCCCCGAAAACATAGCTTCCTGATTTTTTCAGCCTTAAATTTTTGAAGCTTAAAACCTTTGAATCCCTTTTTATCATATCCAAAATCTCGCCTATCATTTTTTTGTCAGGAGAGCCATCCATTAAACCGCGCACAGACAAAGCAAGAGATTTTATGCCAATAAAAAAAACCGCAAAGCAAATGATTATTGCAACAACGCCCTGCGCATAATGATTTCCAATCTGATTTAAATAAATTGAAGCAAAAACAACCATTCCTCTGAAAACATCAGCAAGCCTTTCCTTTGAATTAATCAAAAGAAGCTCGCTCCCCAATTCATTGCTCTTCTTAAATAAAAAAATTGACAATCCTGCAGAAGAAATGATTGAAGCAATTGCCGCACCATAGGCAATAATGCTATTTTCAATCTCTTGAATGAAAAAAAAAGAATCATAGCCCATTTTAGCAATGCTTATGGAGGCAAAAATAATAAGCATTGAAATAATCAAAGAAGCAACATTTTCAGCCTTGCCATAACCATAATTATACGCGCTGCTCGGCTTTTTCCTTGAAATCCTTATGCCAACATATGAGCCAATCATTGACAAAAAATCCGCAAAGCTGTCCAAAGCATCGCTCAATAAAACAACGCTTCCAGTCAATAAGCCGGCAACAGCCTTTATCATAAGCAAAGCAAAAGAAACCATTCCTGAAACAATTATTGAAGCTTGCGCTTTTCTTAAATTACTCATAACATAAATAAATGTAAAAAAGAATTTATAAGGATTGCTCTAAACGCGTTTTCTCAAGCTTAATCGCGTTTCCGCAAAATATTGCATTAGCAACCTTTTTCCTGCCAGAGCTCAACATCCTGTTAAGAGTTGGCTGAGAAACGCCCATTTTTTTAGCAGCATCTTCCTGGCACAATCCCTTTGCATCGCAAAGAATCAATGCCTCAAGCTCATCAGCAAAAAGAACATCCTCTTTAAGACTTCCAAAAGGAACTCCAACAGGCTTATAACAGCTTGCTTCGCAGCAGCATCGCATTCTTCTCCTCATTTTTGGCCTGGGCATGAATTATTCAAGCTCTTTAAGCCTTTTATTTATTTCGGCTAAGTCAGCTTCAAGCAATTTCTTTTCCTCTTCCTTTGAAATTGGCGCGCGAATGCATGGCCCGCAAAAGCACCTTCCTCTTCCCCAGCCAGTTCCAGGACCCATTCCTCTTGGGCCAGTTTTATCCAATCTTGGCATATTATCAACCTCCAAATAGTTATGAATATATATTCACATCAAGTATTTATAAATGTTTTGAATAAGTATTCATAATTATTGTTTCAGAAGTTTTTCCAGGCATTCTCCAATAGAATCAGACATTATGCGCAAAAGCTTGTCATTATTTGTTTCCCCAAAAAAATGCCCTAAAAAAGCATTAACCAGTTCGGGCTCTTTTAATTCATATTCCTGAATGCTTTTAATGTTTGCATCAAAAATAATATATTTTGCAATGCTCTTGATATTTTCCCGTTCATTCGGGTACTTTGCCAAAATATGCGAAACGCTGTAAAGCAATCTTTGCTCAAAAAACTGATTTTCAATGATTTTTTGTTTCATAGCTAACAAATAAGTATTTGTTTATTTAAAGGTTTCTAAACAATTCAAAAAAAATAAAAACCCTTAAAATAATCAATTAAAATGTGAAAATCGGAATAATTGGGGGAAGCGGATTGGACAATCCTGGAATATTAAGGGATTATAAAGAAGTTCAATTAAGCACACCTTATGGAGAGCCTTCATCAATAATATCCCATGGATTCATAGGCAAAACTGAAGCATTCATAATAGCAAGGCACGGAAGAAAGCATGAAATAACCCCCACGCATGTCAATAATCGCGCAAACATTTATGCATTAAAGCACTTGGGGTGCACGCACATCTTAGCAACAACAGCAGTGGGCTCATTAAAAGAAGAAATAGGCAGAGGGGATTTTGTAATACTCTCTGATTTCATTGATTTCACGAGATTCAGGAAAAACACTTTTCATGATGATTTCAAAAACGGGCCAGTTCACACAGGAATGGCAGAGCCATTCAGCGATTTCTTAAGGGAAAAAGCAATAAATGCTTGCAAAGAATTAAAAATCAAGCACCATGAAAAAGGCACAGTAATAACAATAGAAGGGCCAAGATTCTCAACTCGCGCAGAAAGCAATATGTTCAGATTATTAGGAGCAGATATTATTAACATGAGCATTGCTCCTGAAGCAATGCTTGCAAAAGAATCGGGCATTGAATACTGCGCAATAGCCATGAGCACTGATTATGACTGCTGGAAAACAGACGAAGCTCCGGTAAGCTGGGAAGACATATTAAAAATTTTCAGCCAAAACGCGGACAAGATGAAAAAATTATTAATCCAAATAGCAGAAAGCTTAAGCGTGAATAATGCTGAAATAATAAAATTAAAAATAAGAACAGTTCCTGATTGGCCAAAAAAAGGAATAATGTTCAGGGATGTAACAACTCTTCTAAAAGACAAAAACGGATTTAAAGCAGTCATGGATGAATTAGAAAACAGATACAAAAGAATGGATTTTGACTCAATCGCAGGCATTGAAAGCAGGGGATTCACAATAGCCTCAGCCCTGGCAGACAGATTAAACAAAGGAGTAATACTAATAAGAAAAAAAGGAAAATTGCCAGCAGACACAATAAGCGAAGCATATGATTTAGAATACGGAAAAGCAGAAATAGAAATCCACAAAGACGCAATAACCAAAGGTGATAAAGTTTTGCTTCTTGACGACCTTATAGCCACTGGAGGAACCATAAAAGCAGCAGGCAACTTAATAGAAAAGCTTGGCGGAGAAATAATTGAGTGCGGATTCATAGTAGAGCTTCCGGAACTTAAAGGCAGAAGCAAAATCAAATGGCCAATCTACACAATCACGGAATTTGAAGGGGAATAGAAATATTTATATATTAATATTAATTATTTATTAATTAATAACTAAAAGTGATTAATAATGAATGAGGCTCAAAAATTAATTTCATCACCAACATTAAATACTGTGCTAATGGTTGAAGAGATTTTATCCAAAATGGATAAAAGCATTTTTTCAATGGCGGATATAAAAAAAGCTCTGCCCAAGCAAATAAACCACAATGTTCTCAAAAAAATACTTGAATATTTGGAATACAGCAACAAGATTGCTGTAAGCATTAAAGGAATAACCTGGATATTCAACTCTGACAAAAGATTAAAGGAAGAGTTAACCAAAGGTTTAGAACTGTAAATCTTATTAATTATATGTGAAGCATGTTAGAGTAATTCTTTCAAAAGAAGCAAGCCAAGCATATGAATATTTCAATAGCAAAGCCATGAATTCAAAGATTGAAAAAAGCATATTTAATTCTATCAATAAAAAAGTTGAATTAATAAAGCAAAACATTCATTATGGAGAACCGATTGCTAAAAAATTAATTCCGCCAGAATACATTAAAAAATACGGCATAAAAAATTTGTTTAGAGTTGAGCTTCCGAAATATTGGAGAATGCTTTATACCTTAAAAAATGGAGAATCAGAGATTGAAATAATATCCTTTGTTCTTGATTTTTTAAATCACAAAGAATATAATAAAAAATTTGGATATAAATAAATCATTTAAGCCATAAGTTAAGCCCGTCATTTTCATGCCTAGGCACCAAGTGAAAATGGAAATGAAAAACTGACTGCTGGGCATTCTTCCCGCTCGCATTAAGCAAATTAACATCACTAACTCCCCAATCTTTCTTGTATTTTAATGCCAATTCTTTTGCAACAAAAACAACATTCATCAATTCTTCTTTAGGAACATCAAAAATATTCTCATAATGAGATTTAGGAATTATTAAAGCATGATTCTTGCTCACAGGATTGTTATCCAAAAAAGCAAGGACAAAATCATCCTCATATAATATATCTGATTTGATTTTTTTTTGGGCAATTTTGCAAAAAACGCAGCCATCCATGATTTAATTAAAAGCTTGGCATTTTATAAAAATAATGAAAAAAAAATGCAAACTTTATATAAAACGCAAGAAGAGATGCTGCTGATTCAAAAGATACAAAAAAGCGAGGAAGAAATAAAGAAAGGCAAATCAAAAAAAGTTAATCCTTCAATTAGCGCTGAGGAAATGGACCGCGCACTCACAAAATGATTAAAAATGCAAATAATATTTTCAGAAACATTCAAAAAAAGAATTCAAAAAAAAAGTGCGGGGAACGAGATTAAATAAATGAGGAGAAAGGGATTTGAACCCTCGTAGGCACTAAGCCACATGATTTCTCACAAATGCGTTATTTCATCGCGCAATTAAGCGCTCATATCTCAAAACTTGATAGTCTTGAGTCATGCCCGTTTGACCGCTCCGGCATCTCCTCAACTAATAATTAATAGTAACAACTGGTTTTAAAAAACTTTATTTTTTTAGGGTATTTACCCAAGAATTCCTTTTATGAATTCCCCGTTTAATTGGATTAATTTGTCATCAACATAGAGCTCTCCGAAATCCTTAAGGGATTTTATAAAATCCCAATGAAGCGAGCTAACATTTCTCAAGCTTTCCAATTCTTTCTTATTGCTTCTAATGCTTTCAGGAAAGCTTTCTTCAAAATCTTTTCCAAGAGCCAAATGAATTGTTCCGCCGATTTTTTCATCAAACAAAATATTCTTCGTAAACTGCTTAATGCCATAATTTGTTCCAATTCCAAATTCCCCCACTCTTTTAGAGCCTTTATCCATATTTATCATGCTTTCAAGAAAATCCTGATTTCTTCCTGCCGAGAAATTATCCAACACCCCATTATTAAACTCAAAATAAACATCATTCACTTCTTTTCCGCGCATTGCAGGCAAGTCAAAATAAATCTTGCCATTAACTGAATCAGGCACAGGGGAAATAAAGACTTCTCCTCCAGGCATATTATGGGTTCCATTGCTTGTTATTCCAATCCTGCCTTTTATTGACATTTTCAAATCAGTTTCTTTTCCAACAACCCTTACCTCGCTTCCGTTTGTCAAAATCTGCTCAAGCTTTTTCCACTTAGCGCTTTCATTTTCCCAATCAATAAGAACTGCATCAAAAACAAATTTTTCATATTCTTCAAGGCTCATTTCAGAATCCTGGGCATAAGCGTTTGTGGGAAAAAGCACAGCGCACCAGCGCTTTCCATAAATCGGCGCCAAAATAGGCCCTCTTGTTTGGCTATTGATTTTAATTTTTTCAGGATTCACATTATTAAACGCATTTTTATTTGAATCATCATAAATTGAAATATAAACATCCGCATTTTCCACAATGGATTTAAGCATTTTTGGCTCTTTCCTTAAATATTCCTCTGAAGCATAATTAAACCTGTCCAATGTTGCCTGTTCAGGAACAAAATTAAAAAAAGGCTCTGCGCCCTTTTTAACAACTTCATTGCATATTTCCAATGCAAGAGGAGTTCCAAGAACACCAAAAGCAATAATAACCACATCATCTTCTTTAACCTTGGTTGAATAATTAACCAATATATCCGCTAATGCAGAAATTCTTGAATCTTTCACGCGCTTATGAAAAAATCATACATTTAAAAATATTTCCAATAATAACATTATTATTCAGAATTGCCAAGCTGGCTTTTAATCTCTTCCAAATCCTTTTTAAGCGCCTCAAGCTCTTTTTTTTCAGCATCAGAAGCGCCAGCATACAAATCATCCTTTTTTTTGATTATTGGCGCAGGCTTTTTTATTTCACGAGCCTTTTTATCTTCAGGCTTTTTTTCAGCAACCATTTCTTTTTTCTCAGCCACAGCCATTTTAGCGCCAGCATCTTTTTTTACAGCAAACTTTTCAATCTCATCAAGCTTTTTTTTCAAAGCATCAAACTCTTTTGAAGGCATATGCTTATCCATTAAATCAAGATTAAGCCTTAAACTGATAATGGTTTCATAAAGCTCTTTTCTAAGCAAAGCCTTTTTCTCCCTAAAACCAGCAATAGTTCCAAGGCTTTTTTTAAGCTCAGAAATCAAATAAGAAATATTTGACAAATTCCTCTTAATATCATGCTTAACGCCAAACTTGACATAAAAATCAGAAACATCATTAACGCTTTTAGAAACAGGCTTTGCAGAACTTTTTATTTCAGATTTTCTCCTAACAGGCTTATGCCCTTTTTTAAAAACCATATTTAATAATTAATAATCCGCCAATTTAAAACATTAACGGATTAGGGGAAGCTCATTATCATTTCTTTTAAAATACTTTAAAGCCAACAATAATTCATGATATGCAAATTCAAAAGCTTTAATCAAATGGCTTTAGAAATAGAAAAGGAAGCTCAAAAGCAAAAACTTGAAACTGAATGGTACAAATACAAAGTGCAGCAATTAGCCCTAAGAAGAATCGCCAAGCCAATATAATTTTTTATTTTTTTTAAAATTTTTTTTTAGCCGGCTTATTCAACAGGAGTAACCATCACTTTTTCAAACAATGAAATAGCGCTTTCAACTTCAGCAATGACTTCTTCGCTTTTCTCAAGCTTTGAATGCTCATCCTTTTCAATTGTCCTAAGCTCTCCAACAATAGATTTAGCTTTCTCAATATCCTTTCTCATCTTATTTGTCGCCTGAACAACTTCTTTGTATTCAGAAATCTTTATGTAAAGTATTGGGTCAGAAAAACCTTTTTTCCCAAAAGACGCTGAATCAGCATAAGAGCTTTCCATTTTCTTTTCACTCAAAGGCTCTTCAATCTTTTTTTCTTTGCTTCCCAAATCATTCTTGTCCCAATCATCCTCATCAAAAGAAGAGGAGGATTCAACGCTGCTTTTCACATCATTCAAAAGCCCGGAATCATCAATTGATTCAGGAGGCTCAGGAAAGGAAAGATTATCATCTCCACCTTTTTGAGGAAAGCCAATGCTTTCATTCTTTTTATCAAATAATCCCATAATTAAATACACATAACTCGATTGTTTAAAAACTTTTTTTAATAAGCACTGAAACAATAATTACCCATGAAAAAAGCATTGCTTTTAATCATATTGCTTTTCACGCCAAATTTCGCATTTTCAGGAGTGCAATTATCACTCAGCAACAGAGCATACTATCAGGGAGATATAATAAATGCAGTAATAAGCATACAAGAAGATTACTCAGGACCAGCAACCCTAAAAATCTGCCTGTCAAACTATGATTTTATCCAAGGAAGCTACAGCCAAAAATGCGACACCTTATTGCAAGAGCACGAGCTCGCAATAAACCATGAATACCAAAGCACATTTTTAATAGACACATCCAGCATGCCCGACTCAGTTTACAGAATATACCTTCAGCTAAAATTCAAGCAAGACGGCTTAACAAAAACAAGGCAAAGCTGCAATGACAATAATTTCATACTAATAAAGCCAATAGCATCAAGCCATGCAGAGAAATGCGCATCAGGAATAACGCTTTTTGCAAACACAACAAGCGCAGCTTATCCTGGCTCGCAAGCAACAGCAGAAGTGGCAATAACCAATTATGGCAACAATGAAGACATACTGTTGTATTCATACATAAAAAACCAAACAACATACATAAACGAGAACTTAAACGATGACTCATTCAAAGCATTAACAATAGCAAAAGGCTCAAAATCAGAAATACTATTAAAAAACAATTTAATTGAAAGCATTGGGCCAGGAACCTATTTATACACAATAACAGCCGAATCAGCAGGAAAAACATACCAAACAACAAACACAATTGAAATAATTGAAGAAAAAGAGGATGAAAACAATTGCCCAATCTGCCCTGAATGCCCAATAGTTTCAGAGTGCGAAATCTCCCAAACAATCCCCGCACCCTTGACTGAATCGCCTCAAGAACAGGAAACACCAAATGAGCCAATGAAAATAACAGCTCAATTAAACTTAAAAAGGGATGAATATTATTACATACCAATAATCATTATAGGGATAGCATCCCTGATAATAATGTATGCGAAAATAAAATGATGAAAGCAAGATTCATAATACAAGCAATGGGCTCGCCCAAGGAACTTCTGGAAAAAACAGCAAAAACAATGCTTGACTCCATTAAAAAAAACTTCAAAACAGAGGATGAGCACATTGAAAAGCCAGTAAAATCAGGCAAAGAATTCTACGCATCATTCATAGAAACAACAATATCTTTCAAAAACCTTGAAGAATTCTTCTCATTCATGATAAATTATTCCCCCACAAGCGCAGAAATAATAGAGCCATACAAATTCGAATTAAGCGCAGGAGAACTCGAAAACTTCTCAAACGACTTTTTAGGAAAGCTCCACGAAATAGATAAGCAATTAAAAACCCAGCTAAGCCTGAACAAAATACTGTCCAGAAGAGTAATACGTAGTAATACCAAAGAAAAGCTTTAAAAATAAGGAAACGCATCAATAATTAATACACACGCACTATTCTACGAAGTTAGAGAAAACATTCAACAAAAAAATGTTTTAGAAGTTTTCCTAAAAAAAAGTATAACACACTATAAGGAAAAAAAAGGTGAAAAAATAAAAATGCAAAACGATTTCGTAATGAAAGCAAAGAATGCAATTAAGAAAGTCGCAGCCTTAACAGGAACAGCAATCATGGCAAGCTCCATGATGATGCCTGTAATGGCAGCAACATTGGCAGACTTACCAGCACCATTCGTAAGCAATGGAGCATTTAATGCCAATATTGTAGTAGGTTCAATCGGCACAGCCGCAGGAATCTCAAACGACTTAGCCGGAGCTATGGACGTTGCAGCAGCTTTTGCACAGCAAACAGCAGGCGCAACAGCAACCGGAGCAATAACATTGGAAAGGCCAATGACACCAGGAACAATAAATTCCTCAACAGGATATTTGGGAATTGGAGACAGTTCAAAAATTACCCATTTCAATGCCTCAGATTCAGGTTTTGAATGGCTAAGCAATGTAACACTAAGAGGAGATGCTACAAGCGCATACAACGACACTGATTACAATATTTTTGAAAGACTTTCAATAATTGGAAGCAATTCAAAAGTAACTTCAGATGGAAGCTTTGAGACATCATATGGAAACATAGTATACAACGTAACTTCAAATGGAACAGCACTTCCAATAGGAACAAGTATTTCACTATTTGGAAAAGACTACCAATTAATAAGCAGTAGCACAACTAATTTAGAATTGGGAGTAATGACAACAGAAGCAGACAAAACATTTCCATCAACAGTATCAATACCAGGATGCGCAACAGTTGCAATCAATGATTTTACATCTGCGGGCGACATCTACATTACAGTAACGCACACAAACGGAACAGTAATGTATAACAAGCAAATAGCATCTGGAACAGTATACAATGACATTGCAGGATGCACTTTTTGGCTGGAAAACCTTAGAGACTACCAAATTTCAGGAAATGTGGTTGATTTGGTGTGGACAACATCATCAGTAGAGCTTGAAAATACAAAAAACGCAAGCGCAATTGATGACACATTAGTTAAATGGACTGCAGAATTTGATGCAAACACAACGCATCTGTTCTCATTGGCATTTAAATCACCATATGCTTCTGCTGACAAATTAATATTGTCCCCAGGAGAAAGCCTAAGCGTAATGGACTACTTTGATATAAGCTTTGAAGGATGGAGAGAATTGAACACAACAAATATTGTAGTTTCTGACGTATCAGGAATGAGTTCAACAAGCATTGGAGATGTTTCATTGAATTACTATAACAATGACTCGTCCTCATCAGCAGTTGAAATAAGATTGGGTTCAATAAAAGACGGTTCAACAACAAGCGGAACAAACAGAACAGCAACATTTGAACTGCTAACAAACAAAGATTCATTCATCTTTGATTTCTCAAACATTTCTGCAAAGATTTGGGGAGATAATTATTTCCCACATTTGAACGCTACAGGAAATATAACAGTATTCAACCCTGGAGAAAACTTGGTTTATGGACACCTTAACGCAACAACTCTTGGAAACAATACATGGTCCTACTATGGAAACGTTTCGTTTACAACATCAGGAGCAACATACAACCTGACTTATGCAAACAAAACAGGATACACAGGATTTGACTTCAACCTATCATTGGTTGGATGGCAATCAGGAAACAATGAAATATTCGGCGTTACAGGACAAGACAAATACAACAACATGACAGCCAAATATAAAAACAACATAGTGTACAACACTTCAGACGCAGGATGGTTCAACAGATTTGGAACTGTTAAAGGAGTTTTAAAAATAAATGAATCATCAAGTGAAACA
Source organism: Candidatus Nanoarchaeia archaeon (assembly GCA_028710615.1). GTDB lineage: Archaea > Nanobdellota > Nanobdellia > Tiddalikarchaeales > Tiddalikarchaeaceae > JAQTTT01. The sequence continues at coordinate 14,335 of JAQTTT010000006.1, forward strand.
AGTCAAACAAACAACATAGTTGTGACTTATGAAAACAATACAATAAGCACAAGAGTATACAATACAGCAGATTCATTAGCAGACGGAGCCTCAAAATACACAACATTCGGAACTCTTCTTACAGCAAATGACGAAAGTGTAGAAATGGTAGTTCCACAAACAAGAAGATACGCAGATGTATGGATTGGAAGAAGCGCTACAGAAACATCAACAGTAAATGTTGGCGACGAGATTGACGGAAGCGGATGGACAGTGGCAAGCTCAACTGTTTCAGGAGGAGTTACGCCAATTACTCCAGGACTAGGAGCAAGCGCAGCATCTTACTCAAGCCCAGTAAGCTTGTTAAGGCCAACAATAATAATCGGCGGCGGAGAAGCAAACTCATTAACTGGAGAATTAGCAGCTAATGAAGAAGGAGTAACCACTGCAGAATTATTGGAAGCAACAAACAAAGCTTACTTGCAATTGATTGAGAACGCATTCGGCGGAAGCCAAACAGTTCTTGTTGTTGCAGGAAGAGACGCTAAAGACACAAAATTAGCATGCCAAGCATTGGCAGCTCATGTAACTGGAACAAGAACTTTAGCATTGACTGGAAACCTTGTATGGCTTGACACAACGTCAGCATCATACACTGCAGTCAGCGTAGTTGCAGAGTAAAAATAAAAATTTTTTAAATTAAAGGAATGCGCTGAGGAAAAAAGGAAGGGGATTAAAACCCCCTCCCCCTTCCCAGCCTTCCAATTATATTCTATTCAAACAATATTAAGCAAAGATTTTAAAAAAAACCAAGCAATCCTATAAAATTATAAAATGGCAAAAAAAAAGCAATCAATAAAAATAAGCAAAAAATTATTAAAAAAAATAAAAAACACGGCAATAATAATACTCATAATAGCCTTAATTTCATGGCTTATTCACTCATCAATATCAAGCATTCTTGAAAAACAGCTTGCAAAAACATTAAATGAAAGAAACCTTTATTGCAACACAACATGGCAAGATTACGTCAATGAAGAAGTTGTTGTGCAAATGACTGAATACATTGCAAAAAACTGCAGATGCTTTTATGAAAACATTTACACAATGGACCAATTGGCATCAATGTGCGTATGCTCCTGCGAATTATACGATTTAAACGGCACATTAATAAGCAATGACTTCAGGCCATTATTCAGCGCAATAAAATAATCATGTACAAAAATTTTAAAATAAATTTTGAAGAATTTGGAATAAAAACCAAGCAATTCAATAATCCCACAAAAGGATTCATAAAAGAAAAATTTGAAGACTTTAAAGTAAAGGAATTGTCAATAAAGCCAAAAGAGGAAAAAGAGGGAACATACGCTTATTTCACCCTTAAGAAAACGAACTGGACAACAATGGATGCAATAGGCAGGATTGCAAAGCTTTGCCATGCAAGCTGGAAAAGATTCTCATTCGCAGGAACAAAAGACAGAAGCGCAGTAACAGAGCAATTAGCAAGCGCTAAAGGAATAAGCATTGAAGCATTGAAAGCAGTTAAAATCAAAGGAATAGAGCTGTCAGATTTTTTCCAAAGCAATGAGCCCCTAAGGCTTGGCAGCTTAAAAGGAAACGAATTCGAAATCACAGTAAGAAACTATGAATGCAAAAACATAAAAAAATCCCTTGAAGAATTCAAGGAATTCCTAAAAAAAGGGGTTTTAAATTATTTTGGAGAGCAAAGATTCGGAATACAAAGGCCCAATAACCACGTAATTGGAAAGCTTATTCTAAGGCAGGAATATGAGGAGGCATTAAAGGAATTATTGGCAAAAACCTATGAATTTGAAGGCGAGCAAAGCTCAAAAGCCAGGCAATACTTAAACGATAATTGGAAAGACTGGAAAGGGGCTTTGGAAAATTTTCCCAAGTATTTGACAATTGAAAGAATGATTCTCAACCATTTGGAAAAGCATCCAAACGATTATGTCAATTCAATAAGAAAGCTTCCAAGAAACATTGCAAAAATATTGGTTTATTCCTATCAATCCTATTTATTCAACCTTGCGCTTTCAGAGCTTTATGAAAAAGGATTAATTAATGATTTTGAATTAGCGCTTGTAGGGCATGAATCTGACTTAAAAAAAATGGGTTGCGCGATTTACGAAAAAATGCTTGAAAAAGAGGGCATAACTTTGTCAGATTTCAAGGTTTCAAGCTATCCTGAAATGAGCTCAAAAGGAGGCATGAGAAAAGCAATCATTTACCCCCAAAATTTCAAGATACTGGAAATAAAAAAGGATTATTACACCATAAGCTTTGAAATGGAAAAAAGCGCTTACGCAACAATAATTTTAAGGGAGCTAATAGGATGAAAAAAGAAATAATCATCCTTGCATTAATGATTTTTTCATCAATTTTTTTTATAACGCCCAATATTGAATGGGATGAATATGTTTATTTAATGAACGCCAAGCACTTCGCGGGCCAAAGCATTTATTTTGAAAACATACGGCCGCCAATGCTTTCATTAATAACATCCATATTTTATTCACTGGGCATTGAAAGCATTATTTTTCCCGCAGTTCCATTAATCATTTTTGCTTTTTTTCTTTTAAGCCTTTATTTGTTTTCAAAGGATTCAAAAGCACTGATTCTCATGTTTTCATTTCCCATATTCTTGATGTATATCCAGAAATTAATGACTTCAATTCTCGGAGCATCATTTGTTCTATTGTCCTTGTTTTTCTTAAAAGAATATTTTTCAAAAAAAAAGGATTTATTCTTTTATTCAAGCTTCTTTTTTTCAGGCATGGCATTCCTTTCAAGATACCCTTTGGGAATAAACCTTGCCTCAATCTCAATCCTTTACATTGTTTTTTCAAATAAAAAAGATTGGAGCAAATTGCCCAAAGGATTCGCAGCATTCATGCTTCCAATAATTCCATGGGTTATGCATATTGGCGCAGGCTCTTTCATAACAGCATTCACGCTCGTATCATCATTCACGCACTTCCCAGAAAGCTTAAATTTTTTTCATTACTTTTATGGCATTATTCCAATATTTGGAATATCAATAGCATCATTATTATTTTTCAAAAATTATAAATATAAAAAAAATGATTTGTTCTTCATAATCCCGCTTGCTTTAATATTCGCCGCTTTTCAGCTTATAAGCAATAAAGAAGACAGATACTTGATTCCCCTGCTTCCATTCTGCGCAATATTTTTTTCAGGAATAATGAAAAAATCAAGGCATTTCATTTTAATGGCAATAATATTTTTCTCTTTTTCAATTCTTTACTCGCGCAGCTTTTATGGCTCATTGTGCAGCACTAAAAACAATCTTTTGGAGTTTAACGATTTTTTCAAAGAAAAAGAAAACACAGCAATTCTTTCAAATTTTTGGCCAATCTGCTCATATTATTCCAACAACCCTTGCTTTGCAGTGATTTCAAACTATGATTTTTCCCAAAGAATCATTGAAACAAATGCATCATACATTGCAGTTTCAAGCTTTTGCCCGAACTTTGATTTAAATGAATACAGCAATTATGAAATCATAAAAACAATAAGCGCGGATTCATGCGAAACAATAAACATTTACGCCATTGAATAAAAAGGGATTTCAATAGTTTTTTATATCACTTCTTAATTATTAATATTAAAATGGAACTCATGCTTGTTTTTATACTGATTTTCTCGTTTTCAATGCTTTTTTTCAGCTTCATATGCATATTAATATTCATTGACAATTATGACAGATTATGGATTGACCCCAAGCCGAAAAAAAAATACTCAATATCAGCGATTATTCCGGCATACAATGAGCAAAAATCAATTGAAAAAACAGTCAATGGAATATATATGCAGGATTATCCAAAAGAATTGTTTGAAATAATTGTTGTAAATGACGGAAGCACTGACAACACAAAAAAAATATGCCAAAAACTGCAAAAACAAGGAATTATAAAATTAATAAACAAGAAAAATGGGGGGAAAGCGAACGCAGTTAATCTGGGAATAAAAAACGCAAAAAATGAATTGATTTACATAATGGACGCTGATTCTTTTCCTGAAAAAAACAGCTTCAAAAGCATGATAGGATACTTTAATGACCCCAAAGTTGCCGCGGTTTCAAGCAGCATGAAAGTCAATTCAAAAAAAAACTTTTTTGAAAAAATGCAGTGGATTGAATACTCTTTGTCAATTCTTTTCAGGAAAATACAAAGCCTTTTCAATTCAATGTATGTCACTCCAGGGCCCGGAAGCATTTACAGAAAAAGCGTGATTAATGAAGTGGGAGGATTCAATGAAGAAACATTGACTGAAGACATGGAAATAGCATTCAATATTCAAAACAAAGGGTATGCTATTGAAAACAGCATGAATAGCATAGTGTACACCAACACTCCAATATTTTTAAAACAGCTTTTAAAGCAGAGAAAAAGATGGTACAGCGGATACTTTGACGATTCTTCAAAGTATAAGCATTTATTATTTAATCCGAAAAAAGGGGTTTTAAGCGCGCTTTTATCATTTAATATAGTGTCAGTTCTCTCTTTAATTGCATTATTTTTTTACTCAGGGGCAAAATTTGCAGTAAATTCCAAAAACAGCCTGATTTTATTCAAAGCATCAGAGTTTGCAATAAACATTCCTTCAATTAAAGGATTTCAAATTCTTTACGGAATAAATTTTGATTTAATCATATTTGCTTTAATATCCGCGCTTTCAGCATTAATGGTTTACATGAGCCTTAAATCCTGCAATGAAAAAATAGACATTAAAAAAAATTTTCCGCTTTACATTTGCTATTTTTTTATTTACACTCTTTTTCTCACAGTTTTTTGGCTTACAGGCTTTTTTCACAATTTCTTTTTAAGAAAAAAAGGGGAGGGATGGCATGGTTAAGCCAAAAAACAGCTTTAAATTCTATGCAATGCTTGCGCTGTTTCTTTCGCTATTAGTTTTTCTATCCGGATTCAGCATAGGTTTCTTGGTGAATGATTTTAAGCAAAAAAGCATAAGCTCTGATTTAAGCAACATAATGAAATTGATTGAGAGCAATGAAGTGGAAATTGCGCTCATGAATTTTTTGGATGATGAAATAAGCTGCGAATACTTGAATTTAAGGGTTGGCTCAATAAACCAGGAAGTGCATGAGCTTGGATTAAGAGTAAGCGCGTATGAAGGAGCCAATTCAGTTCTCACAGAGGAATATTATTCAATAAAAAAAAGCTATATTAACGCGCTGATAAATAATTGGATTAATGTTGAAAAAGCAAGAAACTTATGCAGCCTTAATTATTCCACAATACTCTATTTATATGCCCTAAAAGAGGACTGCCCAAGATGCGAAGAGCAAGTTTATGCCCTTTCAAGAATAAAAAGCCAATATGGCATTGATTCCCTCATTTATTCAATTGATACAACATTGGGATTGGAAGCAGTGAACATGCTGATGTATTCTTATAACATATCCGCATTTCCTTCTTTAGTTATCAATGGAAAAACGCATTCAGGATATGCTTCATCGCAAAGAATAAGGGAATTAATGGGGCAATGATAGCAATACTCAGAATTAATCACAGAAGCGCAAGGGATAAAAGAATCTCAACCCATATTGGATTGGTTGCAAGAGCATTCCTGGCTGAAAAAATCATTTATTCAGGAGAGCATGACGAATCGCTTATTGACTCAGTCAACAAAATCAAAAATGAATGGGGAGGAAAATTTTCTGCAGAATACTCAAAAGACTATAAAAAAACAATAACTGAATATAAAAATAAAGGATTTAAAATTGCTCATTTGACAATGTACGGCCTGCCTTTAGAAAGCAGAATTAATGAAATTAAAAAACTTAAAAATTTATTGATTATTGTGGGGGGAGAAAAAGTTCCAAGAGACGTGTATGAAAAAGCGGATTATAACCTCAGCATTACAGCCCAGCCCCACAGCGAAGTCTCAGCGCTTGCAATAACTCTTGACAGGATTGCAGGCGGAAAAGAGCTAAGCCATGATTTTAAAGACGCAAAAAAAAGAATAAAGCCAAATGCTTTAGGCAAAACTTTTTATTAATAAAAAATTTTTGAAAATCCTCCTGCTTTTTTTATTTCCACGCAATTATTCGCAACCTCTTTTAAAAGCTCTTCATGAGTCACTATTATTATTTGAGGAATGCTTGAAAGGCTTGACAATGCATCAGGCAATGCTTTTACATCATCATTGTCAAACCCTGATGTGGGCTCATCAAGAATCAAAAGCTCAGCAGGCATCAAATTATTCATCTCCCCCGCCAAATCGCTTAAAGCCAAGCGATAAGCCAAAGCAGCGCTTGTTTTTTCCCCTCCGCTTAAATGATTGATGGGCACAGAAGCGCCTTCAAGAGAATAAGCTATTGGCTCATAATCGCTGTTTATTTCAACATAATATTCATTGTCATTGCTTCTTATTTCCTCAAATTTTTTTGCAAAGCTGTTTTTAAAATCATTCAAGAATCTTGACCTGATAATTTGCCGTATATCTTTTACATTAGCCCTTATCATTGACAAAAAATCAAGAGTTGATTTAATGCGGCTTTTTTCCCCAGCTTTTTTTGCGTAATAAGCCATTTTTTCTTTTTTTTCCCCAGACTCCTTTTCAATTGAATCAATTTGGGATTTTATTTCAAAATTTGAGCTTTCAATTGCGGCTTTTTTAGAGCGCAAATCATTAATTTTATCAGACAATTTTTTGAACTCAGCCTCAGCTTCGTCAATTTTTTCCTTAAAGCATTCAATTTTTTGGATAGGCAAGGCATTCAATTCAGATTCAGCTTTTGCAATCTGGCCCCCCCAAATATTCGCAGAGGATTTTAGATTGTCAAGCTCTTTTTTCGCTTCCAAAAACTTTTTTTGGGACTCAAGCAATTCCCTTATTCTAAAAACTTTTTCTTCCAAAAACTTTTTTTCTTCTGAAATAATATTTAATTCTTCTTCATTTTTGCTTTTCAATCCAGCCATGTGCGTTTCATTAATTTCCTGCTTGCAAGTGGGGCAAGCGCCCTTTAATCCTGAAAATTGGCTTTTTTCAGCTTTCAGCTTTTCAATCCTGTAATCAATAACCCTGATTTTTGAGGCTTCATTGCCCAATTCTTTTTCAAGCGCCTCCATATTTTCACTTCTTCCTGAAATATTCGGCTCCAAGGCAAAAATTTTCACTTCAATATCCTGCTTTTCTTTTTTCAGCCTTTCAATCAATTCTTCAAAATGCTTTTTTCTTTGCCCGCAAATCAGCGCTTGCTCGCTTTTCTTTTTCAATTCATCCAATTCAACTGAATTCTTTTTCAATTCATTTGATTTTGATTCAATTGCGGAATCAATGACTTCAAGCTTTTTTTCATTGTCAATGATTTTTTCCCTTAATCCCGAAATTTTTTCCTCAAGCTTTTTTTCAGACTCCTGTTCAGCTTTCAAAAATTCAATTATTTGAATTATTTTTTCATATTCAAAATAATACTTGTCAATCAAGGGCTTAAGATTTTCGAAAGCAGCCTTATATTTTGACAATTGCAGAATCTTGTCAATAAATTCCTGCCTTTCCTCTTTTCTCATATCAATCAAGTTCCTGATATTATCCTGCTTAGTATAGCTTAAGACTTGAAACATTAAATTCGGCTTTGAATCATTGCTAAAACCCAAAACTTCACTGATTATTGAGGTGATGTCTCCAGATCTTCCAAGAGCATTTAGCTGAACACCATTTTTCATCACTTTAGTGTTTTCAGAATCTATGATTATTGAAGTCCCGGTTTTTTTTAATCCGCGCATAACAACGTATTCATCATTATTTTGCATAAACTTCAATTCAACAATCATTTTTTTTGCGTTTCTTGCCATTATTTCGCTGCTTGACACATCCATTGAGCCAAACAAAGCATAATATATTCCCATTAATATTGTGCTTTTTCCGCTGCCGGTTTTTCCAAAAATAACAGTGATTCCATCATGGAATTCAATAAAGCTTTCTTTATGGCTTCTTGCATTAATCATTTTAAGGCTTAAAAGCTTCATCCCAGCCAGCCCTCTTTTTTCAGCTCAGCTTCTGCAACTTCAATAAAGGAGTCATTATTCATTGAAGCCAAGCCAATCATTTTTATTGCAAGCCTTGCCTGCTCTTTATTAAATCCTTTTGCCATAAAAAATTCTGATTCTATTTCATCAATAGATTTTTTTCCAGCAACAACTTGCTCAGAAAAAGCATCCTGCAATTGAGACAAATAAACCTTTGACAGCAAATAATTGTTTTTCATTGCTGTTTCATTTATTTTCTGCCTGTTAATCTCTGATTTCAGCCCGCTTTTCATTCTTCCATGAAGCATGAAAAAAATCATTTCTTTATTTGAAGGCTTTAACAGTTCAGTCATTTTTTCAGTGATTTCATCAGGAGTCATGCCAGTGCAGTCAATTTCATGAATAAACGATTTTCTTATTTTTAATTCAATGAATTTTGCCTTTTTTTTATCAGTGTCATATTCAAAAAAGCCTTTTATTGCGCTTTTCATTTCATTCAAATCGCAATTCTCAGTGCTTCCAGGATAAATCAATTTTTTATCTTCAATCATTGTTTCAAACCTCTCATGCCAATGCCCTGAAACGTATAAATCAAATCCTTTCGGAAGCATGCTTTTTTTTATTGAGCTGAAAATCGGATTGATTTCATCAATCACGTGATGAAATAAAAATACGCTAAAACTTTTATCAGGAATTTTCGGCTTAAAGCATTCAAGCTCAAAAATTATATCATTTTTTCCCGGAATTCCGCAAACAAACAATTCCTTGAATTCTTCACCCTTCATTATTATGCTTTCATCAGCAACCTCGTAATACCTTTTATTTGCCAAGTTTTTGCAAAGCCCAATGCTGTCAAGAACATTTAAAAAAGTGTCTTTTGAGCCAATGTCATGGCTTCCTGAAATCGCAAAAAAAGGAATATTTTTTTCTTTAAGCCTTTTTAATTCATCTATTGCAAAAATCATCACATTAATATTGGGCTTTGCCGAGTCAAACAAGTCCCCGGCATGAAGCACTGCATCAGCGCAGCTTTCTATTGCATAATCAATGACTTTGCTAAAGCTTGAAAAAAAATCATTCTCCCTTTCAGCCACCTTAAAATTTTTTCTGCCCAAATGAGTGTCTGAAAAAACAATTAATTTCATATCCCAAAACCCTGAATCTTCTTGTTTTTTTGAGAATCATTCGCGCATAATTCATCAAAATTAAAAATTTTCACAGGCATGGGAAAATCAATGAAAGGGCTGGTGATTATTGCCTCTCCTTTGTCAAGTATTTGAATCTCAGGACCCTCATCCCCAATGTTCTGGCTGCTTGATTCAATAACAGCGTTTCTGTCAGAGATTGAAGGCATTCCAAGAATGACTTTTGTATTCATCTGGCTTAAAATCTCTTTAGGTATAAGGCTTGGCATCTGCGTAATCGCGCAAAGCCCGACTTTGAATTTTCTGCCCTCCCTTGAAATTTTTTCAAAAACATTGCTTCCATGGCTTAAAGCTTCAATTCCAAGAACGCGCGGAGCTTCTTCAAAAATTATCATCACCTCAGGCAAACCATTAAATGATTCAGGATTAATTTGCTTTGATTTTCTGTAAAATCCAAAAACCCTTCTGACTATTGAGCTGCTTACAAGCTTTTCAGCCTCGCTTCCAAGCATTGATGTGTCAAGTATTATGATTTTGCCCCTGCAAACAGCTTCCTGAATTGACTGAAAAATGCTTGCCCCTCTTCTTTCAGATAAATCAAAAGCCAAGCCCCTTTCCCCATCTTCCAATTCAAGAGTGTAGTTTATCCTTCTTTTCAATGCATAAAGCGTTGCAATGCTGACATTCTTTGACAATTTATCCCAAATTACATTAATGGGCTCATCAACAAGCAAAGCCCTAATCCAAGAATTATTATAATTCTTGTATAATGCATCCATTGCCTCTTTCTGGGCATCAGATAATTCCGTTATTCCAAAAAAATCCGTTGGAACCAAGTCCTGGGAATGAATCCTTAAATCAATGCTATTAAAATGATTTTTCCAATCAGAAGTAAAATATTCAATCCTTTCAGAGTCAATGCTTGAAAGCCCCTTAAATCCTTTGCTCCCATAGTATTCGCAATGAGGGTCAATTATTATGCAGGAAATAAAATCATTTTTCATAAGCCCCCTGACAAAAACCTTTGTAAAATTGCTTTTTCCCTTTCCAGTTGCAGCGCTTATTAAAACATGATGGCTTACCAAATTCTTTGCAGGAAGCTTGACAATAATATCCTTTAAGCAATCTGCTCCAACCCGCAAATGCCCAATATCAACGCCTTCGCTTGCTTTCATGAATTCCAAATCAGAAGATTTAATCTTTCTAACCCTTGAAAAAAAAGAAGGAATAGTTCTTGCAAAAGAAAAATTTTCAGATTTAACCCTTAAAATTTTTGCATAAGCCAAAGGGTAAAACCTTTCAGAATCATCAAACAATTCAATTTGTTTATCAAGCTCCAATTCCTGCCCGCTTATCTCCTCAATGAACTGGGAAGGAATTGAGGAAGAAATCATCTTATCTATGATTTTAAGGTAAAAAATCAGCCCCTTATCCTCGCAAACCAGCAAATCTCCAACATTCGCATTTGAATCATTTTTAAGTCGAATGATTAAATGTTCGCCAACCCGCCCCCCAATCACATGGCCAATAACCATGAAATAATAGGATTACGAATAGGTTTTTAACGCTTTTGGTAATGATTCCCCTTAATGCTCATTTCAACATCAAGGCACAGATTGTCAAAAATAGCATCATAAAAGCATACGCCCCCAAGAAATAATTGCTTGTTTTTTAATTCATTATAATGAAACAATCGGTTAAGATGCAACGAAAGCTCAAGCATATTCGTAATGTGGGGCAGAGTTTCAAGCTTTTCAACCCTTATATTTGAATAAAGATAAAATAATTCATCATCCAAATGCCCGCCCTTAATCCAGGAAATCAAAAGATTCCATTTTTCTTTTTTTTCTCCAATTCTTAAATTATTGTAATATTTTCCATTTATGAAATCGCCCATTAATTTAATCATTAATATGGAAAAAAATTTCAAGAATTTAAATAAATTATGCTTTTCTGTACATCTTGCTGTCAAGATGAGAATGAAAGCTTCCCGATAAAGCATCAAAAAACAGCCCGTTTTTTTTCAATTCATTTTCAATATTGAACAATTCCCTTTTTTTTTCAAAAGAATTCACTCGCGCAACCTTATCAGCAACAAACAAAGGATAAGGGTACCCTAAAATTTCAGAATCTTTTGAAAAAAAACTTAAAAACTTAAAAACGCTTTTAAAGTCAGAATATTGCGGAACCTCAACCTTGTAGCAGAAGTTAGTGGCAGAATCAAGCTTTGATACAAAAGTTTTCACATCGCCCTCATTTTCAAATATTGGATGATAAACCCATTCAGAATTTTTCGGGCCTAAAAAATTAATCACGCCCAAAAGGCTTCGTCCATTAACAGTTCTTGCCCTTGAAGTCTTGCAAAAGCCGACAACGTTTTTCTTTTTTTCAAGCGCTTTTTTAATAACTTCCTTTTCAAACGCGGTTTCAGCATTTAAAGGAGAATCCATTAAAAAAAGGCATTCTTCATTTCTTTCAATGCATTCAACCCATTCAAAATATTTCATTATTTTTGAAGGCAATTCCTCAATTTTCAAAGAATCAATTCCCGAAAGATTCAATTTTAAAACGCCGGCTTTGCTTATTGAAACAATTTCATACCCTTTTTTTTGGACAATTATCAAATAATTTTCTTTTGATTCTTGGATTATTTTTTTTAATCCGTCATATTCAACAATGCCCACCTTGATTTTTGAGATGCTCCACGAGCCTCCGTCAGCAAGAACAGAGCATCCCCCATCAATGCACACAACTTTGCAAGGCATTTTTCCATCAATTATTGAAAAATTTTTTGATTCAATCTTTACTCCGCAAAAATCCTCGCTAAAAGGCATGAAATCATCCTGCCCCAAGATTTTTTTTAATTCATTAATTATCACTTTCAAAACAGCCTCAACTGCCCATCAGCCTTTCTTTTTAATTTAATAGTGCTCCATGAATGCCTGACAAACTCTTTCAATTCTCCGTGCTCTCCGTTCAAATACTTCATGACAAAATCCTTTGTCACAGGGTCAGAAGGGTATCCGCTTCCAATGATTACTGAATAATCTTTTTCAATTTTTTTAATGCTTTCATCCCTTGTGACTTTAGCAAGTATGCTCGCAGCCCCGACAATGGAGTATTTGGAATCAGCTTTGTGCTCAGCAACTATTTTCACATCCTTATTGATTAAATTTTTTCTAAGCTCATTAGTGAATTTTTCCGGAACTGGATGCGGGCAATCAATGTAAGCAACATCAGGCTTTAGCTCATTTATTATTTGCGCAATCCTGATTAATTCAACAGTGTTAAGATTAACCCCTTTTTTGTTTTCGCAGTCAATATCCGAGGCTTTTATTCTTTTTATCACGTATTTGTCGCACAGATTAACAACTTTGCAAAAAAGCTCTTCTCTTTTTTTTGGAGAAATGGATTTGCTGTCAACGCCCAAGCCGTCAAAGCTTTTATTATTGCTTATAAGAACTCCGCAAACAACCAAATCACCTATAACAGGGCCTTTTCCTGCCTCATCAATTCCGCAAATCAAAGCCATTTCCAATCCTCTTTTTTTTTTGAACTCTTCATGCCCAAAATGAATTATTGCATCAATGCCAATGGATTCCAAAAAAACAGGGATATCGCATGAGCCAAAGCAGGTTCCGCTCCATAAAAAAAGCGCCCAAGTGCCATTCAAGTTTTTTTCAATGATTTCATAATCTTTTTTTAATCCATCCGGAAGCTGTATTAAAACCTTTTTTGAACCGCTTTTAGACAATTCAGCCTTGATTTTTTCATAATTAACATGGTAATCCATAACTTATTAATATTGAAAGCTTATTTTAAATCTTATGAACATACCTTCAGTTGGAAGCCATTCCTTTTATTTTGACACAGCATATAATTCAGCAAAAAAAGTTGTGCTTCAAGGAAAGCTCTCCTTTATGGATAAAAAAAGAATCACAACAATAGTGAAAGCCAAAAAATTTTATGAATCCCTTTACAGCCAATTGACAGCAATAATAACCCATTTCCCTGATGTTGACAAAACTTCAAAGTTTTACCAGGAATTAATAGAATCAGCACTAAGCATTGATGAATACAAAAAAAGCCTGGGAGCAATAAATTGGTCTCGCTCAATGGTGAAAAAACTATATTTTTCGTTTAAAAAAAAAGAAATATCTTTGCAAGAACTTTTCGGAAGGTCAAAATCAGTGCTAAAGCAGGTTTCAAAAGACCTTGAATTTCTGAAAAAAGCAAGAACTCACTTTGCGTCATTTCCAAGCATAAAAAACCTTAAAACTGCGCTATTGGCAGGATTTCCAAATGTTGGGAAAACAAGCATATTGGCAGAGCTAACGGACAGCAAGCCTGAAATAAATTCTTATCCATTCACAACCAAAAAAATAAACATAGGCATAATGAAAATGAACAGCCAAAAAATACAGATAATTGACACTCCAGGGCTTTTGGAAAGGCCTATTGAAAAAATGAATAAAATAGAAATGAAAGCAATAATAGCGCTTAAGCATTTAGCGGATTTAATACTATTCATTTTTGACTCAAGCGGAATGAGCGGATTTGAAACCAGCGAGCAAAAAAAATTATACGAAAGCATAAAAAAATTGTTTCCAGACAAAAAAATATTCACAATAACAAACAAATGCGAAGAGGACAAAAGCATAAAAACAGATTTTTATGTGTCATGCAAAACAAAGGAAGGAATAAGCATTCTTAAAACAGGGATATTCACTCATTTTTTTCCATAGCTTCTTTCAAAGCCCTGACAATATTCCTTTTAAGCATGTTCAAATCCTTTGCCCTGACATGCCCGCCAGCAGCAGGGACGTGCCCGCCTCCCCCAGCTCCAGAAAGCCCCTTAATGCTTTTCCTTGCCAAAGCATTCATGTCAAATTTTTTATCCTGCCTTCTATAGCTAACGCTCACCATTCTCGGTTTTTTTGAAAAAATTACAACAGTTTTATCAGGATGCTTAAAGCTCGCAATATTTGAAAGAATTGAGCCAATCTTGTATTTTGGGTTAAAAGAATAAAAATAAAGGCCCAAATTATTGTAAGCCTCTTTTTTTAAGTCAAATTCTTCAAGAACTTTTTGCAGATACTCATTAACCTGTTCATGCCACTGCCTAAGCTCATAAGATTTTTGCAAAAAATCCTTTGAATCAGCAGAATCACGCAATGCAAAAAAAGCCTTAAGAGCTCCCTCATTTCCCTTCACAACTTTCCCGCTATTGATTATTTCGCCCAAGTGCGCAAGAAAAGAATCTGAAAAATATTCATTGTCTTTTCCAGCATTAAAAGAATATTTCTTGAAAACCTTTTTTAAAAATTCCAAATGCTGGGGCGCCCCGCTGTCGCTGATTATTCCAATTGCCGCAACCCAATCCAAATCCCCGATATCAACAAATTTTGAAAACAAATCAAAGCAATATTTTGAGGCAGGTATGTAGGAATCATCTCCATTGATTTTTGGATTAAAATAATGAATGTTTTTTTGAACAGGCAAATCCTGAATGCTGTGGTGGTCAATCACAACTATTTTAAAATCAAAGGATTTTGCAATCTTTGAATCCTTTCTAAGCTCATCATCAACGATTATCAGCAAATCAGGATTAGCGTTTTTTATTCCATTAATCAGGGAATCGTCATTTAAATTTCCCGAAGGGCTTGGAAAAAAATCCTCAACGTTTTTCTGCATCCGATTAAGCGCTTCATAAGCGATTTTTGCGCTGCAAACACCGTCAGCATCCAAATCAAAAACCAAGGCTATTTTTTTAGCCTCAAAAATGGCATCTTTCAGATTCATTTATTCTTCCTCCCTGATTTTTTTTAAATATTCCTTTTTTCCATATATGTAATAAAGCATTGAAAAAAATCCCAAAACAACAAATAATTCAACAGCCTCAGGAATTAAAAGAATAAATTCATCAAGAACCAATTCAGCAATCATATCAAAAGTTTCGCCAACCAAAAGAAGCAAAAGAACTATGGCTGAAACTGCCCTTAATTTGAAATTAGACAGCTGAAGCGCAAAATACATTGAAGAAATTATTATTAATCCAGTGATAAATGACAAAACCCACAAAACCATAGCATTAAGTAATTAATCCCCCTATTAAAAATTTTTTAAATGCCGGTTAATTTAATAAGAATATGGAAATGTCCTCTATATTGTCATTTATTGAGATGGCAATGCAGGCAATAGGGAAACTCGCATTCATACTAATATGCTTTTATTACGGAAAAATCGCAGCCAATGGGTGGAGAGGCAGAAAAAGCATAATAATAAAAATAGCTCTTATCATTATTTTGGGATTAACATCTTTTTTCGGAGGATTAATAGCAAAAGAGTATTTGGGTTTTGATTTCCCATTATCAGATTATTTGTCCAGTTTGGCAATTGCTTTTGCATGCTTTGTAATTCTTTCATTCATTTCAACAATTTTTGAAGTGAAAAACAAATACGCAACAAAAATGGACATAACAGCAATCACGAATGACTTGAAAAATCTGAAAATAGAGGTGGCAAAGATTACAAAAGCCCTTGATGA
>JAQTTT010000007.1 GCA_028710615.1 Candidatus Nanoarchaeia archaeon
CATCAAGGATTTCAAATACTGCCTTAGCTCTTTATCATTAAATCCTTTTAATTTCAATGATTCAAAATCATTGAATAATTCTTTTTCTGATGAAAAGATTAAGTGCGCCCTTAATTCAGTTAAAACTCTTTTAGCGGGCTTTGACAGCTTATCCGCATCATCAACCAATAATATTAGCCCTTTAATGCTTTTAAGCTTGTTCAGCAAATCATTTGAAATCTCGCTTGACTTATAATTAATCCCAGCGCTTTTCAATGCCTGAATAAGCATTTGCTTAGGTCCAGCGCTTGCTATATAATAAGCATTGGGAGCAAAGCTTTCCAAATATTTTAATAATGAAGTCTTTCCCACTCCATTATTCCCAATAATCACTGTATTAATGCTGTATTTCAAATTATACAGCAGCTTTTCCATTATTTCTTTTCTTATTACATGCATTTTTTTTTCACCCCAAATAGCAAGCATAAGCAGAGCCTGCAACCAATAAAGCCAAATTAAGCAATAATTCCCTGAATCCTCCGGCTTTTATTTTCAAGTCAAGCAAAACAAACCTGGCATTTATTGGATAAAAAATCATGACTCCAAAAACATTCAATGAATCAAGGAATATGTGCGACGCGTAAGCTATTAACAGCTCAAAAAAATTCAAGTTCAGCAATGTTAATGCCCCTAAAAAAGCCAAAGGCCAAATTGAATGCAGCAATCCCCTGTGGCCGAAATTCTCCATTAAATAATTGCTCAGTCTTGGAAACATTTGCCCAATTATTGAGCCAGGATTATCAATGTCCGGCAAAGCGGAAAAAATAAAACCTATTAGCGAGACTCTTATATCAAGAACATAGCTCAATAATCCAAAAAACACTAAATGAGTCATTAGCAACATATATAATATGGAATTATTTATAAAAAGTAAACTAATTAGTTTACTAATATGATTAAGCTGTTAATCTATGAGTATTTATTGAATTCTTGCCATAAAAGAGTCTATCAAACAGACATTGCCAAGGATTTGAATTGCTCTAAAATGCATGTATCTAAAGTGATTAAGGAGTTGATTATTAAAGGAATAATTGTAAAGGACAGCAAGAACTCTGTTGCTGTGATTAATCCTTTTTTATTATGCGCAGGTTTAGCGTTTTTGTCTGAGAAGGAAAAACCTTTGTATTTTCAGGCCCCTGATTTCAAAGATGTATTGGCAATTTTAAGGAAAGCTAAATTTTACTGCTTAACCTCTGAGTCAGCCAAAGCAATCAAGAAAGGCAAAATTCCCGAGACAATTGCTGCCAGAATCTTATCCAAAGATATTAATTTGCTGCGCCAATACTTCAATGAAGTCTTGCGCTTAAAGGATGCTAACTTAGTTATTTATCCTTCAAGCATTATGAAGTTCATGCTCACTAATAATTATAATGGAATAGATGTAGCGAATGACTGGCAAATGCTGTTAGATTTAATGAAGGGGAATAAGTTGAGAGATTTGGATAAAATATTTTGATTTAGGGAATTTTAATGCTTAAATTATTAAATGATGCAAAACAAGATTTATTTTATGGATTTGGAGGAATTCGATTTCGATTATGATAAAGAGAATGACAGCTTGTTTATTTTCAAGCCGAACGTTTCTTCCAAAAGCAGCATTGAGCTTGGAAATTTTGTTTATGATTATGACGGAAATGGGCAAATAGTGGGCATAGAAATTTTATCTGCTAAAGAAACAATTTCTGACACACTAAATCATGATGTTTCTTCAAAGTTTTTAGAAAACATAAAAGATATTAAAGTTTCATTTAAGCCTGTAAAAAACTTGATGATGATAAAGATATTCATCTCTTTTAATCCAAAAATTTTAAAAGATGAAATAATATCTTCAGTGCAAGTTCCTAATTTAAGAAACCAAAGCCCAGCATCATGCTAAGATAAAAATGACTGGCAAATGCTGTTAGATTTGATGAAGGAGAATAAGGCAAAGATTTTTTAAAAAACAGCGAAGTCTATTAATGAAGGTTGTGAAAAAATGAATGAATTATTATTGATTATTTTAAGCACTTTTTTAATAAGCTTAATGGCTTTTGTTGGATTAATAACTCTTGTTTTAAATAAAAAAATATTCAAAAAATTATTATTATTGCTTGTTGCTTTGGCCGCGGGAGCAATGATGGGAGGAGCTTTTCTTCATTTAATGCCTGAAGCAGTTGAGCATTTTGGAAGCACCAACATTTATGAGTATGTTTTAGCGGGTTTCATGCTTTTTTTTATAATTGAAAAAATAATCGGGTGGAGGCATTGCCATGACTCTGAATGCAAAGTGCACACATTTGCTTACATGAACTTAATAGGAGAAGGGGCGCATAATTTTATTGATGGATTAATCATAGCTGCAAGCTATTTAGTCAGCATAGAATTAGGAATAGCCACAACATTGGCAGTTGCTTTGCATGAAATACCCCAGGAACTCGGGGATTTCGGAGTGCTTGTCTATGCAGGCATAAAAGTAAAAAAAGCATTGCTTCTGAATTTCGCTGTGGCAATTTTAGCAGTGCTTGGGGGAATCAGCGGATACTATTTGTCAAGCACTTTTGAAAACTTATCAATGTTTCTTCTGCCTTTTGCTGCAGGAGGATTCATCTACATTGCAAGCAGCGATTTAGTGCCTGAATTAAGAAAAGAAAAAAGCTTTAAAAAATCAATAGTCATTTTTTCTTTTTTCATAATAGGAATCTTATTAATGCACTTAGTGAGATTATTATAGGAAAAAATAATCTTTTTTTTTTATTTAAGTTCGTTGAATAATTTTTTAATGTTTTTTTTAGGATTCAATTTCATTAATGGCGATTTTTTCAATAAAGGGATTCTTTGTTCATAGCTTTTTTCATTGCTTTCAAATATTACTCCTATGGGTATTTTTTTGCCCCATTGTTCAGCGATTCTCATTGCTTTTATTCTTGTATTCGCAGGCTTTTTCAGCTTATGCGCTCTTTTCTGATACCATTCATAAGTGTTTACCTTGTTGAATGTGAC
Organism: Candidatus Nanoarchaeia archaeon; assembly: GCA_028710615.1. GTDB lineage: Archaea > Nanobdellota > Nanobdellia > Tiddalikarchaeales > Tiddalikarchaeaceae > JAQTTT01. The sequence goes on from JAQTTT010000007.1 coordinate 3,019, forward strand.
GCAGGGCTGCAGAATATCTATTACTGCTGCGCCGTTATGCTTTATCGCTTTTTTCATTAATTCTTTTAAATGAGGAATATCTCCTGCGAATCCTCTTGCAACAAATGTTGCTCCTGAAGCTATGGCAATAAGCACAGGATTCAAGGCTTTTTCTATTGTGCCTAAAGGAGTTGTTTTAGTGATGAATCCTTCATTGCTTGTTGGGCTTGGCTGGCCTTTTGTTAATCCGTAAATTTGGTTGTCATGCACAAAATATTTGACATTGGCATTTCTTCTGCAGAAATGTATGAAATGGTTTGTTCCTTCAGCGTATCCATCCCCGTCGCCTCCGCAAGCAATAACTATTAATTCAGAATTCGCAATCTTAATGCCTTCAGCCAAAGGCAAGGCTCTTCCATGCAAACCGTTTAAGCAATAAGCCCTTATCCAATGAGGAATCTTTCCAGAACATCCTATTCCGCTGGTAAATGCTATGTTTTCCGGCTTAAGGTTAAGCTCCTGAAGGGCTAATTTTAAAGAATTCCATATTCCGTAATTCCCGCATCCAGGGCACCAGTTGGGATTTTGCTGTGTTTCAAACATTTCTGCAACCCCTTATTATTTCACTTATGCTAAAGTGCCTTCCGTCATATTTAAGCAATTTTTTGGATATTTTTAATTGCGTGTGCTGGGCTATAAGCGAGCTTAATTGCCCTGACTGATTATTTTCAACCACTATTAATTTGCTGTGCTTTCCAGCTTTTTTCAACAATTCTTCTGCAGGAAAAGGATGGACTATTTTTATCTGAAGAAACTTGGCTTTTAATTCTTTAAGAGCTTCAATTATTATTCCCTTCGTGCTTCCAAAGCTCACTATCACTTTTTTTGAATTATTATCTCCCCAAACTTCAACCCCTTTTCCTCTAAGCTCTTTTTTCATTGATTCAAATTTCCTCTCCCTTTTATCCATCATTTTCTTCCTGTCAATTGCTTCCTCAATAATATACCCCTGCTCATCATGCTCATCCCCGATTGAGCAATTCATTCCATTAATGGTTCCCGGCAAAGTTCTTGGGCTTATGCCTGATTTCGTGAAAGCATATCTTTTGAATTTTGATGCGCGCTCAAGAGCTTTAGGATTATTTTCAATCAATCCCCGGTTAATCCTGTATGAAGTCTTGAATTCAGGCAAGGATTCAGAGCTGACCGCCAAATATTTGTCAGTCAATATTATTGCAGGAAGCTGATACTTGTCAGAATAATTAAACGCTTCAAGGGTTAATTCATAGCAATCTTTTGCATCGCCAGGAGCAAGAACTAATTTTGGAAAATCTCCATGGCCTGCGTGTATCGCGTATCTTAAATCTCCCTGCTCAGTTCTTGTTGGAAGCCCTGTTGCTGGCGCAGGCCTTTGCCCCAGCACAATAACTGCAGGTATTTCTGCGCTCCCAGCCAAGCTTATGGCTTCATTCATTAATGCGAATCCTCCTCCGCTTGTTGCAACCAAGCTTCTCACTCCAGCATAGCTTGCTCCCAAAGCAACATTTATTGCAGATATTTCATCTTCAGCCTGATGCAGCATTAACTCGCATGATTCCTGATGCTTTGAATAATATTCCATTATGCTTGTTGTAGGAGTCATAGGGTAACAGCTCAATAATTTGCATCCGGCAATTATTGAAGCAATGCTTAAAGCGTCATTGCCGTTAATCAGCATTAATCCTTTGTCTTTTCCTTTGATTATTTTTTTCCTAAAATCCTTATTATCCTTTATTGAATCATAGCCATTAATGAAAGCTTCAACATTGCTTTTTATAACTTCAGGATTTTTCCCCTTAAAACGCTCTTTTATTAAATCAAGAGCAATTTTTTTTTCCACACCCAATGCTTTGCAGCTCGCGCCTATTCCCACTGTTGCCATTAAGACTTTTTTATAAGCGCCATACTTGTTTGTTAATTCATTAAAAGCCACCCGAATCATTGATGAATTTTTAATATTGGCTTTAATGCCGGAATCGCAGATTATTGCCGAACCTTTGGACAATAAGCCTTTATGCATTTCAATCGAAGCAGAATCAAGAGCAACCAATAAATCGATTTTGTCAGCAAGGCTTGTTATTTTTTCCTTGCTCGCGCGCATAGTGAATGAATTATTTCCGCCCCTTATTTGGCTGGGATATTCAGTGCCTGAAAACACGCAATAGCCCAGTCTTTTAAGAATTTTTGAAAACATCTCCCCAGAGCTTAAGATGCCATAGCCAGCTTCTCCGCTTAATTGCCATGCAATCTCACTTTTCATAATATGAATATAACACTTGATGAAATTATTTAAAATTATTCTTTTAATTCATTAATCTTTATTGCGCCTTTAGGGCATCCAGCTTCAGCTTTACGGCAAGCGTTCAAATCTTTTTTTTCAATCACCAACTCAAATATTTTAGAGCCGAGCTTAGTTTCTTTTGAGCCTTTAAGGCTCACTTTTCCAGTTGAAGAATTAAGCTTCCATAATTTAGGGCACTCCGCAACGCAAACAAGATTGTCCTCGCACTTAATCCTGTCATAAAGTATTTTGTATTTCATAATAAAAAACAAGCCTTAATTATTTATTAATTTTTTTGCTGAGGCTTATGATTTTAAAAGCCCTGTAAACAAATGCCATTGAAGCAAAGATTAATAATCCGGTTATCAAATAAAAATTCAAAGCGCTTTCAAAAATTGTTCCCAAATAAAGCACGTGAAAATAAATTATTGGAAACAAAGAATAATTCAACAAATGCATTGCATGCCAGATTTTATAATTAATGTTTATTTTGAAAAAATATTTCAAATCGCTTGAAATAACAGCCAAAGCCATTACATATAAAGCAATCACTCCAAGACTGATTCCTAAGCCTGAATTTAGCAAAAAAATATTCATTAAATTGGACCAAACAAATTCTTTGGTTAAAAAGTGGAATAAAACCAGCAGAAAAGTAAAAAGCCCCAGGTAATTATGAAACCAATAAACCTTTAAGGGGTTGTAAATTTTTTTGAAAAAATCCCTGAAAGCGCCAAGCATTACTTGAGTGAATATGCTTAAAAAAGCGATTACTCCGGCAAATTTTGAAGCCAATGAAATGCCTAAAGGCTGGCTGAAAAATAAGTGAGACAAAGGAATCAAATAAATTGCCAAAAAAGCAAATGGAATAAAATATTTAACCCCTGAGCCAAATTTCATGATTTTATTTAGGAATTAATTATTTTTAAATATTCAGTTATTTTTATACAGTATCTTGATTTAAAATATACTTAAATTGTAAAATAGTCAATAATTTTTTTATTGTCTTTATCGTCCATGAATTCGATTAGTTTTTCAAGAACATAAGGCTCAAACTTTTCTTTTATTTTTTTATAAAATTCTTCCTTAACAGGTTCAATTTTATTCCTTACAGCATGAGGCCCAATTTTTAGGATTTTATGCTTTAAGAAGTCGCACATTATTTGGCTTGGAGTTATATTGTGCTTTTTAAGGCTTTCAAGAATTTCAGAAGATTTATCAGTTTTTGATGAATCTTTATCAAAAAAGTAATCAATGTGCGGAGCTATTGCTTTAAATAATTCTTGTACATTAACATAATCATTTAATGCCTTATTAGCAAGTTCAGCAGATATTTTATTTTCATCCAATAGCTTGCAAAAATAAATTGGAATTGGAATTTTCATGTTATTTTTATATGGGTCATTTTTTATAAAAATATTCATTCTTAAGTTTTGGAAACAGTTGGTTTTGCACAATAAATGGTTTGGAATAAACATATTGCCTTTCCAACTAATCGGAGGAGCACAGATTATAATGGGAAACATAATATTCAACAAATAATCATGATGTGTTTAGAAACCTTTTAAAATAGTTCTTTGCCTATAATATTATTAGGTGATATTTTAAAAAATGGCTAAAAAAAGAGTTTCTAAAAAAACTGCTGAAAAAAAGCAGGACCCAATAGTTTCTGAATTATTATCAATATTTAACGAAAGCCTGATTTCGGTTTCAAAGGTTGAATTCGTCAAAGAAGAGGAAGAGGAGGGCGAAAAAAAGGATTTGCCTTTGCCAAAAACTGAAGAGCAAATAATCGCGGTTGTAAATGACTTGGCTGATGAAAAAGCCGCTAAATTAATGGAGAATTATAAAAGCGCGAAAGCAAAGCTTTTGCCTTTAAGCGGATTATGGCAAAGCTGCTATGACCAAAAATATGAATTAATGGGCGCATTGACTAATCCCCAAAGCAGCAAAATATTGTATGACAAAGGATTCATTAAAGGATTGACTGCTGCGCAAGTATTGAAAACAATGAGCTTGGGAAAATTAAAAAGGTATATTTTGTCAATAATCTTGGTTGGAAGCGTTAGCAGAGGAACAATGCATGAGCACAGCGATGTGGATTTATCATTTGTTATTGATGACACTGATGTCAAAAAAATGTCCAGGCATGAAGTTTTGGCAAGATTAAGGGGAATGATTACTCAAATGGCTGCACAGACAGGCTTTGAGTTCAACATTCAAGTATATTTATTGACTGATTTCTGGCAAAGCTTAAGGGATACTCAGCCAGTTATTTTCAGCATGGTAAGGGATGGGGTTCCATTGTATGACACTGGAATGTTCATGCCTTGGAGAACATTATTGAAAACAGGCAAGATGAAGCCAAGCCCTGAAGCAGTTGAGCAATTCTTCAAAACAGGAAGGCTATTGATTGATGATGTTGGGAATACAATAAAAGAGCTTGTTATTGAAAGATTATTCCTTTCAATGCTCAATCCTGCCCAGGCAGCAACAATGCTTATAGGCATTCCTCCAACGCACCATGGAGACACTCCAAAGCTTTTCAAAAAGCACTTTGTTGATGATTTAAAATTAATTGAGCCAAAATATGTTGATTATTTGACTGATGTGCTGGAATTAAGGAAAGGCGTTGAATACGGAAAAATAAAAGAAATATCCCCTGAAAAGTTCTTGGAGCAAATCAACCGCGCAAAAGAATTCCAGGACAGAATGGACAAATTATTCAAGGATGTAAGGCAGGATTTGATAAAGAAATCCTTGGAAGAATCAGAGGATAAAAGCGTTAAAGCAATTATTGAAACATTGAAAGCAATGAATGTCAAGGCATCTGAGAAAGATGCTGAGGGATTGCTTAGGTCAAAAATGCTTGACTCAGGATTAATAACCCAAAAAGACTATAACTTTTTTGCAAAGAAATTAAAAAATTCTTTTGTTGATTTCAAAAAGGATTTATTGACCACTGAGGAAGCGTCATTGATTGAAAAAGAGGCTGTTGATTTCATTTCAAGGCTTAATAACATAAAAGAAATGCTTGAATTAAAATCATCTGAAAGAAGCAAGGTTCATTTCAGGGCAGATGGCGTTAACGGAGAACTATGGATTTTTGAAAAAGAAGTATTCATAGTCAGCAATCTGAAAAAAATGACTATTTACAAAGCAGGATTAAAAGAAGATGGGAGCTTTGACAAGCCGGCAATAAGCAATGCCAACGAGCTTTCAGAAGCAAGGAAATCAAGCAAAATGGATGAAATGACTTCAGTCAGCTCCAAAATGCTTGAGAATTTAAAGCAATCCTTGAATGCAAAAGAAGTTGAAATAGTCATAGTGTAAAGAAAACCAAATCATTAAAGTTTTCTTTTATTTTCATTTTTTTAAAATTCTTTTTTAATTCTTTTTCAATTTCATTTATTTTTTTCTTTCTAAGAACTGACAAAACTATTCTGCCTTTTGGCTTTAATATTCTTTTGATTTCGCTTACAGCGCTTTCAATATCATTCACATCTTGCAGTGCCGTCAATGAAAAAACCAAGTCAAAGGTTTCATCCTTAAAAGGCAGGCTAGGAATATCTGCCTGAATGACCCTTAAATTCGGAGGGCATTTTTCAAGCATTTTGACTGAATTGTCAACTCCAACAGCATTATTTAATTTTTCAGTTATGAAGCCGTTTCCGCACCCTAAGTCAAGGATTAATCCCTTGCTTATTAAATCCTTTACATTGTCAAATTTTTTCAATTGCTCCCCTTTATACAAGTAATCATAGCTTTCAGCAATGGAGTCGTAATAGTTCATAAATGTTTAAAGTAATCATGATTAAAAAATATTTACAAAAACAGGCAATAAAAACATTTTTAAAGATATTTATTCCTAAATTTATTATGGGTTATTTTGATAAAGATGAGGTAACTGTTGAGCTCACTCTTGAAAATGTTATTAGTTTTTATAATAATCCAAAGGTTATAATAAAAAAACCATATGTTCCTAAAAAAGAAGAAAAATTAACAGATGGTTCTATTAAGGTTTATGCTGGCGATTCAGGCATTAGTAATTTTTTGCAAGAATTAGGAAATTATTTGAAAGATGAAAGGGTTAAAAGCTTGGTTAATGATCATGAAAAACGAGTTCTTGATGATTTGTATGCCCAAAATTCACATAAACCTTTTGAAGAATTTTTAGCTCCATTAATTGAGTCCGTTTTAGCAGGGGGTTTTATAAAAAATGCGGCTAATGAAAGTCTTTTATCATATTTATCACAAAAGATTCCTGAAGAAATTGAAAAAAACGAAATATTTGAGCAGACTTTTGAAAGATATGAGGGGGTTGCCAATGGAACAAATCTTGCAGGCAAAATTCTTCGTGTCAAAAGAGTCAGAAGAACAGATGTTAATGGAAGTCCTTTTGCTTATCATGTAGAAATAATACCAGAAACAGATTGACATTTTTTTACTAAAATAAAAATATTAAAAAGCAATAGCAAATATTTAATTCTTTGTGAAATATGAGTATTTAATTGATGAGGCAACTGCGGATTTGGCTATTAAGGCTTATGGCGAAACTTTGAAAGAGGCTTTTGAGAATAGCGCTTTGGCTGTTTGCGAGGCAATATGCGAGACTGAGAATATTGATGAGCAGGAGATTAAATTAGTCAAAAAAAAAGCTGATAATTTGAAAATGCTATTATACGATTTCTTGGAGGAAATAATATTTTTGCATGACGCTGAAAACATGGTTTTTAAGCGCGCAGAAATTGATGAGTTTGATGAAAAAAACTGCTTTTTGTCAGCTGTTTTTTTCGGAGAAAATTTTGACAATAAAAAGCACGTGCCTAAGGCGCATATTAAGGCAATCACTTATTTTGACATGGGCATAGAAAATGAAAAAAACAAGGCAGCCATTAAATTCATTGTTGATGTTTGATTTCTGGAAAACTTTTAAATCAGGCAAATCATTAAGCTATTTGTCATGGAATTGAAAAAAATATCTGATTATGAGTGGGAAATAAATAAAGAGGGAAAAATGAATTCTTCTGCAAAAATATTCGCAAATGATAAAATATTGCAGGCAATAAAGAATGACAAAACTTTGGAGCAGCTAAAAAACATGGCTTCTTTGCCAGGGTTGGTGGGCAATGCGTGCGCTTTGCCTGATGCGCATCAAGGATACGGTTTTTGCATTGGAGGCGTTGCAGCATTAAGCATTAAAGAAGGCGGCATAAGCCCTGGAGGAGTTGGTTTTGACATTAATTGCGGAGTAAGGGTTTTGAAAACGAACCTGATTGCAAAAGATTTTCTACCAAAAATAAAGAATATACTGGGAAATATTTATAATGCTGTTCCAAGCGGGCTTGGAAACAAGGGGCTTCAAAGGTTTGAGAATGACGAATTTTTTGAAATGCTTAACAAAGGCATTGATTATTTGAAAATTAAAGGATTGGCTAAAAAAAATGATTTGCTTAATTGCGAGGATTACGGGGTGATGAAAAAAGCAAGCCATGAATTCATAAGCCCAAAAGCGCTGGCTAGGGGAAAAAACACTGTTGGAAGCCTTGGAAGCGGAAACCACTTTATTGATTTAATGCGCGTTGATGAAGTTTTTGATGAAAAAACTTCAAAGCAAAACGGTTTATTCAAGGGCCAAGTTGTTGTAATGATTCATTCAGGAAGCAGGGGGCTTGGCCATCAAGTTGCAAGCGATTACATAAATGCCATAATGAGAAAGTATCCTGAAATAATCAAGTCATTGCCAGACCCTGAAATATGCTATGCTCCAGCAGGCTCTAAAATGTCTGAGGAATATTATGCTTCAATGTGCGCTTGCGCGAATTACGCTTATGCGAACAGGCAGCTAATGATGAATAGCATAAAAGAAGAGTTGTGCAAATTTTTCAAGTCAACAGAGGAATCTTTAGGCCTTGAATTGTTCCAGGATATAACTCATAATGTTGCAAGAATTGAAAGCATTAAAGGGGTTTCGTGCTATGTTCACAGGAAAGGCGCAACTAAATGCGTTAAGAATGGAAAAATCATTATTCCTGGAAGCATGGGAACAAGCAGTTATTTATTATTGGGGGATAATGCAGAAAAATCAATAAACAGCAGCGCGCATGGAAGCGGAAGGATTCTAAGCCGTTCGCGCGCAATAAAAACTCTTGACTCAAAAGAAGTGCTTGATTCGCTTTCAAAAAAAGGCATAATGGTTAAATCTTCAAGCAAAAACATTGTTTCAGAAGAAGCTCCTGCTGCATATAAAGACATAGATGATGTTATTGAAGTTACTGAGAATTCAGGGTTTGCAAAAAGAATTGCAAAGCTTAATCCGTTTGCAGTGATTAATGGCTAATGATTGTCAATAACAGTTGTTTCCCATTCAGCAAGGGTTTTGTTTGCAAAAGACAAATCCTTTATTCTTGAATCAATTGATTCAAGGTAAATTATGATTATTTCAGAAGAATTTCTTGAAATTTTTTCTTTTGCAATGGCTATGGGTATTCCGTCATTATTAAGGCACATCTCATACCTTAGCTTTATTAAATCGCTTAATTCAGGCTTTGAAGTGTTCATTTCAAAAAATATTGGGGCGCAATCATAATCCCCCATTCTCCACACCTCTTCTCTTCCGGACTCAAGCACGTAAAAATTAACTGCAAGATTATACGCTTCAGAGTACAGGCTTGTTATTAAGGGCTTTTCAATTTTAAGCGAATCAATGCTGATTTTTTCAGTTTCTCCAGTTAAATCATAATGCAAAAAATTATCAAAGGATTTGCTTACAATGCTTCTTTGCGGAGTCTGGATAGCGCAAGTCATTCCAGAAGATTTCAAAGAGCAATACTGCTTTCCCAAGAAATCAGACCCAGTTGAGTTGTATAAAAAAGTGTAATTAAGATAAACATTGTCCAATTCATTAAATAATGAATATCCCAATTTAAGGGAATTCATTGAAGCATTGCCTGAAGGAGGATTAAGGATTAAAAATAATCCCACAATAGCAATCAACAGTATTCCTATTATTGAAACAGCGGTTATCGTGAATCCCACTGACAATTTTTTCCTTATTTTTTTCGCTTTTTCAATTGCCTGCTTTTTCAATTCCTCTGCCTGGCCTTTAACCCGTTCATGAACAACATCAGCATCAGTTTTTTTTTCAAAAACGCTGTCTTCAATTTCTTTTTTTGTTCTCAAATCATTCGCGCTTGAATCAATTTGATTTTCTTTTGCAGCAGCAACTTTTTTCAAATCCTCTTTTTTTTTAGAAATTTCTTCTTTTTCCAACTCATATGATTTTTCATTCACTATTTTTTTATCCGCATCAGGAGTTTTTGCTTTCTCAGCAATCAAATCCTCTTTTTCATCTTTAATGATGTCTCTTGAAGCGCTTTGGGCAGAAGCAGCAGAAGAATCATCAAGATTAAGTGTGATGATTGCCTTGAAATAAATGTCAGGATTCTCTTTTTTAAGAACCCTCACCCTTTTTTTATATTCATCAATATTGAATTTTTTTAAATCCCTTAGTTCATATATTATTTTTTTTATTTCTTCAGCAGATTTTTTGCCACCCATATTAAATAAAAATAATATTTCAGTCTTTTAAAAACTAAATCATTAAAGCATAGCAACCTTTTTAAAACATTCAATGTTATTTTATTATTTGTTCCAAAAATATAGCTACCACTATAATGAAAAAAAGTAATGAAAGTGCTTTAAGGCGCTGACTTTTCTGCTGCAAAGAAAGAAAAAAGTTTAAAAATGAAATGTAGGTAATAAAAGGGTATGGGACACGTAATTGGAGATATTGACGCGCCAAGAAAAGGCAGTATGCAGTTTTGGCCCAGAAAAAGGGCTAAAAGGATTTTTCCAAGAATTAGGAATGCTCCTAAAATGGCTGAAAGCGCGCTCACAAGCTTTTCTGGATACAAGGTTGGAATGACTCATGTAGGAATAATTGATAATATTAAAACAAGCATTACTAAAGGCCAGGAAATCATTGTTCCAATCACAATTCTTGAATGCCCGCCAATAAGCGTTTTTTCCATAAGATTGTATTCTTGGAGCCAGAATGACGGCTTTAGGCCATTGGCTCAAATAAACACTGATTCTTATGATAAAATTTTATTAAAAAAATTAACCCTTAAAAGCAAGAAAGGAAAAGAAAAAAATCCCCAAGCATTATCCAAGCAGGAAGCTGAGAAATTATTAAGCGAAGGCAAAATAAGAAAGGTTAGCGTGGTTGTTCACACAAATCCTAAAATGACTGGAATTGGCAAAAAAAAGCCTGAAGTCATGGAAATAATTGTTTCAGGAGAGCCAGAGCCGGCTTTTCAAAAAGCTTTAAGCTTGCTTGGAAAGCAAGTAAGCGTTAATGATGTTTTTTCAGAGGGAGAGCAAATTGACATATTTTCAGTAACTATTGGAAAAGGCTTTCAAGGAAGCGTTAAAAGATTTGGAATTAAAATCGGAAGCCATAAAGCTGAAAAAGTTAAAAGAAAAGCAATGAGCCTTGGACCAATAACTCCTGCAACAGTGAGCCACAGGGTCCCTCAGCATGGGCAAATGGGTTTTCATACAAGATGCGATTATAATAAGTGGCTTTTAAAAATAGCCAGCCCTAAAGATGCGGCAATGAAAGGCGGATTTTTAAAATATGGCGAGCCAAAAAATCCTGTATTATTCATAAAAGGAAGCATTCCAGGGCCTAAAAAAAGGATTATAAGAATAAGGAAAAGCATAAGGCCAAATGACAAGTTTCCAAAGCAAGCGCCGGAAATATCCTATGTTTCCATGGAGTCAAAGCAGTGAGTTGATAAAAAAATGAAAGCAGAAATTTTAAGCATTAAAGGGGAAAAAAAGGGAAAAATTGATTTGCCAAAGCAATTCCTTGAAAAGCACCACCCCAATCTTATAAAAAGGGCTTTTAATTCAAACATGTCTTTAACTTATCAGCACCATGGAACAGACACATTGGCAGGTTTAAGGCGCATCACTAAAACCAGGAAAAGAAGGAATGTTTACAGGACAGGATACGGCAGAGGGGCAAGCAGGATTCCAAAAAAAATAATGTCAAGAAGGGGAAACAGGCTGAATTTCATTGCTGACAAAGCTCCTCAAACAAGAAAAGGAAGAGTTGCTCATCCGCCTCTTGTTGAAAAAGTTTTTGAGGAAAAAATTAATTTAAAAGAAAGATTATTTGCAATAAGAAGCGCCATATCAGCAACAATTAAAAAAGAAATAATTGAGAAAAGGAATCATAAAATAAGCGGAATTGAATTGCCTTTGATAATTGAAGGGGCTGAAAAGCTTAAGAAAACCTCTGAAGTTAAAAAAATGCTTGAAAGCATAGGATTAAAAGATGAATTAAAAAGAGCTTCCCAGAGAAAAGTCAGGCCTGGAATAGGAAAAATGAGGGGAAGAAAATACAAAACAAAGAAAGGCCCATTAATAATTGCAAGCAAGAATTGCGATTTAATTAAGTCATCAAAATCAATGCAAGGCATTGAATCAGTCCAGGTGAATAATTTGAATGTTACATTGCTTGCTCCTGGAGGGGAGCCGGGAAGAATAACTGTATGGACAAAGGAAGCAATAAATGAATTGGCTGAAAAAAATCTTTTCATGGGTGGCAAAAAATGAAAGATTATGATGTATTAATAAATCCATTGGCAACTGAGAAAAGCGTGAGAATGATGGAAACTGAAAATAAATTAACATTCATTGTTGCAAAATCAGCAACTAAAAACATGATTAAAAAAGCCATTGAATCAATGTTTAATATAAAAGTCAAAGAAGTGAATACCCATGTAAGGGCTGGAAAAAAAATAGCATTCATTTCATTATACCCTGAGTTTGATGCAATGGATATAGCGAACCAATTAGGAGTGATATGATAAAATGCCTAAAAGATTAATACAGCAAAGGAGAGGAAAAGGAAGCTTAAGATTCAAAAGCCCAGGCCACAGGTTTAAAGGAGCAACAAGCCTGAGGAAAATGGATGAAATTGAAAGAAAATCAGTTATAAAAGGAATAGTGAAAGATATTTATAATGACCCTGCAAAAACAGCGCCAATGCTATTGGTTGAATATGAAAACAAGGAAATATTATGCTATCCTGCTCCTGAAGGAATAAGAGTTGGGGATAATATTGAAAGCGGGTTAAACGCAAGCAACAAAAAAGGAAATATTCTTCCTTTGTCAAAAATACTTGACGGCTCAAATATTTATTGCATTGAAAACAGGCATGGAAGCGGCCCAAAATTCGTGAGAAGCGGAGGAAACTTTGCAAAAGTGATTGCTCATGAAGAAAAAGGGGTTGTTGTCCAAATGCCCAGCAAGAAAAACATGGTATTGTCAGGCAATTGCAGGGCAATTATTGGAAGAATCAGCGGAGCAGGAAGAACTGAAAAGCCATTTGTAAAAGGAGGAATAAAGAAAAAAGCAAGAAATGCAAAAGGCAAAAAGCATGAGGTTGTGAAAGGAACAGGAATGAACGCTGTAAACCACCCTCATGGAGGAGGAGGAACAAGGAACAGGAAAAACTATTCAGTAAGCAGGAACGCGCCTCCAGGAGCAAAAGTGGGCTCCATTGCTCCAAAAAGAACAGGAATAAGGAGGGGCAGCAAAAAATGAGCGAAGAAAAAAATTTTGAGCAAAGAAAAAAGGTTTACTATTTTAAGGGAAAAACTTATGAAGAGCTTAAAAGCTTAAGCAATGAAGAAGTGCTTAAAATAATAGGGGCAAGAGGAAAAAGAAGCCTTATAAGGGGTTTAAGCAAGCCAAAGCAGGATTTAATGAAAAAAGTAAGGGCTTCAAATGAATTAATAAGCAAAGGAAAAACTCAATTAAAAATAAAAACGCATTCAAGAGACATGATTATCCTGCCTGAAATGATTGATTTAAAAATAGATGTATATAATGGCAAAACTTTTGAGCCGGTAAATATAAAGCAGGAAATGATTGGGCATTACTTGGGAGAATTCGTGCCAACAAGGAAAAGAGTTGTTCATGGTTCAGGAGCAAAATCAGATTCAAAAATGGATAAAGGTGCAAAGAAATGAGCGAAGAAAAAGAAATGAGCGCAATAGCGAATGTGACAGTTCCGGCATCATTTAAGAATACAGTGAATATAGGCAAATGGATAAAAGAAAAAAGCGTTGATAGCGCGATTAGCATGCTTTTAAAAGTGATTGAAAAAGAAATACCCCTTCCATGCGTAAGATTCAACAAAGACGTGCCCCATAAAAAAGGGCTTGGATTCGGAGGAAGATATCCGAAAAACGCGTGCGAGCACGCAATCAAAACGCTCAAATTATTAAAAGACAATGCAAAAGCAAAAGGATTTGATGAATCAAAATTAATAATAACTGAATTCATAGCGAATTACGCAATAAGCAAAAACAAGAAAGCAAGGCATAATGCAGGAAAATCAACGCATATAATGATTAAAGCAGAGGTTAAGCAATGATTGAAAGAAAATTCATAAAAGAAAAATTGAATGATTACAAGATTCAAGAATTCCTTCAAAAGAATTTTGAAAGAAGCAGCTATTCGCATGCAATAATACAGAAAACTCCCCTTGGAGACAAAATAGTCATATTTTCTTCAAGGCCAGGAATGATAGTTGGAAAAGGAGGGGAGAATTTAAGAAAATTAACCCAAGATTTAAAGGAGTTAAAGATACAAAATCCCCAAATAGATGTTCAAGAAATTGACAATGCAATGATTGACGCATCAATAGTTACTGAAAAAATAGTTGAAATGTTTTTAAAAATGGGAACAGGAAGATTCAAATTCATAGGCCACAACATGTGCGAGAAAGTTTTAGGCGCAGGAGCAATAGGGGTTCAAATAACATTGGCCGGAAGAATTCCAGCAGCAAGAGCAAAAATGTGGAAATTCATAGGAGGATTCCTGCCAAAATGCGGAAGCATAGCATACACTCAAGTCAATGAAAATTTTAAGGTTGCAAACCTTAAAACAGGGGCAATAGGAGTGAGGGTGAAAATACTTCCCCCGAATATCAGAATGCCTGATGAAGTAATAGTTTTAGGCGAAACAATCCAAGAGAAAAAGGCTGAAAACATTCCTGAAATAAAAAAAAGAATAATAAACGAAAAAAAAGATGAAACTGAATCAAAAAAAGAAAAAAAATCAGAAGAAAAGCCAAAAGCTGAAAAAGAAAAAAAAAGCGAGCCAGAAAAAGAAAAATTAAAAAAAGCAGGCAAAAAAAGCGCTAAAAAAGAAGATGAGTTGAAAAAATAAAATGAGCATAATAAGATTAAAAGAGCTAAAAGAAATGAGCAAAGAAAAGCTTGAAGATAAAATGCTTGAAATGAAAAAGGAATTGATGAAAGCAAAAACTCAAGTATCATCAAAGCAGAATCCAGACAAGCCTGGAAAAATAAAGGAATTTAAAAAAACCATAGCAAGGATAAAAACATTGATTAATATGAGGGGTGAAGCGTAAAGACATGGATGTTTGCTCAACATGCGGATTGCCAAAAGAACTGTGCGTATGCGAGTCAATGGCAAAAGAGCAGCAAAAAATAATCATTTCAGACGAAAGAAGCAAATTCAAAAAAATAAAAACAGTGATTGCGGGAATAAATCCGAAAGAAATTGATTTGAAAGCATTAACCAAGAAATTAAAGCAAAAACTGGCATGCGGAGGAACAGTCAAGGATGAAACAATAGAATTGCAGGGAAAACATGCAAAAAAAGCAAAAGAACTGCTTTTAACTGAAGGGTTCAATCCTGAAAGCATAGAAATAAAGCAATGATAAGCAAAAAAAACATAAAAATCCATGAATTAATCGGGCTCAAAGCAAAAGTGAAAAAAGCAAAAGGAATGATAATTGATGAATCAAAAAATACGCTCACAATGCTTGATTCAAAAAAAGAAAAAATAATACCAAAAAAAAACAATGAAATAATGATAAAAATAAACAATGAATACGTGTCAATAAGCGGAAATGAAATACTTCAAAAACCGCAAGACAGGATTAAAAAAAAGAACAAGGTGACGAATAAATGGCAGGAAAAACGGGAATAAAAGGAATAAGCGCTCCTGAAAGCAAATGCAATGATGTTAATTGCCCCTTTCACGGAACTTTAAGATTGCGCGGAAGAATTTTCAAAGGAGTTGTAAAAAGCGATAAAATGACCAAAGGAGTGACTGTTGAATTCAAAAGAATATACGTAATCCCGAAATATGAAAGATTCGCCAGCAAAAAAACAAGAATAAAAGCGCACAACCCTGATTGCATAAAAGCAAAAGAAGGGGATACAGTTACAATAATGGAAACAAGGCCAATATCAAAAACAAAATCATTCGTAGTAATACAAAAAGAAGTGAATAACAAATGAAGCCAGTAAAAGCAACATTGACTAAAGGATTGGATGTGGGAGCAAGGCTTATTGTTGCTGACAATAGCGGAGCAAAAATTGCGCAAGTGCTTTCAGTTAAGCTTGGAAAAGCAGTCAAAAGAAGAAGGGCAGGCTCAGGAGTTGGAGATGTTGTAAGCGTTTCAATAAAGCAGGGAAACCAGACAGTTAAAAAGAAAGTAATGCTTGCAGTAGTTATCCGGCAAAAAAAAGCTTACAGAAGAAAAGATGGAACAAGAATTAAATTTGAAGACAATGCTTGCGTAGTGCTTAAATCAGACGAAGGAGACCCGAAAGGAACAGTGGTTAAAGGGCCTGTTGCGCGAGAAGTAATTGAAAGATTCCCAAAAATAGGAAAAATAAGCAGCATAGTGGTGTAAAAAAAAATGAAAGAATACTCAAATAAATGGAAAGGAAGCATAAAGCCGAAAAAGCAAAGAAAATATTTAAAAAACGCCCCGCTTCACACAAAAAGAAAAATAATGAGCGTTAACTTGTCAAAAAGCCTTAGAAAAGATGCAAAAAAAAGAAGCATTCCAGTAAGGAAAGGAGATAAGGTTAAAATATTAAGGGGAACTTTTAAAGGAAAAACAGCCAAAGTGGAAAAAGTTTTAAGAAAAGACTATAAATTATTGCTTGAAGGAATAACTATTGAAAAAAAAGACGGCACAAAAATAAATTACCCCACGCATTACTCAAATGTTCAAATAGTGGAGCTTGATTTAAACGACAAAAAAAGAATAAAAGAAAAACAAAAGGTGAAATGAAAAAATGCATTTAAAACGATTAAATACCCCTAAAAGATGGAATTTAAGCAAAAAGAAAACAAAATTTGTGGCAAGGCCAAAGCCTGGAGCGCACCCTAAAGCAATGAGCGTGCCATTAATAGTCATTTTAAGGGATTCATTAAAGCTTGTGAATACAAAGTCAGAGGCAAAAAAAATGATTAATGAAAAAAAAATATTAGTGGATTTAAAGCCAGTAAAGGAATTAAACCAAGGAATAGGATTATTTGACATATTAAGCATTCCAAGCGCAAAAATTTATTACAGAATGGTTCTTGACTATAAAGGAGGATTAAAGCCAATAATAATAGATGAAAAAGAATCCAATCTTAAGCTTTTGAAAATTTACGGAAAAACAAGGATAAAAAATGGAATGCTGCAATTCAACTTTTCAGGAGGAAAAAACCTGGTATTAAAAGAGAAATACGGAGTAAATGACAGCGTATTATTTGATTTAAGCAAAAGCAAAATAATAAAAGCATTTCCAATAAAAAAAGGCTCAAAAGTGCTTGTCATAAAAGGAAAGCACGCAGGAGAAATAGCAACCCTTGAAGGATTCAAAGAGTTTGAAAACATAACAAAAGACAGGGCAATACTAAACAATAAAGGAGCATCATACCAGACAATGAAAGATTACGTGTTTGTCTTGGGTGAAAGCAAAGAAGAGATAAAAATAAGGGAGTGAATTAAAGAAATCATGGCAGAAAAAAAAGCAAATGAAATGAAGAATATAATGATTGAAAAATTAACGCTCAACATAGGGGTTGGGGAAGCAGGCGACAAGCTGGAAAAAGCTTATTCCTTGCTTAAAACATTAAGCGGAAAAACGCCCATAAAAACAGTTTCGCACAAAAGAATACCCAAATGGAATGTAAGGCCTGGAATAGCAATAGGCGTAAAAGTAACCATGAGAAAAGATTATGATGAATTGCTTAAAAGATTATTATTGTCAAGGGAATACTCTTTGAAAAAATCATGCTTTGACAATTATGGAAACGTCAGTTTTGGAGTTGATGAATACGTCCATATTCCAGGGGTAAAGTATGACCCTAAAATGCCCATGTTCGGATTAAATGCCACAATAACCTTAAAAAGAAAAGGTTATAGAATAAAGGATAGGCGGCTGAAAACAGAAAAAATACCAAAAAACCACAGAGTAAGCCAAAACGAAGCAATTGATTTCATAAAAAATAAATATGAAGTGAAAATAGCATGACTGCAAAGGATTGGAAAAAAACATTCAAAGCAATATCGCACAAAAAAGCTGAATCAGGAAGAATGCTTAAATTCAATAAGCCAACAGAAAAGAAATGCGGAAGAGGAAAAAGGGTTTGCGAAATATGCAACAGGAGAGGCGCATTAATAAGAAGGTACTCGCTGAATATATGCAGGCAATGCTTCAGGGATGTTGCAAAAAATATTGGGTTCAACAAGTTTTGAAAAAAAAAGGAGGCTAAAAAAAAGATGAGACACGACATATTGGCTGATGCGCTATCAGCAATCACCAATGCAATAAAAAGCAGAAAAAGCGAATTAACCATTGGATTTAAATCAGATTTAATAATCAAAAACCTTGAAGTTATGAAAAACGAAGGATACATAGGCGATTATTCAGAGATTACTGAAAAAAAAGGAATAAAAATAATGCTTAACGGAAAATTAAACAAATGCAACGCAATAAAGCCAAGATTCTCAGTTAAAAAAGACGGAATCGAAAAATTTGAAAAAAGGTATTTGCCTGCAAAAGATTTCGGATGCATATTAATATCAACAAACAAGGGATTAATGACTCATTATGAGGCAAAAGAAAAAAAATTGGGAGGAAAACTGATATCATACTTTTATTGATTGAAAAAACAAAATCATGAATACGAAAATACAGATGCCTTCAGGGTTCACAGCAAGAAAAGAATCAAAAGAATTAATCATATCAGCTGAAGGAAAAGAAGTGAAAAGGGAGATGTTCCACCCATTAATAGATTTGAAAATAAAAGACAATGAAATACTGCTTGATTCAAAAAAAGAAAACAGGAACATGAAAAAAATGATGATGACGCATTCAGCCCACATAAAAAACATGGTGAGAGGGCTTCAAAAGCCCTTTAAATATAAGCTTAAAGTATGCGGCTCACACTACCCTATAACAGTTAAAGTTGAAGGAAAAAACATCATTATAATAAATTATTTGGGCCAGAAAGTTCCAAAAAAATGCAAAATAGTCGGAGACGCAAAAGTCACAGTAAACAAGGATGAAATAACAGTTGAATCAATGAATAAGGAATATGCGGGAATGACAGCGGGAATAATAGAAAAAACATGCCAGGTAAAAAATTATGACAGAAGAATATTCCAGGATGGAATATACATAATTGAAAAGGACGGTAAAAAAATATGAGCAATGATTTACTGAAAATAAAAAATGAAATGAAAAAAAGAAAGCCCGCTTTCAGAAGGGTTGAAAAGCACAGGCACCCCGCGCTCCCGGATAATTGGAGAAAGCCAAAAGGACATCACTCAAAAATCAGAAGGAAAAAAAAATGGGAAATGAGAATGCCAAGCATCGGAATAAAAACCCCTAAAAAGCTTCAAAATAAAGACAAGCAAGGAAGGGATATAATAATAATAAGGATTGCAAAAGATTTGGAAAAATTAAGCGAAAAAACTGTTGGAGTGATTGCTTCAGGATTGGGATTAAAAAAGAAATCCTTAATAGCGCAAAAAGCAATTGGAAAAAAACACAAATTCCTGAATTTTAATCCTGAAAGAATAATTAAAAAAATAGAAAGCATGAAAGATTCAAAGAAAGAAATTAAAAAGCCTGAAGAAAAAACAATTAAATTAAAAGAAGAAAAGCCGATAAAGCCGATTAAAGCTGAAAAACCCGTAAAGGAAAAGCCGATTAAAGCCGAAAAGCCGATTAAAGAAAAGCCGGCAAAAAAAGAATCAATCACTAATGAAAAAGAAGGTGAAGCCAAGAAATGAATTTATCAAGCCAAAAAAAATTAGCAAGCAAAACATTTAAAGCAGGAAAGAAAAGAATAAAAATAAACCCTGAAAAAATCGACAAAGTAAAAGAGGCAATAACAAGGTTTGATTTAAGAAAACTTAAAGGCACAGCAATAATTGTTGAAAAAAAGAAGGGAATAAGCAGGGTAAGGGCAAAAAAAATACAAGAGCAAAAAAAGAAAGGAAGAAAAAAAGGGCCGGGAAAAAAAAAGGGGGCAAAATATTCAAGAATTTCAAAAAAGCAATTATGGATTAATAAGGTGAGGATTCAGCGAAAACTCCTTAAAGAATTGCAGAAAAAAGAAAAAATAAGCAAGGAATTTTACAGGAAATTATATAGAATGGTAAGCGGAGGATTTTTCAGAAGCAAAGCCCACTTAAAGCTTTACTTGACTAATAAAACGGAGAAATAAAAAAATATGGCAACAGGACCAAGATATTCAGTTCCTTACAAAAGGAAAAGGGAAAACAAAACCAATTACGGAAAAAGATTATCAGCAGTGAAATCAAAAAATCCAAGATTGGTTGTAAGAAAAACAAACAAAAGAATGATAGCCCAAATAATAAGATTTGAAGAATCAGGGGATAAAACAATCATATCAGCATCAAACAATGATTTAAAAAATCACGGATACACAAATGCCCCCAAAAATATTGCATCAGCTTATTTAGTGGGATATTTAATAGGCAAAATGGCGCAAAAAAATAAGATAAAAAGCGCTGTAATGGATATTGGATTAAATGTTAAAACAAAAGGGAGCAGGATTTTTGCAGTGCTTGCAGGAGCAGTGAAATCAGGAATGATTATTCCGCATGATGAAAAAATATTCCCAGTGGCTGAAAGATTAAAAGGAGAGCATATTAAAGGCTTTGATTCATCAATAATTGATGCAGTCATTAAAAGCATAGATTCAAAGGTGAAAGCATGAGAAGAGACGAACAAGCAAGCAATCTTGAAAACTGGATTCCAAAAACGAATCTTGGAAAAATGGTTCAAAAAGGGGAAATAACAACAATTGACTACATAATTGACAACAATTTAATAATAAAAGAGCCTCAAATAACTGAAACCCTTATGCCTATGTTGGGCGTTGATTTATTGGATGTTGGGCAGGCAAAAGGAAAATTCGGAGGAGGCCAAAGAAGGCCTTTCAGGGTAACCCAAAAAGCAACAAGCGACGGGAAAACGCCGAAGTTTTTCTGCTTTGCAATAGTCGGCAACAAAGACGGAGTAATAGGATACGGGCAAGGATACAGCAAAGAAACGGTTCCAGCAAGGAATAAGTCAATAAATAATGCTAAAAAGAATTTGTTTAAAATAAAAAGGGGTTGCGGAAGCTGGGAATGCGGATGCGGAAAACCGCACAGCATACCTTTTGAAGTAACTGGGAAATGCTCAAGCGCAGAAATAACATTATTCCCGGCGCCAAAAGGATTAGGATTATGCGTGAATGATGAATGCAAAAAAATACTGAGAATGGCTGGAATAACTGATGTGTGGAGCAAAACATCAGGCCAGACAAGGTCAAGGCTTAACCTTGTGAAAGCATGCATTGATGCATTAAAGCAATTAAGCAAGATGCGCTTAAATGAAAAATACGCACGCAATGTTCAAGTTTATGAAGGGGGCTTGAAATGACTACATTATTAATAAGAATAAGGGGAACAGTGGGATTAAAAAAAGAAGTTAAGGACACTTTTTTAATGCTAAGATTAAAAAAAAGCCACTGGGCAACGCTTTTGCCTGAAACTCCTGTTTATGAAGGAATGATAAAAAAAGTAAAAGATTTTTCAATATACGGAAAAATAAGCAACGCATTAATTGAAGAATTGTTAGGCAAAAGGCTGAAAATGAAAAATGGAAAACCAGCAAGCAATGAATTAATAAAAAAAGCAATAAATGCAATAAAAGCAGGGAAATTATTAAAAGATGTTGAAAGCATTGATCCAGTGCTAAGGCTTGCGCCTCCAATAAAAGGATTCAAAGGCGGAATAAAAAAAACAGTAAAGCAAGGGGGAGTGCTGGGAAAGCATGACTCAATTGATGAAATAGCAAAAAAGATGATGTGATTATGGCAATAAAACACAGAAGAAAAAGCGCAAAAAAATTAGGGCACAATGACCACAGCGGATTAAGAAGAAGAGGCTCCGGAAACAGGGGAGGGGTTGGAAAAGCAGGGCATGGAAAAAGGATGAAGCAAAAAAAGCACTCATTCATAATTGACGGAAAAGTTGATTATGGAAAGCACGGATTCACATCAATACATAAAAAAATTGAATCAATAAGCATTGGAATGATAAGCGAAATTGCAGAGAAATCAGCAAGCAAAAAATTTGAATACGACGCAAAAAAGAAAAAAGTGCTTGGAAGCGGGCAAGCAAAAAAGCCAATAATAATAAAGAATTATTCAAAAATAACGCAGAAAGCAAAGGATAAAGTGATTAAAGCAGGCGGAGAAGTAAAAGAATGACTGATTGGGTTGATTATTTAAAGTATTTGCCCGAGGTAAAAAAACCCGAAAAAAAACTTGATTTTAATGAAAAGCTAAAATGGACTCTAATAGTTTTAGTCTTATTCTTATTTTTAAGCGTTGTGCCATTATACGGATTAGCGCCGAATTTTGTAAGCCAATTGCAGGACTTAAGCCTAATACTTGCAGCAAAAATAGGCTCATTAATCAGCTTGGGAATAGGGCCAATAGTGAGCGGAAGCATAATACTGCAATTGCTAAAAGGAGCAGATGTAATAAAAGTAGACACGAACACGAAAGAAGGCAAAGAAAGATACCAGTTAATACAGAAAGGAATAAGCATATTATTCATAATAGTGATGAACACAATGTACGTTTTATCCGGAGCAATACCGCCAAGCGCGCCAACAGCATTTAATTACGCAATAATGATAATGCAATTAATCTTCGGAGGATTATTATTAATGCTCTTTGATGAAATATGCAGCAAATGGGGCTTTGGAAGCGGAATAAGCCTGTTCATAGCTGCAGGAGTGAGCCAAGAATTATTCACCCAAGCATTAAGCCCAATAAGAGACCCAACATCAGGATATTTTGTGGGAAAACTTTTATTGATAATCCAATCCCTTCTTGCAGGGCAAATGGAATTATTGATATGGCCCTTAATAAGCGTGGCAATAACAGTGGCAGTTTTTTTATTAATAGTTTTCGCAAGCTCAATACAAGTAAACATACCCTTAACCCTTGGAAGAGTAAGGGGATACAACATTAAATGGCCAATAAAATTCTTTTACACAAGCAACATACCCGTAATATTCGCAGCAAGCTTAATAGCAATGGTTCAAATGCTCGGACTAATGCTGTTTAACGCAGGAATACCCTTGTTAGGAACATATTCCGGACAAATGCCCCAAACAGGAATAGCCTCTTGGCTTGTTTTTCCAAGCCTAAGAACAATAATAGAGCAAGGAGCAACGCCTTTTGTTGCGCAATTATTATTTTATCCATTATTCATGATAGTTGGCTGCGTATTATTCAGCATATTATGGGTTCAAGTCGGAGGGCAAGACGCAGGAAGCGTGGCAGACCAAATACATGAATCAGGGCTGTCAATACCAGGATTCAGAAGGGACAAAAGAATAGTTGAAAGAGTTGTTAAAAGATACATTGACCCATTGACAATACTTGGAGCAATATCAGTTGCTCTTCTCGCAGTTGTAGCAGAACTATTCAGCGCATTAACATCAGGAACCGGGCTGTTATTGGCAGTAATGATAATTCACGGCCTTTACGAAAACATAAAAAGGGAAGGATTCCAAGGAGCGCATCCAACAATAAAAAAATTATTGGGAGCAGTGTGAAATGGCAGAATTTTTGTACGGAATAACATGGCTAACCCCCTTAGTTTTCACAGTATTATTGTCGCTTTTAACAAGCCTTTTATCGCAATTAAGCTTTAAATTCTTTGCAAACAACGCATTCTTAAAAGAGGGAATGAAAGAAACAAAAGAGCTTCAAAAAAAAATGCTTAGCATGAAGCAAACAGACAAAGACTACCTTGAAACCCAAAACAAATTATTAGACCTTAATATGAAACTAATGACAGAGCAATTCAAGCCCACAATGATAACAATGGTGCCTTTTTTATTAATATTCGCGTACGCAAGAAGCGTGATACCCACAGACCAAATACTTTTGAATTTTGGAACAACAGTGCCTTTGTTTGGCCAAGGCTTCGGATTTTTCGGAACATACTTTTTATCAAGCATAGTATTTTCAACAATCCTAAGAAAAATTTTAAATCGTTAATTTTTTAAACAAACAATAATTTGAGGTTCAATATAATAATGGCAAAAACAAGAAGCGAAAGAACAAGCAAAAAAAGAGCATACACTTCTCCGGGAGGAGATTCAAGAATAGAATACCATAAAAGAAAAAATGCAAAAATTTTGTGCGGAAACTGCAAAGAAGAATTAATGGGCGTTCCAAGAAGAATGAAAAAGAAAAGCAAAACCCAAAAAGCGCCAAACAGGCCTTATGCAGGGAATTTTTGCAGTTCATGCTCAAGAAAATTAATAAAAGAAAAAATATTAAATGAATATGGAGTGGATGATAAAAAATGATTGAAATAGGAAGAGTGTGCTTTAAAATGGCTGGAAGGGAAGCAGGAAAGCCGGCAGTAATAATTGAAGTGATTGACAAAAATTACGCATTAATTGACGGATTAGTGAGAAGAAAAAAATGCAATATAGCGCACTTAATGCCAGTGGGATTAATCTTAAAAATAAAAAAAGGCGCATCCACCCAAGAAGTTCAAAAAGCAATGATTGACTCAAAAATAATCCTTGAAGTTCCAAAAAAAGGAGAAAAGAAGCCAAAAAAAGAAAAACCTGTAAAACAGCACATAATGAGAGAAAAAGAAGCAAAAGAAGAAAAAAAGAAAGAAAAGCAAAAAGCCAAAGAAAAGAAAAAAGAGAAAAAAGCTGAAAAGAAAAAAGAAGCAAAAGCGCCGAAAATTGAGGCAAAAAAAGAAGAGCCTAAAGAAAAAATTAAAGAAAAAAAGAAGGAAGCAAAACCAGCTGAAAAAAAGAAGGAAGCCAAGAAAAAAACAAGTTCAGCCAAGAAAAAAGAAGAACCTAAAGAAAAAAAGGCGCCTGCAAAGAAAAAATAATCAAAGAAAAGAAATAAAGCATCAAAGAAAAAATAATCAAAGAAAAAGCAGAGCAAAAGCAATAAATTAAAAACAGAATTCTTTTTTTAAAACATTTATAAATATGCAGTAATTATTAAATTATCAATGAAATCCATTACTCCTGTTATTAGCGTAATAATTTTAATTATGCTGACAATAGCTGCTGCTGGAGCAGCGTATTTTTTCATATTCTTAAGCATGGAGGAGTTGCAGTCCCAGAGCGGCGCAGAAACTCATCCTGGAATGGATGGAACAAGATTAAGCCTTGTGAGCGTTACTGGAAGCAAAGCAATAATCAGGAATGACGGATTAAATTCAATAAGCGAGGTATTAGTGTTTGTTAACGGAGAATTATTGGAATACACTTTAAGCGAGCCAATACTTCCAGGAGAATTCCTTGAAATACCTTATAATTCAAGGAAGTTGGGAGAAGA
>JAQTTT010000041.1 GCA_028710615.1 Candidatus Nanoarchaeia archaeon
GGAAGTTATTGGCGCTTTTGATTCTTGCTTAAAAAATCGGGATGTTTTCTTTGAAGCTTTTAATGTTTCTTTGGGTAATGATTTTTTGGTTGAGTATAATTTTGAAAATGATAAGCGGGAGTTTGACATAATTCTTCTTGGAAAAAAGAGGCTTGGCATTGGATTACTGCTTGATTCCCCTTATAATATTGAAATTCAGGCTAATCGGTGCAATAAAAAAATAGTCAATAAAAAGTATGATGATGATTTAATGTCTATGGTTCTTGTAAATGGGGCGAGCAATTCTTCGATTGCAGCTAATAAAGCTTATTCTTTTGTCGGGTTTAAAAACGGATTATTCACTCCTCTTTTTTTGGATAATTATTGCGAAAAGGTTTTGAAAATTTTGGGAAAAAATAATGTTGCTGAATTGGAAAAAATTCTTTATTCAGGGATTCCTTTAAGCCTTAAAAATGGGGCGCTTTATTATTTCTGCGATGAATTGGCCAAATATAATAATTTTAGGAAAATTGTTTTTATTCCCAGCTTAATGCAGGCGACTTTGATTGGAAAATCTTTTTCTGAAAATTGCGTGATTGATTCGGGGGTTAATAGGAAAAAAATCATTAATCATTCATTAAGCAAGTCTTATGAGAAGTATTTGAATGCCCATTTTGGCAAGGATTTTTCAAAAAAAATTGATTCAAAGAATTTTTCTTTAATGACTTTTGATTCTTGCTTTGCTGATTCATGCTCTGGCTCTGAAATTGGCAGGGTTGTGCTTCTTGAAGCAAAAGCAAGCCATTGCTTGGAGAATCCGGTTAAATTTATTAAAAAATTATAAAAAATCAATAAAAAAAAGTTTATCCGAATAGTGCTCCAAGCCCTGCTGCTGCTTCTTCAGTGCTTACTTCTTCTTCCTCTTCTTCTTTCTTTGCTTCTTTTTCTGCTCCTGGTGCGCTTGGCGCTGAAACTGCTGCAATGCTTGCGCTTTTGCTTATTGCTTCTTTTATGTCTACTCCATCAAGTGATGCAACCAAGGCTTTTAGCTTTGCTTCATCAGGAGTTATTCCTGCTGATTCCAGGACTTTTTTAACTGTTTCTTCTTTTATTTCTTTTCCTGCTGAGTTTAGCAGCAATGCTGAATAAATGTATTCCATGCTTTTCTTACCTCCTTTTTCATTTTTTTTTATCCGAATAAGTCTGCCAGTCCGCTGGCGGCTTGTTCATCGGAAACTTCTTCCTCTTCTGGTTCATCTTTTTTATCGGGTTCTTGGTGCGTGCTTTTTTGCGGCTGCGCAATTGCTTGTTCTGGATGAACTATTCCGTTTATTATTAGCGCGTTTTGCTGCGCTTTTGCAAGGAATTCGCTTATGAATTCCTTGATTAGTATTCCTGCGTTTATTGCAAGATTTTTTGCTTGCGCATATGCTGCGGATATCATGGATTCAATGTCAATGCTTAAATCCTGCTTTGAATAAATCGTGTTTTCTTCTTTTGCTGCGATTAAGTTTAATCCTATGCTGACTGGCTTTATTCCAAGCCTCATTAGCATGCTTGCTGCTAAGGGTGAAGCTTTTTCTCCTTCTTTGACCACTATTGAGTCTTTTAATACATTGATTTTTCCTGCAACTATTTTTGCTTTAACTCCTAATTGCCCGAATTCTCCTATTACTGGGCCTGGAGTGAATGGAGTTTCTCCTGCAGGTATTATTAAGTCAAATGGAGCTGTTTGCCCTGGCTTTATTGGGGATTCGCTTTTATTTTTTTCTATTAATTTGTTTAATTTGAAAGGGTTTAGGTTTGAAAATATTATTATTGGCGAGCCTTGTATTTTTTTTGACAAATCAGCGTTATTTGTTTGCTCAAGCGCTCTTGTTAAAAAAGATTTTTTTATTTTTTGTATTAATGCCTGCTTTCTGATGTTTCCTCTTATGATTTGCAGTTGCTTGCTTGGAAGGCTTGTTGCATCTATTAATCCTATTGTTTGGTATTTTTTTAATAATTCTGATATTTCTGAAACTTTGTCTTTTTTCCAGGGCTTTATTTGCGCTTCGTCTTTTTTCATAGATTTACACCAATTTTATGCTTTCTCCCATGCTTGTTTTAATGTATGCGTGCTTAATGTTTTGCTCGCCTTGGGGCAGATGCTTTGACATGAAATCAATCACTGCAATTATGTTGTCAGCCACTTCTTGGATGTTTTGCTTTTCATTTCCAACTTTTAAATTTATTACCGGGCTTTTTTTTGCTTTTAACATGACTGTTCTTTTTAGCCTGTTTTTTAATGCTTCAAGCTTCGCATTTGCCGGCACTACGCAGCTTGCTTTGGGGCTTGGCATTTTTCCTCTTGGCCCTAAAACTCTTCCAAAGGATTTTGCGACTAAAGCCATTATGTTTGCCTGCGCCACGAAGAAATCAAATTCTGTTGCTAATTTTTTTAATTCTTTTTTTCCTGAAATTTTTTCAAAATCGTCTTTCATTATTGTTTTTTCAAAATTATTTCCTGATTCTGTCTGAAGTTCTTTGTCAACTAATCCGCATATTTTTATGTTTGAGCCGTTGCTGTGGGGAAGAACCATCACTTCATCAATCGCGTTTGCCTGGTTTTTCAAGTCTATTCCTTTTAATCCTATGCTTAAATCTATTGCTTGCAAGAATTTAATGTCTCTTTTTTTTTCAAGAGCTAATTTTATTTTATCTTCTACTTCTTTTTTTGCGATCATTTGCGTTGACCTCCTGTCGAAACAGTGGAGTATTATTATTTTTAATTTAGCTATTTAAAAATATTATTATTTCTTTTCAGGGCTTGCTTTTGCTCCTGCTGCTGGCTTTGGAGCTGCTTTGGCTGCTTTGGTTGCTTCTTTTTGGGCTTTGGCTTCTATTTTCTTTTTTAATTCCTCGAATTCTCCTGATAGTTTTGACTGCTCTTTTTTGAACTGTTCTTGAAGATTTTTTTTCTTTTCTTCGCTTGTTTGCATTTTTTCCGAGTTTATTTCTTCGTCATAATCTCCTTTGCTTATTTTTGCGCAGAATTCTTTGGGATTCATTCCTTCGCATAATATTCCCATTGGCATGCATGCTCCGGCAACTTCTTTTACAGCATTTTTTAATGTGTATGAATTCATTTCATTCATTTTTTTCTTTGCTATGCTTATTATTTGCTCTATTGAAATGTTTCCTTTTTTGTCTAATTTGGCGTATCCTGAGCCTTTTTCAGCTCCCGCTTCTTTTAGTATCATTCTGCTTGTTGAATTTGGTCCGCTTTTCATTAATTATCATTTCATTCTTTTTTGCTTTAAATAAATTTCCATTTATTCTTCTTCGTTTTTCTTTATAACCCTTATAGAATCAAGCTTAACTGTTAATGGTATTGAAACAGCTGCTTCCAATAGCTCTACAACCACTTCTTCTTTTATTTTGTCCACTCTTTTTATTTTTGCCTTGTCTCCTTTGAATGGTCCGCTGGTTAATTCAACTATGTTTCCTTCTTCCACTGTTATTGATTCGCTTATTGGTGAGAAAAATCTGTCAAGCTCTTGCAATTCTATTTCCTGAATATCCCTTTCAACTAATCCTTTTGCATGCGTTACTCCATATATTGCTGCTCTCACTTCATCAGTGTTGTCTGCTTCTATGAAGAAGTATCCTCTTATTTCGCTTGGGCTTACAATAGAGTAAACTGACAATCCTTTCTTTTTTACATTTGTGCTTACTTTGTCTATTACTTGCCTTTCTTTTCCAATAGTTGTTCTTACTGTGAATATTCTGGTTTTAGTAGTTTCATTCATTGGTTGTTGCTCCATTTTACCTCTTTTTAAAAAAATCCGCTTTGTTTATAAAAATATTCCTATTATTTGGATTAAAAAGCCTGCAAATCCTATTAATGCCATTCCTATTGCGCAAATTTTTGCTATGCTTAAAAATTCCTGCATTGTGGGCTTTTTTGAAATAATGAGTATTCTTTTATACTCGTGCAGCTCTTTTTTTATCTTTGGTATGGGATTCATTTTATGAACTCTATGCCTAATTCATTTTCAATGATTTTTCTTCTTTCCTGCTTTATTGTTTTTTGCTTTCCAAAGATTTGCGGGCTTTCAACGCCTGTCACTATAATCATTGTTCTTATTGTGTTTCCCAAATCATTTGATATGCTGGCTCCCCAGATTGTTTTTGCATCAGGCGCTAATCTTGAAGTGATTACATCAACCACTTTATTGGCTTCTGTAAGGCTCATGTTTGGCCCTCCAATAACATTGATTAATGCTCCTTTTGCTCCTGTAATGTCAACATCAAGCAGAGGATTTTCTATTGCTTTCTCAACTGATTCAACTGCCCTGTTTTCGCTGTCGCTTTCTCCAACACCTATTAGGGCTGTTCCTCCTTCTTTCATTACTGCCCTTATATCATTGAAATCCAAGTGGATTAATCCGGGTTTTGTGACTAATTCAGCTATTCCTTTTACTGCATTTGTCAGTATTTCGTCTGCTACTTTGAATGCTGTGTGCAGTGGAAGATTTGGCGCAACTTCCAATAATTTATCGTTTGGTATCACTATTAATGTGTCAACGTTTTCCTGCAGTCTTTCTAATCCTTCCAATGCATTGTTCATTCTTACATTTCCTTCAACGCTGAATGGAAGAGTTACTATTCCAACAGTTAATGCTTTCATTTTCTTGGCTGTTTCAGCTATTACTGGCGCTGCTCCTGTTCCTGTTCCTCCTCCTAATCCGCATGTAATGAATACCATGTCTGCTCCTTCAAGCGCTTTTCGTATTTCATGCTCTTGCTCTTTTGCTGCTTCTCTTCCAACATTAGGGTCTGCTCCTGCGCCAAGCCCTGCTGTCAAGTCTCTGCCTATTAATAATTTGACATCAGAATTCGTGCATAATAAGTCATGCGCGTCAGTGTTAACTGCTATGAATTCAACGCCTTTAATGCCTACTTCGCTCATTCGTATAATTGCGTTGTTTCCTCCTCCGCCCACACCTATGACTTTGATGGCTGCTCTTCTGTTTATTAAGAATTCCTCTAATTGAGCATCAATATCCTTTGTTTTTGAGTTTTGCGGTTTTGCTTTTATAGCTCCGCTTAGGCTGCTGCCTTCAATGCTGCTTTTTCCAAGCGCGGATTCGAGTATTGTATCCATTTTTTTATTAACACCTCAATGCTTTTTAGTATAAGTTCGCACATTAAAAAACTTTACTACTCCTTTTCAAAAACTAATTTATAGTCTTTTTTAAGCGTTTCTTTTATCTCTTTTTTTAGCATTTCCTTTATTTGTTCAGGAATTTCTATTTTTGAGATTATTTTAATTTCGTTTTCGCTTATTTTGGGGCTGAATTCCTCGCCCAATAAGCTTTTTATAATGCATTCTATTTTTTCATCATCATTTTTCAGTATTTTTAAAATCTTTGCTTCATAGATTAAGTCTTTTCCTGCCAAGGGGTGATTATAATCCACTTTTACAACCCTGTTGCTTGCAAAAACAACTCTTGCAGTTCTTCCATCAATATTTACAAACATTCCTTTTGCTGGATTGATTTTTTTTTCAGTGAAAACATTTATTTTAATGTTTTCTGTGAGTTTTGAGCTCCATGCCCCGAATCCTTTGGAAAAAGGCACGTTTATTTTATAAGAATCCCCTTCTTTTTTTCCTATAAAAGACTCATCCAATCCTTTTACTACATAATTTTTTCCTGCAATGATTTTTATTGGAGCAAATGATTTGTTTTCGCCTGATAATCCGTGCTTTTTTGCAATGCTTTCATTTGTTGTGTCAAATAATGCTTTTGATTCTGCTTCAAAAGCGCTGTATTCTATTTCTATGCAATCGTTTTCCTTGATCATTTCTTTTTCAGCGTTATTGAGATTACGCTGACATTGACATCTCCTCTTTCATTTTTCAGCGCTTCAGTGCTTGTGATTATTGATTCCACTTTTGCTTCTTCCACAAACTTGTTTTTTAGAATTTCAGCAACATCAACTGCGCGCGAGATTAATTTTCCCCTTGCTTTTATTATCACTTCTTTTGCTCCTGCCTTGAATTGCGTGGCTACTGCAAAAACATAGCTTAAGGGGGTTTTATTGCCTATAAAAACGATATTGTCTTTTTTTTCTTTAGCGTTTTCGTCCATGATTAATTATATCAAATATTTGAAGGGTTTAAAAATATATTGGCTTAATTATCATTGAGATTGCAATCCCTGTCTTGCCC
>JAQTTT010000008.1 GCA_028710615.1 Candidatus Nanoarchaeia archaeon
GTTAAAACAACTGAGTCAGCAATGCTTCCTCCGCACCCTTTCAGCCTTACAAGCCTTCAAAGCGAATGCTACAACCAATTCAAATACAATCCCTACCTTACCCAGCAAATAGCGCAAAAATTGTACATCAATGCCCTGATAAGCTATCCAAGAACAAGCAGCGAAAAGCTTCCTGAAAAAATAGGCTTTAAAAAAATACTTGAAAAATTAAGCAAGCAGGATTATTACAAAAAATTTTGCCAAGAATTGCTTGCTCTTAAAAGCTTAAAGCCGAATGAGGGGAAAAAAGATGATTCAGCGCATACAGCAATTTATCCTACTGGCGAGTTTCCAAAAAGATTAAGCATTCAGGAAAAAAATGTGTATGATTTAATAGTGAAAAGGTTTTTGTCAACATTCAAAGAGCCTGGAGTGAAAGAAAGCACAAAAATAATTTTTGACATAAAAAGCCATTTGTTTTCATCAACTGGCTCTGTAATAATAAAAAAGGGCTGGGTTGAATTTTACGGAAAATATTACAAGCCAAAAGATGTGATATTGCCAAAAATAAAAGAAGGGGAGTTGATAAAAATTAATGAGGTATTGAATGAAAAAAAGCAGACAGAGCCTCCGAACAGGTATTCTCATTCAGGAATTGTGGGGGAAATGGAAAAACGCGGAATAGGGACAAAGGCAACAAGGGCTGCAATAGTTAAAACCCTTGATGACAGGGGATACATTTCTGGCGAAAGCATAAAAGTAACAAAGCTGGGCATAGGAGTTAATGCTGCTTTGAAAAAGTATTGCCCAAGAATAATAAGCGAGGATTTGACAAAAAAGTTTGAAGAAAACATGGAATTAATAGCTGCAAACAAGGAAACAAAAGAGAATGTTATGATTCAGGCGCAGGAAATATTAATAGACATATCAAATGAATTCAAGGAAAATGAGGAAAAAATAGGGAAAAAATTAAGCGAAGCATTGGAAGAATCTTGGAAAGAGCAGAGCAATGTGGGGAAAAAAATGGGAAAATGCCCTAAATGCTCAAATGATTTGGTTATTATGTACAGCAAAAAAAACGGGGAAGAATTCATAGGGTGCAGCAAATACCCTGAATGCGAAACAACTTATTCGGTCCCTAAATGCGAGTATGAATCCTTGGAAAAGAACTGCAAAATCTGCAAAGCTCCAAAGGTTTTGATTTCAAAAAACAAATACGAATTCTGCCTGAACAATAATTGCCCTTCAAGGGTTGCAGGAATTTGCCCTGAATGCAAAAGCAATCTTAGGGCAATGTATTCAAAAAGGGGCTCAAGATTCATAGGGTGCAGCGCTTTCCCTAAATGCAAAAAGCTTTACTCCCTGCCAAGCAAAGGAGAAATAGAGTTCACAAAAAAAGAATGCAAGAAATGCGGCTCTCCTTTGATAATTATTGATGGTGCTGAGTCTTGCCTTAATAAAGAATGCAAATAAGGCAATAATATTTTTAAATCAAGAATAATAATTATTAAACGATAATAAAATGCCAAAGCCAATAGTTGACTGCAAAAAATGCAAAAGACATTTTACATGCGTATCTGTATGCCCGGTTAATGTTTTTGAAAAAACAGGCAAAGGCTGCGTGAAAGTTGCAAGGCCGAATGACTGCATTGGGTGCGGAGCATGCGAAGCCAATTGCCCGGAAAAAGCAATAAAAGTAAAATGAATTTTCATAGTGGAGCGCTGAATTAAAAAAAATGTTGTTAAGCATTTCTCAAGCCATGATAGGATTGGCGCTCATAAGCATTAGCTGGAACAGCCTGAAAAAAAGCGCAATAAGGAAATGGAGGCAGGGATTCACAATATCGCTAATAACAGGAGCAATGGTTTTAATCTCCGGATTTGCCGGACTATTGATGAAAATTTCTTTGGAAATAAATATTTCTGTTTTTTTTGCTGCTTTCAGCGGAATGGCTTTTTCAGTATTCTTAATATCAAAAATGCACGGATTAAATGCTTAAAAATCAATCACTGATTTCTGGAGCTTGGGTTCAATTTTTTGAATGATTGGCTCGCCGTAAACCCCGTCATACCCCGGCAAAACCTTCATTGTTTTATCCCTTAGGCTCTTAATCACTGGCCCTAAGCCTTTTAAGCTTGCATCAATGGCTTCAATGCTTAAATCAAACATTATTGAATACTCGTTGCCATGCTTTTTAATCAAATCTTCATATATTGAATGAACAATTTTTGTGTTAATCCCTTTTCCATAAAGCTTTGAAATTATCTCAATCAAAGGCACGTGATAATGAAAATCAGCAGAATTTTCATGCCTATTATTTGGCGGGCAATCAGCTAATTCTTCAACCCTGTGAAGAACGCCAATAGTCAATTTTTTTTTGCAAACAGGGCATAAATCATTGTTCTTAATTGAATCTTTCGGGCTTAAGCAAACATTGCACTTCCTGTGCCCGTCAAAATGGTATTTCCCATAGCTTGGGTCAACCTCTATTGTAAATTCCAGCTCTCTTTTTTTAATGCGCTCAAATAATTTATCATAAGAAAAATCAAGGATGCTTCCCTTAAGCGCATTGGCTTCCCTTCCAATCCTGTCAACAAAAGGGCCATGGCAATCGCTGTTGCTGATTAATAGCCTGTTTTTAAGATTGCTTATTCTCCAATTCATTGTTGGATCGCTTGACAATCCAGTTTCATAAGCATAAATTTTATCAGAATATTCTTTATAGCACTCTTCAATCTTGTCAAAACCGCTCATGCTTCCAAACAAGCTAAACCACGGAGTCCAAATATGGGCAGGAATAACCATTATTTTAGTGCTTATTTTAAAAGCTATGTCGCACAATTCAACGCTTGTCAAGCCCACAATGGGGCGGCCATCGCTTAATAAATTGCACTTCTTTCCTTTGGCTGACAAATATTTTGCCAAAGCATCATTGAATTGAGCAGCAATTTCAAAGCTTGGGAAAAAAAGCAGGTGATGAATCCTTTTGACTTCATTGTCTTGGGAATAAATGCACGAAATCTCGCTTGACAGCAAAAAATGCATATCATTGTATTTGCTTTTGTAAAAACCGTTTTTCAAATCAATTGTTTCACTCTTGACTTCATTAATCCATTTAGGATGAGTGATATCTCCAGTGCCTATTAAATTCAATCCCTTCATTGCGCCGTAAATTGACAAATTCTTTATGTCCATTGACTTGCTTGTTGCCCTGCTGTATTTTGAATGAATATGAAAATCCCCATAAATCATGACAATAAAAACATGATTCTTGGCATTAAAAAAGATTTGAAAAAAAGGAAAATATATAAATAATTCATTGCTTATTCACAATTAATGAAAAAAAACAATTTTGTTGTTTTAACATTGGTTTTAGCATCTTTTATTTTTGGGTATTTTCTTGGGGGATTTAAAATTCCTGTTAGCTTGGAAACTGATTCATCTGCCCCTAATTCAACATTGCATGTTTTAGTGTTAGGCCCTGAAAGCGAACCAGTGGATTCTTTGGAGGTTGACTTATGGAAGGATTCAGAAATAAGCGGCCCTCCCACTGCAGGAGTCAGCTATACCAATCTTAGTGGCATTGCAGTTTTTTCAATGCCAAAAAGAGGATACGTCATTGGATTCAATCTTTTAAATTTCCCTGAAACTTTTGAAGTCCCAATGGAAACGCCTGTAAGCATTTCAGAAGATTTTAACAATATCACAATCAATTTGCACAATAAAATTGAATAATCAAAAAAAATTGTCAAGCCCTGTCTGGGTTTTCGGCTTTTTTAATTCATCCATTGAAGCCAAAACGCTTTCAACCCTTGCTTTTGAAAAATCATGCTTAGTGCACAGCATTTCAATTAATTTTTTTTCATCAATATCCGCATGCTTAATCTCATAATCTTTCTTAAAAGGCGTGTTCATGAAAAAATCAAAAATCTCTTTAGGGCTTATTTCAAACTCCCATTCAACGCTTGAAAAAACTTCCTTAAAGCTTTTTTTCTCAGACACTAACTTATACGCTTTCTTGGGTCCCAATCCCAAAACTCCTTTTGGATTATAGTCAGTTCCAACAAGCATTGCAACCATGATTAACTGCTCCCTTGACAACCCAAGCCTTTTAAGCTCATCTTTTAATATTATTATTTCAGGATAAATTGTTGAATACGCTGTTTTTCCAGGAATCTTCCTTTTTCCAGTAATATTAAGATTCCTCACTAATATTGGGGTTCCAAACAATAAGCTGTCAAAATCCTGGCTAACGCTTGCATAAACATCCCCATTTATTGCCATGAATGCAGCTTGAGCTTCGCCCTCGCTGGGAGCATCAATCCAGGGAATTCCCAAAGCATCCAATAACTCCTTTGATTCAGAAACCATTTCTTTGGTCAAAACTGCTGACTGCATTGATTTTGATTTAGCTCTCTCATAATCCCCTTCAGCCAAAGCCTGCTCATACTCCTCTTTTGCCCTGCTTCTGATATTAATTCTTTCATTAACTGTTTGCGACTTAAAGCTCGGAGCCTTGCCGTCAAAAACATAGCAAGGCAGAATACCCTCTTTTAATAGATTAATATTCCTGTAAAACAAACCGCTTAAATGGCTTGTAATGCTTCCTTTGGAATCAACAAGCGGAGAGCCGTCATATTGGCGAATAATTGAAATAAACTGATAAAGAGCATTAAACGCATCAATCGCCACTTTTTTCCCTTTCAAATCCTTTAATTCTATTTTTTTAGGCTCCAAAAGCCCTTTAAGATTAACTCCCATTAAATTATTGTATGGTGCCATTATTTTTTAAATTAATGGCTTCACTTAAATAATTAAAATGAAAGAATTAAGCAGGCTTGGAAAAAACGCCACATGGCAAATCTTTGGAAAAGGATTGGGAACTGCGCTTTCAATGATAATAGTTTTTTATATAATAAGATTATTGGGCCCAAGAGATTACGGAACCTTTACCTTGCTTACAACAATACTCAATATTTTTCTTATGATAGGAGGACTGGGCACAGAATCAAGCATGGCATATTTTTTGTCAAAATACAAGCAAAGCGCAAGAGACTTAATAAAAAAATTCCTGAAAATAAGAGTTTTTTTGGCAATTATCGGAGCAATCATTCTTTTAATGTCAATGAATTTCATATCTGATTATTACAATAATCCTGAGCTGAAAACTTATTTGCCGTTGATTGCTTTTTCAATGCCTTTTTTCATATTAATGAACGTGTCTCCCCAAATATTCCAAGGGTTAAACAATTTAAAGGAAGCCTCAATTTCTGAACTCATATTTTATTCCTCAAAAATAATTGCAATACCCTTGATAATATGGCTGGGGCTGTCAGGAGGAATAATAGGCTATGCAATAGCATATTTTTGCTACTGCTTGTACGCATATAAAAAAATATTTCATCTTTCAAAAGAAAAAACCGGGACGTTCACAAAAATAAAGGAATTCACAAAGTTCTCATTCATTAATTATTTTGGAACAATAACCCTTTTTTTATCAGCAAACTTAATGCAATTATTGCTTGGAAAAAACCCTGCAGAGCTTGGATACCTTGATGCATCAATGAGAATAGGGATGATTTTAAGCCTTGTTCCAAACGCATTGCTAACTGCATTGGTGCCAATACTTGTCGGAAAAACAAAAAAAGAAATAAAAAAAGTTTCTTCAAAAATTTTGAATTACATATTGATAAGCTCCCTTCCATTCCTTGCATTTTTCTTTTTTGCCCCTGATTTCACAACAATCGCCCTTTTAGGTCCGGACTTTTTTGGAATAAGCAAAATAATACAAATAGCATCAATAATGTTTTTCTTCAACATAATCTCCGGATTTTTTGAATCAATAAGCTACAGCATTGGAAAAAACAAATACATTGTCCTTGGAAACATAATAAGGTTTGCAACAATAGCTCTTTTAGGAGCTTACGCAATAAGCGCATTGAATGCCATATTGATATTGCTGGCAGCTTCATTAATTGTTTTATTGTTCATTTCAATAATAACGCGCGGGCATTACAGAATAGATTTTAAATCAGCAATGAAAACCATTGCTTTCCTGATTCCATTCATATTATCCGTTGCTTTTGACATAAACTTATTGATAAAAATCCTTCTTTGCGCAATATCAATAATTATTTATTTAATCCTTATATGGAAAAAAACTTTGGATAATGTTGACAGGGATTTATTCAGAAGATTTTTTATAAAAATAAAATCAATAGCATTTAAAAGCAATTAATCCTTTATTTTATAATTATGAAAGTTTTTGTTCCGCATTATACATGCAAAACCCCTTTTGAATCCGGTGTTGTGTGCCTGAAAATATTCACCGATTATTTGAATAATGCGCGGATTAATGAAAAAAAACCGAATGACTTAACAGAAATAGGAATAAAAACTGCAAAAAAAATAAGCGAAAAAAACCCTTTAAAAATGCCTTTAAGCCTTGATTTAATAAATCTTGCAATAGGAAAATTTGATGCTGTTTTAACAAGGCAAAAAGAATCCTTTAAGGAAGAATACTTCGGGCTTATTGATTATGAAAAAAAAATGAAAGAAGAGCTTGAAAAAAAAGGGTTAAAAATAATTGTTGAGCCTGAATTTGAGCAAAAATTTTTAAAAGAGCTTGAAAACACTCCATTAATTGCTTGGGTTGATTTTAACAAATTATACGGCCAATCAAATATTGGATTTGGATGGGTTTTAGCCCTTGAATACAATAAAATGAATGATGAAATAATAATTTATGACCCCTTATATTATTCGAGGATTCCGAAAAGCAAAAATCATGAAAGATTAAGCAATACTCCCAAAAAAAGATACTCCTCTATTAGAAAAAAAAGGTTCATTGATTCAATGAAAAGCATTGAAACCCTTTCAATAGCAAAAAGGCGGGGAAAAAACGCGCCTTCAAAGCCATTCATAATTGAATTTTTTTCAATAACGAAACCCAATATGTAAGTTAAGTATATATATTATAATAATTATATTTTTTATGACTAATTATTTAAAAACCATAAATAAGTAGAGGTTATTGCATGAAAAAAATCTTTGTATTGACAAATAGGGGCTCAATTGAAGAGCAAAAAAATGAAAATATTATTGAAAGCTTAATGACAGAAACTGGATTGCCCTTAAATATTGCAAAAAAAATAGCTTTGGACGTGAGAGAAGAGCTTGAAAAGCTTAATCTTGAATATGTAAGCGGTCCGCTTATAAGGGAATTGGTTAATGCGCAATTATTAAAGTGCGGATTAAATGATGCTCGGGACGCATACACTCGGCTTGGATTGCCTGTTTATGACACCACGCAATTGATTTACAACATTGATTATGAAAACGCAAACACTCCATACAATCCGGAATATGTGCATAAATCGTTTGGAGACCAGGTTTCAAAAGAATATTCTTTGCTGCGAATAATACCTAAGCCAGCTTCAAGAGCCCATATGTCCGGAGACATACACATACATGACCTTGATTATTTTGTTAACAGGCCTTTTTGCTTTGAAGTTCCTGCAAGATTATTTTTAAAATATGGAGTAAAAACTGATGGAAAAGGCGTTACTACTGCTGTTGCTGGCCCTGCAAAGCATTTGAATTCAGCAGTAATGCACTTGGCAAAAGTGCTTCAGGCAAGCCAGATGAGCTTTAGCGGAGGACAAGGCTATGATTTTATAAACACAATACTTGCGCCCTATGCAAGGGGAATGAAATATGAGGATGTAAAGCAGGTTATTCAATATTTTATTTATGAATTAAGCATGTCAAACTTTAGCAGGGGAGGGCAAACAGCGTTTACAAGCGTAAGCCTTGAATTTGACGCTCCAGATTATTTAAAAAACCAATTGGCATTGCTTCCTGGAGGAAAAACAAAAGAAGGCATAACTTACGCTGATTTTGAAGATGAATCAAAAATGATTCTCAATGCATTCATAGACACTTACATGGAAGGCGATTATCATGGAAGATGCTTTAATTTTCCAAAGCCAGAATTTAAGCTCAGAAGAAGCGTGACAAAAACAAGAAAATATGATGATTTATTATTAAAAACTGCTAAATTGGCAAGCAAATTCGGAGCCCCTTATTTTTTAAACCTGTCAGCCCCTTACATGCCTGATGCAGTGCAAAGCCAATGCTGCAGATACTTTTTAATACCAGACAGCAAGCAAATGAAGCAAATAAATGAAGGAAAATTAAGGTTCGGAAGCCTTCAAACAGTGACTGCAAATCTTCCGAGATGCGCTTATGAAAGCAAAGGAAATGAAAAACTGATGTATGAAAATATTGACAGCCAATTTGAAACAGCAAAAACTGTTTTTGACGCAAAAAGGGATACAATGAGAAAATATCTTCTTAATGGAGGGGCGCCATTCTTAACACAGGAATTTGAAGGGGAGCCGTATTTTGAATTAGACACAAGCACAAACAGCTTTGGCTTCGTGGGGCTCAATGAATTAGTGCAGGCAATGACTGGAAAACAGCTTCATGAAGACAAAGACTCATTAAGGTTTGGATTGAAAGTAATGAATTACATGAAAGAAAAAACGCTTAAAATGGAAAAACAAACAAGCCAAAGATGGAGCCTGGTTCAAACTCCTGCTGAATCAACAGCCACAAGATTTGCGCAGCTTGACAATAAATACAATCACCCTGCAATAAAAGGGGAGGCTGGCACAAAAAACGTTTATTATACAAACAGCAGCCACGTACACGTTGGAGCAAACATTCCTTTATGGGACAGAATAAAAATGGAAAGCAGCTTTCACCCATTATTAATGGGCGGAGCAATAACCCATGTATTCATGGGAGAAAAAGACCCAAATCCTGAAGCCTTGGCTGATTTCATAAAAAAAATCGCAACAAAAACTCTGTGCTCATATTTCTCATTCACGAAAGACATGACTCAATGCAAAGACTGCGGAAAAATGAGCACTGGAATGAGGCAAAATTGCCAATTCTGCTCAAGCAGCAAGGTTGAATGGTACTCAAGAGTGACGGGATACTTGACTCCTGTTAAATCATGGAATGAGGGAAAAAAAGCTGAAATGAAAGACAGGGTGAAATACTCCTTATGAAAAAAGAAGAAGATACTTTAATAGTTTTCACAATGCAAAATTGCCCAAATTGCCCGAACGCAAAAAAATTATGCGAAGAAGTTTCAAAAGAAATGAAAATAAAATTTAAAGTGATTGACATAAAAGAGGATTTTTTAACTGCATTAATATACCAGGTGATGGAAACTCCAAGCATTGCATTAAATGATGAAACAATATTTTTTTCAGAAGTGCCAAGCAAGCAAGAGCTGAAAAAGGAAATAAAAAACAGGATGGGATGAACAATGAAATTAAAAATAAAAAAATTGGACGAAAACGCAATAATCCCAAAATACAAAACCCCTGAAAGCGCTGGAATGGATTTAAGCTCAACAATTGATGAAACAATAGATTCCATGGAAATAAAATTAATTCCAACAGGGCTAAGCATTGAAATGGAAAAAGGATATGAAGCCCAAGTAAGGCCAAGAAGCGGAATAGCATTGAAGGGAATAACTGTTGTCAATTCTCCGGGAACAATAGACAGCGATTACCGGGGAGAAATAAAAATCATATTAATGAACCTTGGAAAGGAGGAATTCAAGATAGTTAAAGGCGACAGGATAGCTCAGCTAATAATATCCAAAGTTGAACAGGCAATGATTGAAGAATCCGGGGAATTGAACTCCACTGAAAGAGGGGACGGCGGATTCGGAAGCACTGGAATAAAATGATAATCTCTTTTGAAGGAATTGACGGAAGCGGAAAAGGAACACAAGCAAAAAAATTGCTCGAATATTTTGAAAGCAAAAATAAGCCCTCAATTTTAATGGATTTTCCGCAATATGAAACTCCCACTGGAAAAAAAATAAGGGAATATCTTGATGGGAAAAAAAAGCTTGATGCTTTGGGAATTGCAAAATTGTTTTATGAAGACCAATTGGCTCAAAAAGAAAAAATAATTGAAATGGAAAGAAATGGGATAATAATCATACTTGACAGATATGTTTTAAGCACAAAAGTTTATCAGGGAGCAAAGGCGAATCCGGAAGAAAAAGAAAAAATAATGAATGAAATAGCCAAGCTTCAAAAAAATTTGCCAAAGCCGGACTTAACAATAGTTTTTGACTTGCCTGTTGAAGAAAGCGCAAAAAGAATTATGGCCCGGGGAAGAAAAACAGACATTCATGAAAAAAACCTTGAATACTTGATAAGAGTGCGCAATTTATACCTTGAAACTGCAAAAAAAGAAAACCATCCAATAATAAAATGCATTGAAAAAAACCATTATAAAACTATTGAAGAAATATTCAAAGAAACAATTGAAGCAATCAAAGAGAAAACTGGCTTAATTTTTTAGTCAAAAATTTCTGATTATTGTAATATCCCCTTATGCTTTTCATTTTTTTTGTGCCTTTTTTTATTCTCCGCTTAATCCATGATGCTGAAAAAGCCAATAATTCGTCATACTTGCGCGTTTCATCAGCATTTGAAATATAAGGATTGTCAATGATTTTCATGCGCGACTGCTCATTTTTTATTGACAAACCCTCCATTTTAGAAGCTGTTTTTAAAAGCCAGGAAATGTATTTTCCCCTTAAATTGCTCGGCAAAGAATCAATTATTTTATTGAACATTATCCCATAAAAATCCAGGCTTTTTTCAGAAAGCACTCCAAAGCAAAAAATGAAAGCTCCTGCAGTTATGAATATTGAATTCAAAAAAAAGAACATTCCTGCCTGCTTAAACCCTGCAAAAGAAAATAAAAAAATCAGCCCCGCAAAAATTAATGATGATTTGAATTTTAATTCAGCCGAATCCTTGTAAACTGAATGCGCATTTTTTACAATGAAAAAATCATAAGTTATTGTAAAAATTATAATAAAATAATTCACAAAAATGAACGGCTCAAAACCCTGATAGCTGAAGAAAAATAAAAGCAGAGAATAAAATATGAGAGGCGAAAAAAACAAAATGAAAATGCTGGATTTTATGGGCTTAGCCAATGAGTATGAAAAAATTGCGAGCAGGCAACCGAAAGCAATAAATGAAAATTGCTCAAAAATGCTGAAAATGATTGAAGTGAACGCGCTTATTGTGAAAAGATTTTTTATGAGAATGAATGACATATTCATTATAAAAAAGAAAAAAGATATCATTAATATTTTTGTTCCAAAAGCCATTTGCTTGTTTGACAATAAAAACAAAAAAAGGGTGCTTAAAACAAGTATCATGGATATCATGTAAAAAATGCTTTCAATGTATTCAAAAAAAGCTAAGCTGAAATATGCTGACAAGAATAGCAGGCTCGCGCTAATGCACAGCAAGTAAAGCAAAAAAACTTTATTCATACAAATAAATAAAGAAATGCCCCTTGTTTAAAATTATTGCCTTTTAAAAAAATTTAAATAATCCATGCCCTTTGAAATGCTTATTATGAGGGCATATTTTGCGGGAATACAGGACTTGTCAAGCATTGACTACCCCGGGCATATGTGCTCAGTAATATTTTTCCAAGGATGCAATTTAAAATGCAGGTATTGCTATAATTTTAAGCAGCAAAAAATAACAAAAAAAACGTATTTAAAGGATATCTTGGAAAAGCTGAAAAAAAATTTGGGAATAATTGACAGCATAATGCTGAGCGGAGGAGAAGCATTAATATATGAATATTCAATGATTAAAATAAAAGAATGGGCAAAAGAGCATGATTTGCTGCTCGGAGTGGAAACCAACGGCACTTTTTATGGAAGATTAAAAAAATTAATGAAAAAAAACGTTTTTGATTTTGTTGCAATGGATATTAAAAGCGCATTCAGCAAGGAAGAATACAAAAAAATCACCGGCTTCTCGCAGGTGTATAAAGCCTTTGAAAAAAGCTTTGAATTGCTGAAAAACAGCGGCATACCCCATGAATTCAGAATAACGGCAACACCAACCCTTCATTCATTGGATGATATTAAAAGCATAAATGAGCGCGTTTTTCCATCAAAACTGATTATTCAAAGATTTCAGCCCGGTGAGGGGGTTTTGGATAAATCTCTGAATAAAGAATTATTCTCAGCTGATTTCATAAAAGAGCTTAAAAATTACGCAAAAATCCATGAAAATATTGAAATGAGATTCTGGGATTAAAAAAACTCATGAATAAGCTTTTTAATATTGAGCCTTTAATCTAATAATATATGCTTGACATTAAATTGTTCAGGGAAAATCCGGACATTGTAAGAAAAGATTTGAAAAAAAGAAAATACGCGGATAAGTTGAATCTCATTGATGAAGTGATTAAAGCAGACAGTCAATGGAGAAAAGAACTGATTAAAAGAGACAAGCTTAAAAATTTAAGGAATGTTGAAAGCAAAAAAATAGCAGGCATTAAAGGAAAAAAAGAAAAAGAAAAAAAAATCAGGGAAATGCAGGAAAACAATAAAAAAATACAGGAAGTTGACGGAAAATGCGCTGCTCTTGAAAAAATTGTGATTGACTTATTAAGCAAAATACCAAACCTTATGGATGAAAGCGTTCCTTACGGAAAAGATGATTCTGAAAATATTGAAATAAAAAAATGGGGCAAAAAGCCTGAATTTGGTTTCAAGCCATTAAGCCACCAGGAATTGTGCGAAAAAAATGATTGGTATGATGTTGTGCGCGGAGCAAAAGTTGCGGGAGCAAGAAACTATTTTTTAAAAAATGATTTGGCAAGGCTGCAATTCGCATTATTCTCTTATGCCTTGGATTTTCTTAAAAAAAAGGGATTCAGCTTAATGATTCCCCCCTACATGGCATATGATAAATGCTTTTTTGGAACAGGATACCTTCCTGAGGGGAAAGAAGACTTGTATGAAATAAGCGGGCAGGGAATGAGCTTAATAGGAACAAGCGAAGTGCCAATAACAAGCTATTACATGAATGAAACCCTTAATGAAAATGATTTGCCAAAAAAATTTTGCGGATACAGCGCATGCTTTAGAACAGAAGCAGGAAGCCATGGAAAAGACGAAAAAGGCATTTTCAGGGTTCACCAATTTGACAAAATTGAAATGGTTATATTGTGCGCGCCTGAAAAA
The DNA here is from genome assembly GCA_028710615.1 of Candidatus Nanoarchaeia archaeon. Lineage (GTDB taxonomy): Archaea > Nanobdellota > Nanobdellia > Tiddalikarchaeales > Tiddalikarchaeaceae > JAQTTT01. Next base: position 13,083 of record JAQTTT010000008.1, read on the forward strand.
AGCAAAGAAATGCATGAATTTTTGCTTAAAAACGCTGAAGAGTTCTGGCAAAGCCTGGGAATGCATTACAGGGTTGTAAATATTTGCACAGGAGATTTGGGAATTGTTGCAAGCAAAAAATATGATATTGAGGCATGGTTTCCTGGGCAAGACAAATACCGCGAAGTTGTGAGCTGCTCAAATTTCAAGGATTATCAGTCAAGAAGATTGAACATTAAATTAAGGGAGAAAGAAGGAATGCCTCCGAAAAATTTCTTGCACACATTAAACAGCACATTAGTAACTAACACGAGATGCTTAATTGCAATAATTGAGAACTTCCAAACCAAAGAAGGAAAAGTTTTGATTCCTAAAGCGCTTCAGCCATACATGAACTGCAAAAAATTATTAGAGTAAGCATTTTTAAATCAGCAGGAATTCTTATTGTTTTATCATGAAAACTGAAATATTTGTGCCTGACACAAGCGTAATAATTGAAGGAATCCTCTCAAGCATGATTGAGAAAGGACAGGTTTCCGGAACAATAATAATCCACAATGCAGTATTGGCTGAACTGGAGCATCAAGCAAATTCAAACAGAGAAATAGGGCTAATAGGAATTAATGAAATAAAAAAAATAATTTCATTGAAAAAAATAAAAATTGAATATGACGGCCAAAGGCCGACAATTCAAGCAATAAAATACTCAAATAAAGGGGAAATTGATTCATTAATAAGGGATTTGGCAAAAACAAGGGGAGCAATCCTTTTAACAGCAGACAAGGTTCAATATGAAATAGCTTTAGCCAGCCAAATAGACGCAAAGCTCATTGAAATAAAAAAAATTGCTGATGCAATTAATATTGAAAAATTCTTTGATGAAACAACAATGAGCGTTCACTTAAGGGAGGAATCAACGCCCAAAGCCAAAAAAGGAAAACCTGGAGAATGGAAATTTGTTGAGCTAAACAGCAAAAAATTAACTTCAAAAGAAGTTGAAGGATATGCTGAAGACATAATAATAAAAACGAATATTGACTCAAAAAGCTTTGTTGAAATTGAAAGGCATGGCTCAATAATTGTTCAATTCAGAAATTACAGGATAGTTATCACAAAACCTCCATTAAGCGATGGCTGGGAAATAACTGCAGTCAGGCCGGTTAAAATATTAAGCCTGAATGATTATAATTTAAATGAAAAACTTTATTTAAGGCTTAAAGACAGGGCTGAAGGAATCCTTGTGGCAGGAGCTCCTGGAAACGGAAAAAGCACCTTTTGCCAAGCCTTGGCAGTTTTTTACCTTGAACAGAAAAAGATTGTAAAAACTGTCGAAGCTCCAAGGGATTTGATTCTGCCTGATGAAATAACGCAGTATTCAAAAAACAGGGCAAGCAACGCGGAAATACATGACATATTATTGTTGTCGCGCCCGGATTACACAATATTTGATGAAATAAGGAATGTTGAAGACTTTGAATTATTCAAAGACATGAGATTAAGCGGGGTTGGAATGATTGGAGTTGTTCACGCAACAAACCCTATTGACGCAATACAAAGATTCATAGGAAAAGTTGAATTGGGAATGGTTCCAAGCATATTGGACACAGTATTATACATTGAAAAAGGGAATGTGGGAAAATGCTTGGAAGTGTCAATGACTGTGCGCGTGCCTACAGGAATGACTGAAGAAGACCTTGCAAGGCCCATAGTTGAGGTGAAAGATTTCTTAACAGGAGAATTAGTCTATGAAATGTACACTTTTGGAGAGCAAACTGTTGTAATTCCAATAAAAGCAATAGCTGTAAAAAGCGGAAGCGTTGCAAGAACCCTTGCAGCGGATGTGCTAAAGGAAAAAATAAGAAAAGAATTGCCTTATGGCGCAAGCATTGATTTGAAAATGACTGGAGATAACCGCGTTGAAATATTTGTGCCAAAAAGCAAAGTCGGAGAATTAATAGGGAAACGCGGAGCAAACATAAAAAATTTGGAAGAAAAAATCGGGGTAAAAATTGATGTTCGCGAAAGCAATGGCTCAGAAGAAACGGGCAATGAAAAAGAATCAAGCAAAAAATCAATTGCCTATGAAATTGAAATAAGCAAGAAAGGGGTTCAAATATTTGTGGGAGAGCCTCACGCAGGAGACGATCTTGATGTGGAAATTGACGGGGAATATTTGTTGACTGCCACTGCAAGCAAAAAGGGGGTAATTAAAATTTCATCAAACAGCGACGCTGGAAAGAAATTGCTTTTTGCAAAAAAAGGCAGCCAAGAAATAAGGGTGCTTAAATGAAAGTTTTGTTTTTTTCAGACATTCACGGAGACATTAATGCTTTAAATAAAATAATAAAAAAAAGCCAAGGCGCTGAGCTCATCATATGCTCAGGAGACCTGTCAGTAATGGGCAAAAACCTGCAGCAAATGATTGATGAATTAGGAAAAATAAAAAACAAAAAAATATTGGTCATTCCGGGAAACAATGAAACTCCTGAAATGATAAATGAATCAATAGATGATTATGAAAATATTTTAATGATTCATGAGGAAATCTACCAGGATAAAAATATAAAATTTTTAGGCATTGGCGGAGGCACAATAAGCCCTTTTAAAACGCTTTATGAATTATCAGAGGATGAATTCAAAAAAAAGCTTGAAAAATTCAAAGGCATTGACTGCTTAATATCCCATACTCCTCCGAAAAACACTTCTTTGGATGCTGTTAAAAAAGGAATTCACATTGGAAGCGGAGAAATATACAAATGGATAATGGATAATTCCCCGAGAATTTGCTGCTGCGGGCACGTGCATGAAAACGAAGGAAAGGATGAGATTGTGGGAAAAACCTTTTGCTTCAATCCTGGAAAGAAAGGATTAATAATGGAAATATGAAAATATTAATCACTGGAACCCCTGGGAGCGGAAAAACAAGCATAGCCAAGGAATTATCCAAATTGTTGAAATTGCCTTACATTGATGTCAAAAAAATAATAAAAAATAATCCTGAAACCATTGATAAAAAAGAATTGGGAGAATTGATTATTAATGATAAATTAAAAAAAGTTTTAAGTAAAAATTTGCCTAATAGCTGCGTTTTTGAAACTCATTTAATCGAGTATTGCCCAAAAAATGGCTTGATAATAATACTCAGGGTTAATCCTTTAGTGCTCAAAAAAAGATTAATTAAAAGGGGTTATTCTAAGCAGAAAATAGTTGACAACTTAGAGGTTGAAATACTGGACTATTTCACGCAAAATATTAAGTCAAATAAGGTTATTGAATATGATTGCTCAAAAGGCCCGGCAAAGATTAATGCCTTAAAAATTAAGAAATTAATCCAAGCCAAGAAATATAATAAAGGCGGTTTAAAGCACAAATTAAGCCATATTAAAAAGGCTTTATTTTAATTCTTTTTTTGAAAAATTAAGGCTTACCCTGCTAATCATTCCATCATCATTCACTAATAAATCCCCTTGCCAATTATCCGGAAGCAACGAAGCATTGACTTTAAGCTCAAAGACTCCGCTGTTTTTAACAATCACTTCAGGGTTAAAGCTTAAAGCATCAATCATTGGATTGACTGAAAATAAAATTTTTTTTGAAAAAGCTTTTGACACAACAAACCTTAAAACAGGAACTTCATGGCTGTAAAACATCAATTCCTCACTATTGATTATTGATTCTTTTTTTAAAAAATAATAATCATTATAATCCAAAAGCTGAGCCATTAATATTTAATAAGCAGGCAATGCTTTAAAAATTATTCAATAACTGAGCCAATAAAGCCTTTTTTATTCAAAAAATTGGAAAAATTTTCAAGCCCGTTCATAAAAATAACCCTGGTTTTTGTTCTCTTAGCCACTTTTGAAGCTGCCAAATCAAAAATAAAATTCTCTCCGCTTCCAAGCTCATATTCATTAGCCAAAGATATTAATTTGTCATAAGAAAGCTTTTTAAGAAAAACAGCATCTTTGTGCTTTTTCGGATCCTTGCTATAAACCCCTTTAACATTTGACAAATTAACAACGATTCCTGCGCCAGCCATGTCTGAAAGCGCAACTGAAACAAAATCTGTTGTAACCCCTGGAAACAATCCATTTGTCACAACCAATTTATCATTAATGCTTAAGGCCTGCTCCAAAGATTGGGCTCTTTTGACTCCCATGATTTTTGCAACCAATTCAGCATTAAGCTCTGTAGCCCTTATCCCTATTTCATCCAAGTCAATGCCCTTAACTTTTGCCTGCTTTGCTGAATCAATATACTCCCTTGCAACGCTTCCTCCTCCGCAAACAATAATGAATGAATGTTTTGAAGAGAAAATGATTTTTTTAAGATTTAAAAGCGTGTTAATATCTATTTTTCCAGGATTGATTATTGAGCCTCCAAGGGAAACAACTATTTTCATTATAAAAAAAAACAATGCTTAATAATTTAAATATTGTGCCTTAATAATGAATTAAAATAAAATGATTGAATATTTGGCGTTTTCAATTCTTGGAAGCTTGGCAGGAGCAGTAATAGGGCTGATTCCAGGGCTTCATTCCAATTTATTTGCTTACCTGATTTTTTTAAGCAATGATTTAAGCACTGCAATGTTTTTGTTTTGCGCTTTATTGTCAAGCAATGTATTTGAATTCTTAAGCGCAGCATACCTTAATGTGCCAAAAGAAGGCGAAGTGCTTTTAAAAGACTCTTTCAGCAGATTCCTGACAAGCGGAAGAATGAACAGCGCAGTTAAAATAATCGCTTATTCAAGCATAATGACTTATTCAATAATAATGATTCTTGGAGTGCTTATCGGAAAAACAATATCCTCAATAACTTATTTTATGGGAAATAAAGCATGGATTTTTTTGCTGATACTGTGCGCATCAATAATTTGGGGGCAAAAAAATAAAAGAATGCTTGCATTAACATTTTTTCTTAGCTCCGGCGCGCTTGGATTCTTCTCATTTAATTTAGGTCTTAATGAACCTTTCCTTCCTCTGCTAACAGGAATGTTCGGATTAAGCGGGATAATAATGAATTCTAAAAAAAATATTGCCCCAAGCCAAATGGAAAATTCTGCTGTTGAATCCGGATTTTTTGAAATATTAAAGCAATCAATCATGGGAACATTTTGTTCAATAATAATGATGCTTTTGCCTGCAATAAGCCCAAGCCAAATAGGATTTTTTGCTTCAAAATACGAGGATGATGAGCTAAAAGTCGCATCAATAACAAGCATAAACATAGCGGATGTCATACTAAGCCTGGTGACTTTTTTTTTCATAGGAAAAGGAAGAAGCGGAACAATAGAAAAAATAGGGCAAGCAATGAGCATAGGCATTAAAGAATATTATTTATTAATGTCATTCGGATTCTTTGCCCTGCTATTGGCAAATTTTTTTGCAATTCACGCAAATAAAAAATTAGGCAAAAATTCAGGAATAATAGGCTCAAATTATTTCAAGCTCGGAATAATGGTGTTTGTAATTCTTCTGACATTTTATTTTGACGGAGCCTTGGGGCTAATAGTTCTTTTTTTATCAACAATTATGGGATTATTGTTGCTTAAAAAAAATGTCAGGCCTGTAAATTTAATGGGGTGCTTGGCTGTGCCAACCCTGATATTTTTTGCGTCAAGGTTTTTTTAAAAGCTTGAAAGGTTAACCTGCTTGGTGTCCGGCTTTCCGAACACTCCATCTATCCTTCTTTGAAGAATCATTAAATCCTGCTTTAAATAATCAGGAAGATTGTATTCCCTGTCAAGCCTTAAGCAATGCTCCAAATATTTTTTCACGCTTCCCTCAGCTATTGTAAAAATTATTTTTCCCCCGCAATTAACGCATTTTCCAATCAATGGCGGACGCAAATATTTCTCATTGCAATTAACGCACCTGAAACCCTGGCTTGAATATTTTCTTAAATTTCCCTTCAAATCCTTAAGAAAATGCTTGTCTATTATTAATTTGGCAACATCATTTTCATCAACGCACCTGAATTTTTTGGCAATTCCCAGCTGAGCATCAAGTTTTTCTTCCATTGTTGCAAGGGTTTTATACGCGCTAACCATGGGCCCTTGATTGATGTTGCTGGACAAATGAGTAAACAACAGCCCCTCATACTGCGCAGGAGTGTTAAGCAAATCCTCAACCCTTTTAATCTTAACCTCATAAGGAGTTTTGCAGTTTTCTGCAGCAATATAGAAATCAAGAGGATAAGCATTAACAGTGTCAACATTATAAGCCTCGCTGTCAATCTCCAATGGGTCAAGTTTAACGCTTAAAACTAAAGGGGCATCCATTGTCCTGCTCCCCCTTCTGTCAGGAAGGAATTGCCTGCTAAAATTAAGCAAAGCATCCATCAGCAATATTACGCATAATTCATCGCCATCAGCATTCCTCCTGCAAGCAGCATGAAGATACGGATGCGCATAGATTCCCTGAGATTTTGAAAAACCTATAATCCTGCTTATTATTCCAGCGCTTGTATGGGGGGCAATGCTAACAACCAGTGCTCCAAACAAATCATCTTTTGATGAATAATTAAAAAATCTTGGCTGATTATACAAATACTCAAGTTCATCATCAATAAAATTTGCTGTTTTAAAAAGGAAATCAATGCTGCTCGCATCATGCCATTCCCTGCAATCAGGCAAAATTAAATCCTGAGGAAGCAATTCAAGCATTTGATTGTCATTTAAAAGCTCATTGCCAAAAATGTCTTTTTCATAGCCAAGCTCCTTTGCTTTTTTCACGCTCAAACCAATTTCTGAACAAATAAAATGAGTGCAAACCGTTTCAATCATATCATACCTCACTGTTCCATCCTTATTCACATAAACCTCATTCTTGGCGCGCAAAAACGCTTTCATCAAAGGCTCAGTAATCCTGTCTTTGTCCCAAACGCCTTTAACCCCTTTGACTAATGAAGGAATGCTTAGCCCTGTTTTTTTCAAAACATCCCTCATATAATAATTGATATTGATTTGGCGCTTGCTAAAACTCTTTGAAGGCGAACCGCAGCATTTCTCTTTTTCAGAAATTTTTTTGCAAGAATTGCAATAAAATTTTTTAATGGTTTTTTTTCCGCAAGACTCGCAAACCCTGTAAACAGTGTCTTTCTCGCAAGACTCGCAAAAAAACAATGGAAACTCTGAAGTCACAATTCCTTTCTCGCAAGCAGCATTAAAACTTCTCAGCCTTCCACCCTCCTCCCCAACAGGGAATAATCCATGGGGGCTTCCTGTCATTCTCCTGATTTTTGCCTTCTCAGGCCTGCCCATTCTTGCGCCAATGAATGTGCCTCCAAAATCTTTTATTTTTAACCCTGATAACTCATTGACAGCTGACAAAGAATCCTTGCTTTTTGGCTCAGCTATTTTTCCATTATAGCCTAAATTCATAAGAAGAATTTCTGAATCCTCCTCTGACAATAACAGCTCTTTTCCTGAAACTTTGTGTGGAATATAAAGATTTTCAAGAACAAGCTTTATTTCAAAAGGAAGAATTAAGGGGTTAATTGACTTTGCTGAATTAATAAAATCAATAAGCCTCTTTAAATCATTTATTCCTATATTTTTATAAAAAAAGGCGTAATTGGGGTGAAGAGGAATGCCTAATTTTTTTGAAACTTCAACAGCATCAGAAAGGCTCACTTTAACTCCAATAGGATTTTTAATAAGCTCATTAAAATCAAAAGACGCGTTTAAATCTTTAAAATCAATCCCTTTGTTTTCCAACGCATTTTTAAGCTCAGCAACCCACCATTCAGGAACAAAGCCCGGAGGAACAAGCATTGAACCATTTTCATAAAAATCGCCGTAATTAAACAGAATATCCCCTAAAAAAATAATCTCTGAAATATCATTCCTGCATTTAATTGCCTGCTCTTCAGAATCAATCCTTATTACATCCCCATTTTTCATCTTGACAATTGGGCCAAGCAATGAATCACAAGGGCTGATAGCGCAAGCTTTTCCAGGCCTTTCAACCTTTAATTGAGTGCCTGTTGCAATGAAATCATCAGTTATTCTCATTGTTGCAGGGCTAATGCAAGCAGCAGCCAATCCTGAAAACCTGCTCCTTCCATACCTTAACCTAAATCCTCCAACACTCATAGGATAAGAAAAAACAGGCCTGCCAGCAACTAATTCCTCAATAAATCTTGCATTAATCTTAACCTTTGATTTGTCATTCTCAGAATTATCAGAGGGCTTTTCAGATTTTGCATGAATATTTTTCTGAAGCTCGCAATAATCATTCAAAAAAAGCCAATCCTGCATGCCAACATCAGCCCCCCATTTTGAAATCTTTTTAACCAGCTTCTTGGCTTTCAAGCACAAGCCTTCGCCAAGCACTAAGCACATTCCGCCCCTTATTAAATCAGTCTCAACCCGTTCAAGCCTTTTAAAATTGCTAACCTCAATTTTGCTTGTAGGATCCCCATTAAGCTCAACAGGAACCCTGCCAATAATAAATTGAACCTCCTCTTTAGTCGGCTTATACTGAAGCCTTGAAACCTTTTCATCATAATCAGATATTTCAGCAAAATACCTTTCAATCTCAACAGGCTCAGGGTCATACTCAGAAATGCCTAAAGCCCTTCTCGCATAATCAGCAATTAAAACTGTCAAAGCAGCAGCTGTTCCGCCAGCAGCCCTTATGGGACCAGCAAAAAAAATAGAGCAATAATCCTTACCATCCCTTCTTTTTTTTAATTTAAGCTCAATAAAACCCTCTAATGGAGCGCAAGTAACGCCTAAAGTAACATACGCAAGCCCAACCCTAACTCCAGTTTCCAAAGCATTCCTTAAATCATTCTTATAATCATAAAACTTATTTTTAGCTATTTCTTCAGCAATTTTAAAAGCTATCCTCCAATCCCCGCTTGAAAACTCTTTTTCCAGCTCCCTTATCCTTTTAGGAATGCCGCAGCCAATAATTTCAGGAGCAACTGCGCTGACAATTCCCTCGCACCTCTCAGCAACATCCACAGCCAAAGGAATATCAACATTATCCTCAGGGTCAAAACCTTTTTTCCTGGCCTCTTTAGCAACACCATACTCCTTTAAAGTCATGGATTCAAGGGAATCAAGATATTTTTTAATCCTATCAGAGCAGGCAACCATAAACAATTACAAAAAAGCCTTCCTTTTAAAAATCATTATTGTAAACAAATGTATTCATCACAATCCTTATTTTTACCATCACAAGAATAGCATCCTTTAAAATAATACCCGCTGCAACCAGCAGGAATGTTGTCAGCACCTTCTAAAAGCCTGCACCCCGGAATATTTAATTCATCCCTTCTCTGGGTTTCAGCGCATAATTTTTGATAGCACACTTCTTTATCCTGCACTTTATCCTGCAATTCATTTTCAAGGCACATAATATATTATTGAAATAATTGTTTTTAAAAAGGCTTTTATTCAAAAAAACAAGAATAAAAGCCTTGAAAGCGAATTTATTATAAAAACAATTCCGAAATCGCCAAACAAGAGGATTAAGCCAAAAAACGCTGCCCTTGAAACATTCAAAATAATCTCCCTTAAAGTCACTAATTCAAGGGCATCTTTCGCATCCCTCTGCTTTATTTGGGAATAAAACCTTGAAGCAAAAGGAACAAGCCAAAAATTAGCAAAAATGCTTATGACAAAACTAATTAAAAAAACTGAAACAATTGAATCAATAAAGAGCACAAATAAAAACAGCAAACCCTCCAATATTGAAAAAATTTTGATAAACACTGAAGTATTTGCCTTGCAGATTTTTGAGACAAGTATTGGAGAAATTATGCCTGCAAAACTAACAAAAAAGCTTAAAAAACCTATATCCAGCATTTTTCCTATATTCAAATAAACAAATAAAGGAAACAGTATGAAAATAACCGCATAATACGCGCCCTCAACAGCAAAACCAAAAAAAAACTTAAGAAATGTTTTGCTGTATAAATATTTTAAATCAAAATCCATATCCAGCTCAAAATTCTTTATGCCTTTAATTGGAAAAAGGCTTAAAAAAAGGATTATTGAAACAATTATGAATAATACGCTAAAGCTGAAATGGCTTATTACAACTGCGCCTATTATTGGAGAAAAAAGCGTTGCAACCTTTGGAATAAAAAATAAATCCCTCACCCTGTTTATTGAATTGCCATCATCAGTTTTAACAGAATAAAAGCAATGAAAAACAACCCAATAAAAAGCTGAAACCAAACCCCCATATAAAGCCAAAAAATTCAGGGTTCCTGGAAAAAAATTCAAAGAAAAAAGCCATGAAAAAAAAATTATCAAAGATATTGGCCTGAACAATAGAAGCTTTTGAAAGCCTATTATCAAAAATTTGTGCACAAAAAAACTGAAAAAAGCAAAGCTAATAAAATATATAAAATAATACAAAAAAACCTGGTTTAATGAAAAATTTATTTCAAGAAGAAATATGGGAATAAAAACGCTAATAAGAGACAAGGCAAAAGATTCAAGAGTATTATGCCAAACCAATTCATCAGTATTTTTTTTAAAAGCATTAAAATTAATGAGCCATTCGCTTATTTGCATAATATATTAATGTATTCCTTAAATTATTAAAAAATGTTCGGATTAAAAAAAAAAGATTATGATGAAAAATCCATTATTTTAAACTCGCGGGATTTAAGATTAAGCAAAGGAACAAATCCTGGAGTTGGATGATGCCCTAATTTTTCCATAAAACTCGTCATTTTTTGAAAGCAGCTCGCTGCAATTATGCTGACATTTTTATAATTCCTATATCCCAATGTATGAATATGCCCTGTTGCCAAAACATCAGGAACATCCTCAATAAGCAAAGGATCAAAAACTCCTGGAGTTATTATCCCGCTTTTATGAGAAGGCCCAAGATGCCTTTTTTTAAGCAAAAACTCGCTAATGCTGTCCGGCCTGTCCATACCAATATTAAGCAATTTAGGCACTTTAGAAGCATAATAAGTGTAAGTAAAGCCATGATAAAGAAGGCAATTTAATCCTGCAAAATCATTAGTTTTTCCAATGTTTACAACGCAAGGATTTGAAAGATTTTTTATGTTTGAAACCTCATAAATCGGCTTTGCAATATCACTAAACAAAGGAGGCTGAGGCTCGCTCTGCCTTAAAGCATCATGATTCCCTGGAATAGAAATAATTTGAATGTCTTCAGGAAGAGTTTTCAAATAATCAGCCAAAGCATCATACTGCTTATATATATCTTTTATTTCAAGCTCTTTTTCCTGGCCAGGATAAACTCCAACCCCATCAACCAAATCCCCAACTATAAATAAATATTTAACCTTCTTGGCAGTCTCTTTTTGGCTTGCTGTTCCTGAATTGCCCTTAAGCCATTCAATAAAATTTTCAAACAATTTTTTCTCAAAATCAATGCTTCCAATATGAATATCAGAAATAAAACACGCATACTCATCATTACCCCCTTTTTTCTCAACTGAATCAGGAATTTCAGGAAAAATAAAATCTGACGCATAAATAAAATTTGAATTATAAGACCCTAAAACGCCTATAACTTCATCATGAACAAGATTCTCGCACTCATTTATCAATTCAGAATTAGCGCTTACAAAAACACTTGCATTCCCAGTGGTGTCCTCAACATCAATTATGTAATGGCCATTGGCAGTTTTTGATATTTCCTTGATTAAAACAATTGTTGAAACAGATGTTTTTGCCTGAATCTTTTTAATGGAAGATATGCTTGACGCATTCCTAAGCTCCTGCCTTGAATCAAGCATTTTTTTCAGCCTCTTAAACCTGTTTGAATAAAACAAAAACCAATCATTAATAGTCTTTACTTTATTGTTCAATTCATGATTTTTAACAACTTCAACGCAGGAGCAATCCTTCTCCCTTATTTTTTTTTCATTTACAACAACTTTCAAATCAGAACCTAATTTTTTTGAAAAAAAATCATTTTTTGAAAAAAAACCATTAAGGAATTCCTGATTAATTATAAAAGGCTTTTCATCCAAAGAATTAATATAATCCATCAATAAATCGCAATCAATGCCATTTGGATTAATTTCAGGGCTTACAAGTATGCCAATCTTTGAGCAGGAAGATATTAAATTCATTGTAGTAAAAAGAAAAGGCATATTATTTAAAAACTTATATAATGCATTATTTAAAATAAAAAATCTATTAAAAAAACCTTATTTAAAAAAATAAAAAACGAGTTAAAATAAGCCTTATTTAAAAAAATAAAAACTCTATTAAAAAAATAAAAAAAGTGTTTAACTTAAATTATTGTATAAATAAGGTTTTTAAAAAATTCAAAACAATCTCAAATATTGTCTCTTCTGCTTCTAATTCATCAAATTTTGATTCATCAAAAGCCGCGGTTTTGGTCTCAGAAACGCCTGCAATATTAGGGCTAAAACTATCAATTTCCATGCCAGAACCAGAATCCATATCCTGCCTGGCAGCATAATCAATCCCGCTATAATAGTAATAATACTGCCTTAAAGACATGTTAAGCTCCCATTCGCTTAATTCAACAATTCCATTAAGCATCTCATTTAATCCTGTTTTTGCAAGCTCAGCATTATTTTCCTTGATTTGAATTGAAGAATAAACATTATCTTTGGTTATTATTGTGTTTTGGCTGAAAAAAGGAGGCATGATTTTTGAATCTAAGGAATAAATCCTTGCAGAACTGGAATAAATTGTTATGTGGGGCTCAATTATTGAAACATATGTATTGGAATTATAATAATTGGTATTCTGCCTGTCTTTTGACTTGTTTAATGACTGAAACCTTGATTCATTAAAATCAAAATCCCTGACTATTGTTGAATCATAATTATCAGATAACTCAAATTCAAGCAAATATTCAGGAAAATATTGTTCTAAAGAATTATCTATGAATTCTTGAACTTTTGCCAATGTAATTTCGCCATTATAGCCAACTGAAAACTCTGCTTTATACCTTTTAATTCCATAAACATTAAAATAAATGTAATAATTATCATCATACTCGCTTGATGAAAAATAAATCCTTTCTTTATCAACATACGAGCCATAGCACTCATCATTAAATTCAGGATAAAAATATTGATTCTGTATGTTGCAATTATTGGTAAGGGCTGTTTGATCCAAATCATAGCTGCCTTCATTGAATCCGCTGAAAGTGAAAGTCAGCTCATCGCCATAATATGATATGTGCGCTGAAAAATCAGGAATAATATTAAGCAATTCTGAATTTTTGGTTTTAAAAACAATTATGGGATACTCATAATCTGACTGAAAATATTTTTCAGCGCTTAAATTATCAAAATAATTAATTAAATCCGATTTAAACATTTCCAAAGTATAGTTTTCATCATAATTATAAGAAAAAATCACATAATACTCCTCATCAGTCTGGTTAATATAATAAGAATAATATTTGTTTTTTAAATAATAATCAAAAAAATCTGCTTTGCCATTCATTAAAAAATCATAATCAATTTCCGTTGAATAAGACAAGCTTATGCTCAGGCTTTTTAGCTTAATATCATCAAAATTATCTTTAACTGATAAAACAGCATAAGCTGAATAATAATCATCATATGAATAGCAATAATTGTAAGAAACGTTTGCCCCTTCTTCAGAAGAAATATTGAAATATTGTAGAGCAAACCCTTTAATGCTTTCCAGCTCATTTTCAGACAAGTTGCAATCATTATAATTTACTCGCGAAGGAGAAGCTGATGAAACTGCAAAATCTTCAGATGAAAAATCTCCTGCAATGGAAGATATTTCTTGCTGTCCAAAAGCAATGCCTAAAAAAAGAAAAAAAATCAAAAATGAAAAAATTTTCATATTAGCATTCCCCTAAAACATAATAATTTATGTTTTTGCTTGAGCAGGCAGCGCACGCATTCCCATAAGTTTCGCCATCATCCCCGCAAACAGGATTATATTCCAGAGTGCAAAATTCTGC
>JAQTTT010000042.1 GCA_028710615.1 Candidatus Nanoarchaeia archaeon
TTGATTTTGATTCAAAAACTGGGTGGAGCGATAACTTTTCAGAGCTTTTTGTCAGGATTGAAAGCACTGATGAGTCTTTTTTTATAACTGGAAGGGCTGGAACTGGAAAATCAACTTTTTTGAAAAACTTTGCTTCAAGAACTAAAAAAAAGTTTGTGGTTCTTGCTCCAACAGGCGTTGCTGCCTTGAATGTTTCCGGGCAAACAATTCATTCTTTTTTCAAATTCCCTCCAAGAATAATAACTTCTTCGCATATTAAAAAAATAGAGAATAATAAGATTTATTCCAGGATTGACTGCTTAATTATTGATGAGGCGAGCATGGTGAGGGCTGATTTGATGGATGGGATTGACAAATTCATGAGGCTTAATGGCAGGGATTCAAGATTGCCTTTTGGAGGAGTTCAGCTTTTATTGTTCGGTGACTTGTTTCAGTTGCCTCCTGTTGCTAATGATTCTGAATACATTTTTTCCAATTATTATAAGTCTCCTTACTTTTTTGATGCCAAATGCTTTAAAAATTTAAGCATTAATGCTGTTGAATTAAGCACTGTTTACAGGCAAAGTGATGAATCTTTTATTAATATCTTGAATGAGGTGAGGAAGGGTTGCTTAAGCCCTGAATCTTTAGAAATCATTAATTCAAGGGTTTCTTTTGAAAAAAAAGATGCAGTAATCCTTACCTGCACTAATTGGCAGGCTTCAGCAATAAATAATTCAAAGTTGGAAAAATTGGCAGGCAAAAAAACAGTTCTTAACGGCGAATTAACTGGAGAGCTTAAAGATTTTCCTGTGCCTAAGGATTTGGAGCTTAAAATGGGGGCAAAAATCATGATTGTGAAAAATCATCCGGATTTTTCCTATTGCAATGGCAGTGTTGGAACAGTGCATAAGATTGAGCCTGATTTAGTGACTGTGAATATTGGAGGCGCTTATTATGGCTTGGAGCGCCATACTTATGAAAAGATTAAGTATGAGTATGATGCGCGAACTGATAAAATTACTTCAAAAGTTGTTGCCACTTTCAGGCAATTCCCTTTGAAATTAGCTTATGCTTTGACTATTCATAAAAGCCAGGGGCAAACCTTTGATGATTTAATAATTGATTTTGGAAGCGGAGCTTTTGCTCATGGACAAGCTTATGTTGCGCTAAGCAGGTGCTCATCCCTTAATGGGTTGGTTTTAAGAAAGCCTTTGAAAATGAATGACATCATGGTTGATGGAAGAGTGAACGATTTTCTTGATAATGCGCAAAAAAGAATTGATAAGTTTTAAATAAAGCTGTGATTTGAAAAACATTTATGGATAAAATAATTATTATTGGGGCGAAAGAGCATAATTTAAAGAATATTGATTTGGAATTGCCGAGGAATAAATTGATTGTTTTCACTGGAATCAGCGGCTCTGGAAAGTCCACTCTTGCTTTTGACACCATTTATGCTGAAGGCCAAAGAAGGTATGTTGAAAGCTTGTCTGCTTATGCGAGGCAGTTTTTGGGGGTTATGAATAAGCCTGATGTTGAAAAAATTGAAGGCTTAAGCCCTGCAATCAGCATTGACCAAAAAACTACGAACAATAATCCAAGAAGCACTGTTGGAACAGTGACTGAAATATATGATTATTTGAGGCTTTTATACGCAAGGGTTGGAAAAGCTTTCTGCCCCTTGCATAAGACGCGAATCCAGTCGCAAACTATTGAATCAATTATTAATAAGGTTAAGCGGGTTGAGAGAAAAAAAGTCACGATATTGTCTCCTATTGTCAGGCAAAGAAAGGGAAGCTATGAGCAATTATTCAAGGATTTATACAAAGAAGGTTTTTCAAAAGTGAGAGTCAATGGCAAGCATTATAAAACTGATGAAAAAATTGTTCTTGACAAGAATAAAAAGCATGACATTGAAATTATTATTGACGCTGTTGAATTATCGGAGGATTCAAGAATGAATGAAGCCATTGCTTTGGCTTTGAATAAATCAGAGGGATTGGTCATTGTCAAGGGTTGGGAAGAGCAAACATTTTCAAGCAAATTATCCTGCCCTATATGCGGATACAGTCTGCCTGAATTAGAGCCCAGAATGTTCAGCTTTAACAGCCCTTTTGGAGCCTGCGAAACCTGCAATGGTTTGGGGGTTAAAATGGAATTTGACCCTGAGCTCATTATTCCTGATAAAAATTTGTCAATTATTGACGGAGCAATAGCTTTGTATAAAAACGTTGTTGACGGCTGGAGGATAAAATATTTGGAAAGCGTTGCAAAAAGTTTTGGCTTCAATGTTTTCACAAAAATTAATGAGCTGGCAAAGGAGCAGTACAATGCTTTAATGCATGGAAGCGACAAAGTGATTAAGTTTAAGATGATAATGAATCAGGGAGATTCTGAGTGGAGCAGAAGCGGGGTGTGGGAGGGATTGATTCCGCAATCCGAGAGATTATTCAAGCAAACAAATTCTGAATACCGGCGGGAGGAATTAAAAAAATTTATGAAGGTTTTGCCTTGCCCTGAATGCAAAGGCAAGAGATTAAAGCCTGATGCACTGAATGTTTTGATTAATAATAAATCAATCAGCCAAGTAAGCGATTTACCTATTGATGAAGCTATGAAATTTTTCAGCGAATTAAAATTAAGCGAATCTGATTCAATCATTGCTGAAAATATTTTAAAAGAGATTAATTCAAGGCTTAATTTTTTGAATGAAGTCGGGCTGTCTTATTTGAATTTGTCAAGAAGCGCTGGAAGCTTAAGCGGAGGGGAAAGCCAAAGGATACGTTTGGCTACGCAGATAGGCTCAAACTTAACAGGCATATTGTATGTTTTGGATGAGCCCAGCATTGGATTGCACCAAAAAGACAATGCAAAACTGATTCAAACGCTCCATAATTTAAGGAATTTGGGAAACACTTTAATAGTTGTTGAGCATGATGAGGAAACCATAAGGAAAGCTGATTACTTGGTTGACATTGGGCCTGGCGCAGGGGTTGAAGGCGGAAAAGTGGTGGCCATGGGAACAGTAAATGATTTAATTAACGCAAAAAATTCCATTACCGGCAAATATTTATCAAAAGAATTGCGGATTGAAAATCCAAGCATCAGAAGAAAATCCCTGAATTTTTTAGGCATTAAAAACGCTGACAGGAATAATTTAAAAAAAATAAATGTTGATATCCCTCTGGAAGTATTCACAGTGATTACCGGAGTTAGCGGCAGCGGAAAATCAACGCTTATTTATGATTGCCTGCATGAAAGCTTGATGAATAATCCAAAAGATGTTGTTAATGCTGAATTGATTGATAAAACTTTGGTGATTGACCAAAGCCCTATTGGAAGAACTCCAAGAAGCAATCCCGCAACTTATATTAAAGTTTTTGATGATGTGCGCAACTTGTTTTCGCAGACAAAAGCTTCCAAAGAAAAAGGGTATAAAATCGGAAGATTCTCTTTCAATGTTTTAGGAGGACGATGCGAGAACTGCCAGGGTGACGGCGTTATAAAGATTGAAATGAATTTTTTGCCTGATGTTTACGTGACTTGCGAGGAATGCAAAGGCAAAAGATACAATAAAGAAACGTTGAAAATTAAATTCAAGGATAAAAATATCAGCGAAATTCTGGATATGAGCGTTAATGAAGCATTCGTTTTTTTCAAGGACATTCCAAAAATCAGCAGAAAATTAAAAGTATTGAATGAAGTGGGCTTGGGGTACATTAAATTGGGGCAAAGCTCTAATACTCTTAGCGGAGGGGAGAGCCAAAGGATTAAGCTTACAAGGGAATTGGCTAAAAGGGTTGAGGGAAAAACTTTGTATTTGCTTGACGAGCCGACAACAGGGCTTCATTTTGATGATGTAAAAAAATTATTGATTGTTCTTAATGAATTGGTTAATAAGGGCAACAGTGTTGTAGTGATTGAGCACAACTTGGATGTTATTAAATCCGCTGATTACATCATTGATTTGGGTCCTGAAGGCGGGGATAAGGGAGGTGAAGTGATTGCTTTTGGCACTCCTGAAGAAGTTGCAAAAAGCAAAAACAGCTGCACTGGAGAATATTTAAAAAAAATATTAAATGAAAAGCTTTAAATCCTTGTTAATTTTAAAATGAATCATGAAGCATGATTGGATAATAGTTTATGAAACAGCCATGCAATATTTTGAAAGCCATGAGTTCATTCTTGCAAAGGACTGCATTGATGAAGTTCTCAAGCACCCAAACGCGCTTCTTGAGCCTGAAGTGATGCTTTATGCTGCAGGAATTTATTATAGCGCCCCCCAAGAAACCAATCCTTTAAGCGAGTATTACGCTGATGAAAACATTGTTGATATTGAAAGCATTTTAAATGGAAAATTCAAAAAAGTGATTGATTTTGCAAAAGCAGGTTTAAATATTAAAAAAGTTAAAGGCTTTGTTAAACTGGAATTATTAAAATACGAAATTGACGCTTATTATCAGCAGTCAAAAAAATTGTTTCAGTTGATTATTGATTGTCTTGAAATAAATTCAGTGGATATAAAATCCATGGGGCTTAAATGCTATGAACTTGTTCAAAAAGCAAAAAAATGCTTTGATAAAATGAATGAAAACGAGCGCGGAATCCATGACCCTGAAAAGATTTCAAATCTTAAGCAAGAAATACTTGAAAAAAGATTGTTCACTGCAATGGAATGGACTGAATATAAAAAGATCAATGGATTATTGTAATATTGGCAAATTTATTAAAAAAAAGGGTTATTTAATCTTTTGATGATTGATTTAAGCGCTTTGCCGAATTCTCCCGGATGCTACTTGTATAAAGACATTAATGGAAAAATAATTTATGTTGGAAAAGCGGGGAATTTAAAAAAAAGGGTTGAAAGCTACTTTAAGGGGCGCTTGTTTGATAATAAAACGAAAGCATTGGTCAATAATATTAATGGCATTGATTTCATAATAACTAATAATGAAATTGAGGCATTGATTCTTGAAAATAATCTGATAAAAAAGCATAATCCGAAATACAATATTGCCTTGAAAGATTCTAAGACTTATTCTTTCATTAAATTAACTGATGATAAATTTCCAAGATTAATCATGGCAAGGGACAGGGAAAAGGGCAAGGATTTATTCGGCCCTTTTGTTTTGGCTGGCAACAGAAAAAATATTTTAGAATTCGCAAATAAGACTTTTAAATTAAGGACTTGCAAAAGAATGCCTAAAAAAGAATGCTTAAGATTTCATATTGGGCTGTGCAGCGCTCCATGCATTGGAAAAATCAGCAAAAAAGATTATGCTGACCAGATTAACAAAGCAAGAAATCTTTTGATTGGAAAAAATGAAAGCATTGAATCAGCATTAAAAAAAGAGCTAAAGGAATATTCCATGAAAAAAGAATTTGAGAAAGCAATAATTGTAAGGGAGCAGTTAAAAGCAGTTGATTATTTAAGAGAATCCCAATTAATCCAAAGGAATAAAAAGCATAACGAGCACTTCATAGACTTCTTAGATAATGATAATGGCATTTACATAATGGTTTTTAAGGTTAATTCCGGGCTAGTCAGCGAAAAAGACGAATTTGAATTCAATTATTCTCCTGATTTTTTTAACCAATTCCTCATGCAATATTATTCAGAAAACTCTTTGCCTGAAGAATTGGTTTTAAGGCAAAAAATTGACAGCGCATTGGTTGAGCATTTGAAAGGCAAAAGTTCTGCAATTAAAATAATTGTTCCAAAAAAAGGGGATAAGCTGAAAATGCTTGATTTGATTAAAAAGAATATTGAGCAAAAATTTCTGAAAAACGCTTTGGC
>JAQTTT010000009.1 GCA_028710615.1 Candidatus Nanoarchaeia archaeon
TTGGGGAAGAAGCAATAATGGGGAAAAAGAATTCTTCTTTGAGAGGGATTCATTGTGGGGGAAAAATTAAATTATGACTTTTAAAGTAAATCCTAAAACGAATGGCAGCGGAATACTTGCTGCAATACCTCAAAAGGGCACGTGTCCTAATGAGTGTTCTGATTGCTTTTTTCAGAGTGGAAGAAGCTATCTTGAGCCTTTGGATGAGAATCTTCCGAATCTTCCGACTTTGGAGCAAGTGGATGATTTCAGGATTGTTCGAGTGAATGATGGCAATGATTCTTTGGTAAAGAAAACTGAAGTATTGAAAACAACCAAGAAGTATCCGAGAAGGTTTTATAACACCGCTATTCCAAGGGAATTGTCAAATCACAGAAAAGGTTTGCCTTTTGATGGTGAAAAAACGGCAAAAGAGCTTGAATCTTTATTGGAGCCCGTTGTTGTAACAATTAATCCTGCTGAAATGACTGATACGGCATTCTATTTAATGAATCCTATTCCAAAGAACTTAATGTTTGTAAGAATCAGGACAAATACTTGGAATCTTGAGAATGTTGTGGATAAGGCGATTGAGCATTACACTAAAAATGAAGTGCCAGTGATTTTAACATTCATGGCTTATTATGGAGATTCTGTTCCAAAAGGCCATGAAGACAATTACATGTTCAGGAAAAGAACGCTTAATTCTTATTCTGCAATAACGACTGATGCATGGGAAAAAATAATGGATCGCCATAAATACAACATGTTTGTGTACAGTTGCGGAAAGATTGAGGGAGAAAAAGGAAAAACTTCTTGCTCAAGATGCGGAAATTGCGCAAGGGAATATTTGAATACAAAAGAAAAGCTCAGCCCTTTGAAAGTGGAATAAAGCTGAAAAAAACAGCTTTTTTTATTTTTTTTATTTTTTTAGAAATCTTTATATATACAACTTTTTTAATAATTTAAAATCATGAACAGTTTAAGATATAAGCTTTTTGGAAAAACTCCTCATAATGCGGATGATTTGGTTGATTATTGCTTGAAAAAGGAGGATTCAACCATTAGCGCAAGAGTTGATGTTAAGGCATACAAGAACAATGCTTTTGCGCCAATAACTGGCACAGAATATGTTTTTAGAGCAGAAATTAGCTGTGCAGAAAAAGGCAGAGAATTCAACATATCTGCATATTCGGGCTCGTCAAGCAGCAAAGAATTAAGCGAAGAAAGTGTTGCGAATTTGAAAAAAGAGATTAAAGCATTTGGTTTGGCAGGAGTTAAAATTGAATTTGCATCAAATGAATTGGAAAATTTGCTTAAATAGCACTTTTTTAAATAATTAAATCCTTTAGTATAATTATGAATTGCAAATCATTAATGCTTTTATTTTTTATTCCCCTGGCTTTTTCGCAGAATTATTACGCAGATATTGTAATTAATGCTGAAGGTTCAGAATTATCAATAACCGGGATCACGAATCATCCGGAATTAATAAGCAATTACTCAAAATTCTTGGCATATAATAACGGCTATTATTTGCTCAATATTTCATTGAGTGATAACTTTTCAAATTATGTCTATGAAATAATATTGCCTAAAGATGTAACGATTAATTACATCAAAACTCCTAAATTTATAAGCATGGCTTATGGGCAAAATTTGATAATTAAAGGATTGGGCTCAAATGAGGAATTTAAAGCAGTAATTCAATACAAATTAGCACCACAAAACAATTTAACACATTATTTAATTGCGCTTATGGTTATTGTTGCCGGAGTAATTTTTTATTTTAAATTTTTCAAGAAAAAGAAAAAAACCGGAATTAATTATTCTGCTTTGACTGACAGGCAGGCAAAGATAATGAAAATGATTATGAATAAAGGGGAGGTTGAGCAGAAATATTTGGAAAATTTTTTGGGCATGCCGAAAGCAGCGGTCTCAAGAAATGTTAATTCATTAATTAGGAAAGGATTAATTAAAAAAGAAAAAAAAGGAGTTAGCAATCTGCTTATTTTAGCCAAATAGTTTCGCTTTGTCTCGCTTTTTTTCGGGTTATTATTATATGTTGTTCCAGCGTAATAGTTTAGCATGAATAAAATAGTTTTGGCATCAATGATGCTATTATTAGTCTCAGCATCAGCGGTTTTTGCTGAGAATGAGACAACGAATGAAACAGAGTTATTCAATGACTCAATGCCTTTGAATGATTCCGAATTATTCGACAATTCCACATTAATTAATGAAGATTTAATTAATGATTCAATCAGGGATTCTGAAATATTGTCAACCAACCCTGGAGTAATTTTAAGGTTCAGCCAATTATATGGGCAGCTAAGCCTGAGGATTGAGCAAGCTGACTTGGTGATTGCTGAAATTAATGATTCAAGCATTGCTGAGCAATTAAGCTCAATAGTTGAAGCTTTGGAATCATTGAAAGCCGAAGCAGGCTATTACATGGATGAGGCAAAAGAATATGATTTAAGGCAAGCAGCGATTGACTTCGTTTACCTTAAAAAGAAATCCATAGAATTAGTTTCAGAGTTCAGGGAAATCTCCCATGATTACTTTCAAGCAGGGCACATTAATGCTTTGAAAAATAAGCTAAGATTAGTGAATGAAAGCAACGGGGTAAGTGAAAAGATTTCAAGAATGATGAGCGCTCACAATGCTTTAAAAGTTAGGAATGTGGTGGGAAGCGTTGATAATGAAACAATTAATGGAATAATGAACGGCTCAATCGCCAAAAACCAGATAAATAATGTAATTAGAAACATGTTTCAGAATTTGAATGAAAGCATAAGGAATGAGGTTATCATGCAGGTAAAAGAGAACTTGGTGAGAAATAATATCAATGCTTCAGCCAAGAATAATGAAGCTTTAGAGAATGCTGAGAATATTACTCAAAGAATAAGGCAAAACATACAAAACAGGATAGATGAGTATAAAGAAAGAAATCCTAATTCAAGCATTTCCAGCAGTGTAAGAAACAACGGAAGGGGAAGATAAGCAATGAATTATTTGGCATTATCTTTAATCCTGCTGATAGTTTTAGTGAGCGGATGCGCAATTATTAATAATGGCTCAAGCAATTTAAGCGACGCATTAACTTCTGATGAAGTATTAAGCGAATTGGATTCAGTTCTGGTTGATGAATCAGATGGTGTTGAAATAGGCTCAATAATATAAATTCTTTATTTTTTTTTTTATTTTATAAAAATCTTTTGTATGTTCCTCTTATTTCTTTCATTAAATAAGATATGTATTCTTGTGCAAAATCAGAATAATTTCCATTGTGCTTGTTCTTTAAATCTTCTTTTTTGATTTTCAATTCCTCTAAGTCATGTTTATTATCATTCAATATTTTTTCAAGAATTTTTATTCTTTTGCTGTCTTCAACCAAAAAATCATCAACGCCCTTTTTTATATTCACAATAGAAAATTAAGCTGTTTTTTATAAAATTTTCTAACGCTTTTTTTTTAGTGAAAATCAAAGCATTAATAAGTTTTAACTGATTCATTTTATGCATGGTTAAGGTTATTAAAAAAAACAAATCAATGCAGCCTTATAAAGAATCAAAAGTTGTGAAATCTTGCTTTAAAGCAGGAACTCCTGAGCCAATCGCGAAAGCAATAGGCAAAATGGTTTCTTTGCAGCTTAAAGGGAAAAAAACTGTTAAATCTTCAGATATAAAGAAAAAAGTTTTAATAATTATGTCTAAGGTTGGAACAGCCTTAAAGAATTTTAAAAAAGGATTTAATAAAAAGAAAGCAGGAAAAAAAAAGTAAGGCATTTTTTTTTTATTTTTTTTTATTTGAATAAAAACATTTTTAAATAGATTCTCATATATGTTCTTTTTATGAATTGGGGAAAAAAAGTCGCTGCTCCTTTGGTTGCAATTCCTGCAAAAGGAGAGCTTATTGAAAAAATAGTGATTGGAGTAAATGTCATTGATTTAAACCTCAATAGTTTATTTTTTGATGTTGCTTATTTTTCAACGCCTGGAACTGGGCAAAGCCTTGAAACATGCAATTATTGCAATGCAAATTATGTTTTAAGGACAAATGTAAGCAAAAAAGGGGGTGAGGTTGTTAAAACATATTCAATCAATTGCCCAAATTGCGGAGCATCAGACAATAATCTGTCTGAAAAAGCCAATGAGCAATTGAATGGCCAAACTTTGGATGACAAGCTTGTTTCAATGATTAGTTCAGGGAGAATCCAATGTTCTCCAATCGCAACGCCGCTTAGAAAAAATATTTTATTTGCTGAACATGAAATAACTGATTTTAGCATTTCCAGTGCGAGAAGCATTGATTCTGATTTAAAAAAAATAACATATGTTTTGATTAAAGACAGCAAGGGCGAAACAGGCAAATATTCTGCAGAGTTTAAAGTTGAGGATGTTTTTAGCCTTAAACGCAAAGAAATCATTAATAAACAGGATATTGAAGAAATAATTAAATTGGATGTTAATGAACTTCAAGAGTTAAAGGAAAAAGCCAATAAAAAAATTAAAGCTGTGAAAGAAGCTGAAACAGAGAAAAAAATTCCTTCAGTTTTTAGCAAGCTTGATGTTTAATTTTTTTATGATTTATTGATTTTTATTTAAACAAACAAATTAACAATTTTTTTAAAACATTGACGCGATCATTATAACTAATGAAAAAACAATTAATTCTCGCAGCATCATTATTTTTATTTTCAGGAGTTTTTGCTTTCAGCATTAGCCAAGCAAGCCAATACGATTTTGACACTTTTAATTGCAATACTTTGGAGGAGGAATTAATTCCTCATTGCGAAAGCACTAAGAGTTTTATAAGGAATTGCTACACTAATCCGAATAATTGCGATTGCAGTTATTTTTCAGAGCCTGAAGCTCAAG
This sequence comes from Candidatus Nanoarchaeia archaeon, assembly GCA_028710615.1. Classification (GTDB taxonomy): domain Archaea; phylum Nanobdellota; class Nanobdellia; order Tiddalikarchaeales; family Tiddalikarchaeaceae; genus JAQTTT01. The sequence continues at coordinate 4,863 of JAQTTT010000009.1, forward strand.
CAGAGTGCAACAAATGGGTTGATGAAGGAATAAGATTAATGGCTCAAAAATCCCAAGAATGCGTGGCGGATTTATATTCCTGCTCATGCAAGGATTTGCCCCATCCAAGATTAGTTGCTGTATGCGAGAGTGAAAAAAACAAGTTTATGGGAAAATTAAGGGCAATGGAGCAGTCATGCTTTAGCGACCCAGCAACATGCGATTGCTCAATCTTTGAATCAGCTCAATACATTGCCAAATGCGAGGAAGAGATGGGAAAAGCATCTCAAATAGCTGCATCTTGCATGGAAGATATAGGAAACTGCGATTGCTCAAGCATAGCTAATCCTGTGGCAAGAGAAAAATGCGAGGAAAACAAAGCCTTTTATATTGATTATGAAAATGATTTCAGGGCTAATTGTGAGGAAAACTTTGATGAGTGCGACTGCTCAACCATTCCAAGCATAAGCGGACAGCAGGCATGCGAGGCGCAAAAATCGAAGGTGCTTGAAAGCGCCCAATCCCAAGTTTATGCAATGATTTATGAATGCTTTAAAGACATAAATAATTGCGACTGCTCAAAACTTCAAGAGCAAGGATACATTGATTATTGCGAAGAAACCAAGAATTACGGCTTTGCTTGCATGCAAACAGGAGGCATGGGGTGTGAGCAATTGGATAATATAGTATTATACCCTCCGAGTTTGCCGGAATTTTTAAGGCCTTATTTTGCGCAGACATTCAAGAGTTTTATTGATGCCGAGAAACTGAAAGGCATGGCTGCCTCAGCAGAGATTGCAAGAACATGCGTGATTGACCCGCATAATTGCGACTGCTCAACCATACCAACTTATGCTCGAGAGTTTTGCCTGGATAAAAAAGATATGCAAATAGATTGCATTGAAGGAAATATTACTGCCTGTGAAGCATTGGATAACACTATTAATGTTGTTCCTCTGACTGCGCCAAAATTTGTCAGGGATTTCTTGGACCCAATATTAAGGCCTTTAATGCTTATGCAAAAAGAGCAAATCAAGGGAAGGTATGCTGAAATGGTCAAAGAGCAAATGCTTGCGTGCGTTGAAAATGAAAGCAATTGCGACTGCGATTCAGTGCCTTTGCAGTATCAAAGTTTTTGCAGCAACAAAATTTCATTAATCAGGGAGTGCAATGCGTTCAATTATAGTTCATGCTTTAGGTTAATGGATGAGCCAAATATCCCGGATGATTTGCCTGGCTTTATCAGAATCTTTGTTGAAGGAAGTGTTAACCGGCAAGTTGAGCAAAGAATAAATGCTGAATTAGGAAAAAATGTTGACAGCATTAAAGAGCCAATAATTAACTGCATAATTAATGAAACTAATTGCGACTGCTCATCAGTTCCTGAAAAATACCAACTCTTTTGCGAAAACAAGATATTGTCAGTAAACAAATGCATGAATCAAGATTATGATGAGTGCTTTAAATTAATGGAAGAATCCCCTTTGCCTGAAGATTTGCCTGACAGGCTTAAAAATTTAATAAACGCCCCCGTGGAAAGGGAGTTTAACAACAGGATGAATGAAGCATTTTTAAAAATAAGGCCAAGTGTGTGCAATAACATGAATTTGGCGCAATGCATGAATTATTTTAACAATAATTGCCAAGGGTTAAGTCCCAACGCTTGCTTGAAAAGGAATTAAAAAAAAATTTTCTTGGCAGGCTTAAATTTTTTCTCGCCCATTTTATTGTCAAGATTGGGAATGATTTTTTCATTAATCTCTTTAATTTCGCTGGTTTTGCTGGTGGTTAATTTCATCACGCCATTAAAAACAGTCATTCTCGCATTATTTGCTTGGTAAGTCTTGCCTTTTTTAACAAGATTAATATTATCATCCCATAAGTTGAACAAAATATTCGCAGTATTGTCAGCAATCAAGAAATCCTTAGTCTTATGGCTTGACCCGTCCTTGAAATTCACGTTCTTTTCTTCAAGCTCATCAAGAACAATGAAATTAACAGTTATGCCCCAAACTCTGGGGTCAAACTTTTCAATAGGAGTAATCTTAACCATTTTTTAAAAAAAGCTTCAAGCATTTAAATATGTTAATGAACCTGGCTCACGCAAGAAATTCTTAAATTAAAGAAATAAATAAAATAATAAATTGATTTTTTTTGCTTTTGAATTAAAATTGCTTAAAATTCCTCTTCATCTGATTCAATATCTTCTTCAACGCGTTCTTTCTTTGCTTTTGGCGCAGTTGATCCAGGATTTTCTTTTCTTTTCATGTAGCAATCTCTGCAGTAAACAGGCAACCCTTCTTTTGGTTTGAAAGGCACTTCAGCCTCTTTTCCGCATTCAGAGCACGTTGTTTTATACATTTGTCTTGGTCCGCCAAAATCTCTTCTTTGGCCCCCTCCGCCAAAGCGGTTTCCTCCTGAGAAATTCCTTTTATCTCTTCCTTGATAAGGCATAACTTATTCTTACCTCCGTTTAAATATTAAATAAAAGACTTATGGTTTAAAAAACTTGGCTATTTATTAAAAATTATAACAATTCGCTAAAACAATGTTTTTAAAATGCGGGAAAAATTATAATTATTCATGGCTTTAATGATTTATAACACTCTGAACGGAAAAAAAGAGGAATTTAAGCCGATTAACGGCAAAAAAGTGGGATTTTACATATGCGGTCCAACAGTCAATAATCATATTCATATTGGGCATGCAAGAAGCTACATTTTCTGGGATTTAATATCAAGATACCTGTCTTTTCAGGGATTTGAGCCAAGAGTTGTATCAAACATCACGGATATAGCGATTGATGATAAGATTCTAAAGGAATTAAAGAAATTAAATAAAAGTTTTTTTGAATTAACAACGCATTACATGCTTTCATACTTTTTTGACAGAAAATCATTGGGATTAAAAGAGCCTGACATTAATTGCCTGGCAACCCAGCACATAAATGAGATGATAGAATTAGTGCAGAAATTGCTTGACAAAAAATATGCCTATAAAGCGGATGATGGAATATATTTTGACATATCAAAATTCAAGGATTATGGAAAGCTTGCAAAAATAAAGCCCAAAGAATTAAAAGAAGGCGCAAGCAACAGAGTGAAAGCTGAAGAGTATGACAAGGATTCAGCAGCTGATTTCGTGTTATGGAAAAATTATAAAGAAGGAGAGCCGTACTGGCACAGCCCATTTGGAAAAGGAAGGCCTGGATGGCATATTGAATGCTCAGCAATGAGCATGAAATACTTGGGAGAAAGCTTTGACATCCATGCAGGAGGGGAAGACAACATTTTCCCGCACCATGAGAATGAGATAGCGCAAAGCGAAGCAGCAACAGGAAAAACTTTTTCAAAATATTGGATTCACATGAAGCACGTATTAATGAACGGGGAAAAAATGTCTAAAAGCAAAGGAAATTTCATAACAGTGAAGGATGCAGTTAAAAAATACGGCGCTTTATTGCTGAGATTCTTTTTCTTGACAACGCATTACAGAAAAAACATAGACTTCACTGAAAAAGAGCTTGAAAACGCGAAAGCAAAGCTGAAAAAAATAATTTTAGCATTTAAATTGCTTGAATCCGCCAAAGGAAGCAATGATTCAAAAGAATTGATGAAAAAATTCGAAGACTTAAAAAAAAGTTTTGAGTCAGCAATGAATGATGATTTCAACACTTCATTAGCAATCACTCAATGGATAGGATTCTGCAAGGAAATTCAAAGCATAAAGGGATTGTCAAGGGCTTCAGCAAAAAAAATATTAATTTATTTTGGCAGAATAAAAGATGTTTTTTTCGGGGATATTGAATTATTTGATGAAAAAAAAGGGGATGAATCAAAAAAATTCATAGAAATAGCGATTGACATAAGAAACAAAGCAAGAAGCTTAAAAAACTTTGAATTAAGCGATTACGCAAGAAAAAAGCTTGAAGAAGAAGGCATAAAAATCAATGATTCAAAAGATTCCGCTTCATGGGAATACTGAGTTATTTACAGCCCTTTTGGAAACTTTTGCTGTCCATCTTCTGACCAAAAAACAAATTTTGATTCTTTTTTATCCTGCGGACAACTATCATAAAGCCATCGATAAGCAGTCCTAACTTTGTCATATTCCCATTCTTCATCACGGCCAGTAAGCATATTTATTCCTTTTGTAGTGCCAGACTCATTCTTAAATTTGGAATAACAAACATCAATTACTTCTCCATTATCACTGCGCTCTTTTAAAAAAACTTTTTCCACAATATCTCCAGTTTTTAAAGTAAAATTGTGCTCATCAAGCATTAAAAAATCAGGCGTATGAACTCCTCTGCCAATAACTCTTTTAACATCATCTTTGAAACATTGATAGTTTTCTTCAGTTTTTCCGCTTTCATCCCCCCTATAATGAAGGTTGTGGGATTCAGCTAATTCAAAAAAGGATAAAGTTTTTTCCAAACACCCGCAATTATTTTTCCCAGGAGAATCGCTTGCATTTTTTATCAAATAATTTTTAAGTTTTTCACAATGTCCCATCAGCATTTCATCTTTTAAAGACTGATTTGCTTGATATAGGGTAATATATTCTTTTAATAATTCATTCTTGTTTTTATCACTCATAAGTCGTAATTGAATAGTTTGTCTTTAAAAGCTTTTCTTTTTTTAAAGTTGTTTTTCAAAAGATTCCGCTTCATGGGAATATGAATAGGAAACAATATGTTTATAAAGAGATTTCTTTTTTTCCCAATCATGGAAAGAACAGGCATAGTTGCGGGATTTTCAATATATTTTGAAGATTTGAAGAAAATGGTTCCTCAGCTTAAAACGTATAATTTTGTGAATAAAGCAGAAGTGCCGGGACAGATGAAGATTTATGTGATTGAAAAGGATGGAATAAAATATTACATGAAAGTTTTTCTTGAAGACTCGCTTCTTTCAAAAGCAATGATTGAAAATACTACAACAATGATTCCCACAGATTTTCCTGACATCGAATCTTACCATGAAAGCCTGATTTCAAAATTAAAAATGGAAAAACGAGAACCGGAAAAACGTTTTGCAGGAAACGGGGAAGAATCTTTCATTGATGATTTTAATGATTGGGATGTCCTTGAAAAATTGCTGGGATGGAAAAAATAATTTTTTATTTTTTTGAAATATTAATCTAAAAAAAAAGTTTTTAAATAAGCAGGATTAAATTATAGTATAACATTTTTATTAAAAAAAATAATGATGTTAAAAAAAACTCATGAGGAGGAAGTGTGGCCATGGCAGCAAAAAAAGGAGCTAAGAAAAAAGCACCTGCAAAAAAGAAAGCACCTGCAAAAAAGAAAAAATAAAAAAGGGGTTTAAATAAAACTATGAAAAAATATGAATTTAAAGCTGATGACGATGAAGACTTCGATGATGACGAAGCTGATGACGATGAAGACTTCGATGATGACGAAGCTGATGACGATGAAGACTTAAGCGACAATGACGCAGAATCAGATTATTAGTTAACAGCTTAAATCCAAGAACATTTGATTATTTTTTTTATTATTTTTTTTATGAAAGTGCATCGCAAAGAGGGGAAACAAAATTAAAAAAAAAGCATTGAAAAAAACGAAGGCGTTGAAATGCGATATTTGCAAGAAAACGCACAAAGGGATGACGACTTGCCTTGAATGCGGTTCATTATTCTGCGCTAATTGCGGGGATGAGAAAATGGAAAGATGCGGAATATGCAGGCAATTCGAGCAGGACAAAGAAAACCAAGACAGCTCTTCAGATGATTGATTAATTCTTAATTGTTAATTTTTTTAAAGAAAGCAAAGCTAATATTCATTAATCATGTTTTCAGTAAATGAATGCGAATCATATGATTTGCCTAAAGTCAGGAAAGCGCTTAAAAATTGCCTGAAGAATTTGGGGGGAATAGAAAAATTCATTAAAAAATCGGACACAGTGCTTATAAAGCCCAATTTATTAATGCCTGCGAATCCGAATAAGTCAATAACCACTCATCCAGCAATAATAACTGGATTGTTGCGCGAGCTTAAAAAAACGGGTTGCAAAATAATAATCGCTGATTCTTCATCAGGGTGTTACTCAAAAGAATGCATGGATAAAGTTTATGCAGAATGCGGTTATTCGGGTTTTAAGGAGATTGACAGGGATTATTCTTCAAAAGAATACCACAATGCAAAGGGATTTATTAAAAAATATGGCTTAATCTCGCAATTCTTCAAGGCAGACAAAATAATAAATGTGTGCAAAGCAAAAACCCATATGTTCACAACCTTGACCTGCGCAACAAAGAATTTATTCGGATTGATTGCAGGAAAAGACAAGACTTATTTTCATTCAAGATTCAAGACTGTTGATGATTTTTCAAAAATGCTAATAGATTTGGCGTTAATCGCGAATCCATGCCTGAACATAGTTGACGGAGTATTGGGCATGGAGGGGGAAGGGCCGAGCAGGGGAAGGATAAAAAAGCTTGGAATCATTGCAGCAGGAACGAACTGCTTTGAAACAGATTACTTCATGTCAAAAATAATGGGCATTGATAGCAACAAAGTCCCCTATCTAAAAATTGCAAAAGAAAAAGGATTATTCAAAGAAAGCAAAAAGGATTGCGCAGAATTCAAAAAAGATTTTAAAATGCCGCACTCAGAATTAATATCAAAATTATTCAAGCTAATACCCTCGAATTTAAGAAGCCTATATAATGACTTTTTTATTAAAAAGCCGTTCATAAAAGACAATTGCATAGGGTGCGGGATGTGCGCAGAATCATGCCCAGTAAAAGCAATAACAATAATTAAAGGCAAAGCAAAAATTAATTATTCCAAATGCGTCAGGTGCTACTGCTGCCACGAAATATGCAGATACGAGGCAGTGGGATTAAAAAAAGGATTCTGAAGTTTATTATAAACCAAAAACAAGCTTTTTAAAGCATGAATTTTAAGATTACTATTATGAGTGATGATGAAATAAAGCCTGAAATTGAAGAGGATTTAAATGAGGAAGAAGAGGCTAAAATGGCTTTCGCGAACGCTGAAATAGTCAGGTTAATCAAGAATAATTTGCCTGAAGGCAGAATGATAAAGAAAAGAGTGAAAGTTGCAATGAACAAATTCTTGGAAGAAATTGCTACAGAAGTGTGCCAAAAATTAGCCAAAGAGCCCTACACATACATTGAGATTGACATGCTTGAAAGGGCAATGGAGCCATACAAGAACATTAAAAGCTTGGAAGTGGAAAAAAATAGAATCATAGCCAATCTAAACAAGATTAAGGCTGAATGCGATGTAATGATTGACGACATTAACAGGAAATTCTCAATGTTTGAGAGCGAAAAAGACGAATATTAACCACGCACCAGTTAATAAAATTTTTTTTAAACTATTGAACACTCCTTAATTATTCATGGAGTGCTCAATCGTGCTTGTTCCAGGATTAATTCCTGAAAAAAATTTTAAAGATTTTAAAACTAATGCCCTTGAATTGGGCTCAAAATTCGCCAATGTGTGCTATAGCGAGAAAAATTTTAAAGAAATAAATGGCGAAAGGGAGGAATTAACCCTTAATCGCATAAAAAGGACTTTAAGCGCAGGGCATCACAGCGTTTATGAGCACACTTATTTTGCCCTTGAAATTTCAGGGATTCCAAAATCTTTGGCAATGATTCTTAACAATCAAAGCTCTTATGCCACGAGCGAGAAATCCGCAAGATACACAAAAATGAATGATGTTTCGCAAAAAGAAAAGCAATTATACAACAAATGGGCTGATGAATTTAAAAGATTAATAAAATCAGAATACGGCAACAAAATCAATGATTCTGGAATTGAAAAGCTCAGCCAAGAAAATGCGAGGTATTTAACCAGTGTTCACACTCCCACAAAATTGATTCACACAATAAGCTTCAGGCATTTGAATTATTTAATAAGCATGCTTGAAGAATTCATGAATGAAGCAAACAATAATGAATACAATAAAGCCCTTAAAAAATCAGTGAAAGAATTTGTTTCAATGGAGTGCATTAAATCCCTGAAAGCTGAGGGATTGAATTGCAAAAGCAAGGGAATGAAGCTGAATTGGCATTCATTGTTTGATTATGAAGAATATTTTGGAGCAACTTATTGCGCTAATTATTCATTGAGCTTTGCAGCGCTGGCTCAAGCGCAAAAGCACAGGGGAATAAATTATCAAGTCAAAGATTTTGAAGAAATAACTGATTTTTTTGTTCCAAGAATTCTGCCCAAAGACTTAAGTAATGAGTGGCTGAGTGATTTAGAAAGCATTGCCGGCATTTGGCCTCAGGCAGGATTATTGAATGTTAGCGAAAGAGGAACGCTTGAACGCTTTGCAATGAAGGCAATTGAAAGGTTGTGCGGTTCAGCCCAATGGGAAATAATGAACAATGTCAAAGAAGTGAAAAATAAGTATTTGGCTAATTCTGCCAATGAAAAAATAAGGCAATATTTGGAAAGCAATGCAGTGAAAAAATGCGAAAAAAACCTATGCACTGCTCCCTGCAATTTCGGGCCAAAGCTTGCTCTTGAAAGAAGAATATAGATAATTATTTTTCTTTATTCATTGAAAAAAATATTGCTGAACTTAAATGCATTCCAGCAAGGTTTGCAACAAACGAAAGCATTGAAGCAATAGCATAAGGCATTTGAGCTGAAGCAAACAATATAACCGCATTCGTTATTGGGGGAAGAAGGGATATTCCCACAGCAGCGCCAGTCAAAGCCTCGTATTTTCCGGTTATAAACGCGTTTGCTGAAACAATTCCAACAACAACAGCTATCAAAAAAGAGTATATTAAATTTATGCTTGCAACGCTTTTTTCAAGCACTAATGAAGGGTTTGGAAAAAGGCTCATCATCATTGATGCAATAATTATTAAAGCTATTCCAGCAATTTCAACCCGAAATCCGCGAATAATTAATTTTTTAATGGAATTTGCCAAGGCATAGGATGAAGCCATTATTGGAGCCATTAAAGGGCATATAATCATTGCAGAAACCAATGCGATTATGCTATCCACTTGAAAGCCTATGCATGCAATTATCGCAGCGCAAACTGTGAATAAAACATAGTTTTTGTCAAAAACAGTGAAATTTTTCGCCCCTTTTAATATTAATTCCTCAACATCTTTTTTTTTGCTCTCTCCAGTAATATTCGGATAAATTAAATTAGTTGAATCCATATTAATGAACCCGAAACCATTCATTAATTTCTTTAATTTTTCAATAATTTCAGAAGTTTTGTTTTCAGTTATTAAAAATTCATACTTCACATTATTTTTTCCCACAATTCTGAAAATTTTTTTAATATCCTCGTTTTTTAAAAAATCATCTATTTTTTTTGATTCAGATTTTTTTATAATTACATTTATCTTATTCATAAAAACATTAAATCTTTTGTGTTTTAAAAAATTGCTTTTTCAAAGCAACTCAAACCCATTAAAAACAGTTTTTCGAAACATTTTTAAAGCAATGAGATTTTTTTTAATGATTATGTTGAGCTCATCTTCTGCCATTATTTTAAGCGATAGATTTAAAAAATGATTATTCGTTATTTATAATTTACAGTTAAAAAAAATGTTGGCTGAAAGAACGGGCTCGTAGCTCAGCTTGGCAGAGCACTTGACTTTTAATCAAGGGGTCGTGGGTTCAAATCCCATCGGGCTCAAAAGAATGAATGTTGGGCTGTTTTTTTTGCAGTAAAGGGGAGAAAAAAATTGGTTGAAGAAAAAAAGGATGAATTAGAAGAGGATTTCGTGCTTTCCCATAATTATAACCCAAAGTTTGAACTATTAAATGCGGACGAAATCCAAAAATTATTTGAGCACTTAAAAATTTCTTCCGGATTGGAGCTTCCAAAAATTAATCTTAGCGACCCAGTTTGCAAAATTTTCAAAGCAAAGCCAAATGATATTTTTAAAATAACAAGAAAAAGCTACACTGCTGGGGAGAGCATTTTTTACAGGGTGGTAATTGATGAATAAGGATTCCAGCAAATTATTGCTTGATGCGTATTTTGAGCAAAGGAAATTAACCAGCCATAATCTTGAAAGTTTTAATGTTTTTGTTGAGAAAAGCCTTCAAAAAATCATTGATGAAAATAAATACATAGTGCCTGACATTCTTCCAAATGATGTCACTGAGCTTAAGATAAGGATGGGCAAGATTTGGATTGAAACTCCGAGCATAAAAGAGGCTGATGGCACTAAAAGAATGATTACTCCAACTGAGGCAAGGATAAGAAACATCACTTATGAGGCCCCGTTAATGCTTGAATTGACTGTTATAAAAGATGATGTTGAAGAAGAGTCAAAGCAGGTTTGCATTGGAGGGCTTCCAATAATGGTTAAGAGCAAGTATTGCTGCTTGAATGGATTAACTGAGGATGAATTAATTAATGTTGGAGAAGACCCGCATGACCAAGGGGGTTATTTTATTATTAATGGCACTGAAAGGATAATAATCGTTGTTGAAGATTTGGCTCCGAATAAAATACTTGTTGAGAAATCAACTGCAAAGAAAGGAATGATTGCAAAAGTTTTTAGCGATGACGGCCAATACAAAATTCTTCACAATGTTTACAGGGAAAAAGACGGAATCATTTCAATGAATTTTTCAAGGGTAAAAGAAGTTCCTGCGTTTGGAATGCTTAAAGCTCTTGGATTTTTTGAAGACCAGGATATTTTAAAGATTCTTGATTTGCCTGAAGAGTACATGGGTGAAATATATGTTAATTTGCTTAAGATTAGCGATTTAAAGAATGAGAATGATTCGTTTGATTTGGTTGGAAAGAAAATGGGGATAACATATAATTCAGCAATAAGGATTGAAAGGGCTGAGGAAATAATTGATAAAAGCTTGTTTCCCCATATAGGGCATTCAAAGGATTCAAGAATTCTTAAAGCATATTATTTGGCGAGCATGATAAGAAAGGTTATTTTAAGCGCTCATGGAAAATTATCTTCTGATGACAAGGACCATTATAAAAACAAGAGATTAAAATTATGCAAGGAAATGATGGAGTCATTGTTTAGGTCTAATTTCAGGATGTTTATTGGTGATATGAAATATAATTTTGAAAGGCTTGTGAAAAAAGGAAAAATGCCTTTGATTAACAGCATTACTAGGGGAAAATTATTGACCAGCATGATTAAAAGAAGCTTGGCAACAGGGCAATGGGTTGGAGGAAGGCAGGGAGTTAGCCAGCACCTGGAAAGGAATAATTATTATGGAACATTAGCTCATTTAAGAAGAGTTGCGTCATTATTGACAAGCCAAAGGGAGAATTTTAAGGCAAGGGATTTGCATCCGAGCCATTATGGAAGATTATGCGTTAATGAAACTCCTGATGGTCCAAATGTTGGATTAAGGAAGAATTTGGCAATAATGGCTGAGATTAGCATTGAGAACAGTGATGATGAAGAAATCATGAATAAAATGGTTGAATTTGGATTAAAGAGGTTTGAGCAATGACTGAAGTTTGCTTTAATGGGGTAATAGTTGGAACAGTCAAGAATGCTGAAGAGTTCTCGAACAATCTTAAAAAATTAAGGAGGAATAATCAATTAACCAATAAATTAAATGTTCATTATGATAAAAAAGCTGATTCTTTGCAAGTATTGACTGAAGCAGGAAGGGCGAGAAGGCCTTTGATTATTGTTGAAAACGGGAAATCAAAATTAAATGATGAACTTATTGAGAAGCTTAAAAGCAGGGCATTAAAGTGGAATGATCTGGTTAAATTAGGGGTTATTGAGTACTTGGATGCTGAGGAAGAGGAAGATTCTTACATTGCTCTTAATGAAAAAGATTTAAATGAAAAGCACACTCATTTGGAAATAATTAATGCTGGAATACTTGGAAGCCAAGCAGGGCTTGCCCCATTCTCCAATCATAATTCAACAGGAAGGGTTATGCTTGCTGCGAAAATGATTACGCAAGGGCTTGGAATTTATACAACTAATTTTAATTTAAGAATTGACAGCGATGTCAGCATAATGCATTATCCCCAAAAACCTGTTGTTGATACAATGATTTATAAAAATGTGAAGTATGACAGCCACCCAATAGGCCAAAATGTGGTTATTGCAATAATGACCAATGAAGGTTATAACATGGATGATGCAATAGTGCTTAACAAAGACAGCGTTGGTTTGGGATTGTTCCGCTCAACATTTTTCAAGCCCTATATTTGCGAAGAATTAAGGTATTCTGGAGAAAAAGATGAGATTACCCGGCTTCCTGACCCTGATAAAGGAGTCAGCAGGCTAAGGGGAATGGAAGAAGATTACGCAAAATTAGAGGATGATGGAATAATTTATCCTGAAGCAAAGATTCATCCAAACAGCGTATTGGTTGGAAAAGTCAGCCCTCCAAGATTTTTAATGGGAACTGAAGAGTTCAGGATGGAAATGAGGGAGAAAAATGATTCAAGCATTGCTTGCGAGAGGGAAGATGGAAAAGTTGATTCAGTAATATTAACTGAAACAGAGGATGGAAATAAATTTGTGAATATAAGAATAAGGCAGGCAAGAATCCCTGAAATAGGCGACAAGTTTGCAACAAGGCATGGGCAAAAAGGAGTGATAGGAATGCTTGTTCCTAAAAAAGACATGCCTTTCACTTCAACAGGGGTTTATCCTGACATAATTTTCAGCCCGCACAGCATACCAAGCAGGATGACAGTGGGGCAATTGATTGAAATAATCGGAGGAAAAGTCGGAGCTCTTGGCGGAAGAAATGTGGATGGAACAATTTTCTCATCAGAATCTGAAAAAGATTTAAGAACTCAGCTTCATGAATTAGGTTTTAGGGAAAACGGCTCAGAAACATTGTATGACGGGAAAACCGGAAGAATGCTGAATGTCAGAATATTCATTGGAAACGTTTATTATATGAGATTAAAATACATGGTTTCAAACAAGTATCACATGAGAACAAGAGGGCCAGTCCAATTATTAACAAGGCAGCCAACTGAAGGAAGGTCAAAAGATGGAGGATTAAGGCTTGGAGAAATGGAAAAAGATGTATTAGTTGCCCATGGGGCCGCTCTATTGCTAAAAGAAAGATTTGATTCAGACAAAGAAATAATGCCGGTGTGCAGCAAATGCGGAATGATATCTTACATTAATTATTACAGGAACAAAGGAGTTTGCAGCATATGCGGAGAAGACGCTCCAGTTACATTCATAGAAATGAGCTACGCGTTCAAGCTATTATTGGATGAATTGAAAAGCTTATGCATTTATCCAAAGTTAAACATTAAATACAAGGACTAAAAAAAAGGGTGAAAAATAATCGTGATAAACGTGGTAAAAGAAAAAATAGGAAGCATTGAATTCAGGGTTTTAAGCCCTGAACTTATAAAGAGAATGAGTGTTGTAAAGCTAATAACTTCTGAATTATACGATGCAGACGGCTACCCTATTGAAGGGGGATTAATGAATCTTAGAATGGGAGTGATAGAGCCAGGGCTTAGGTGCAGAACTTGCGGAGGAAGAGTAAAAGAATGCCCAGGACACTTTGGATACATTGAATTGGCTCGACCAGTCCTTCACATAAAATATTTGGAATTCATATACAGCTCATTAAGAAGCACTTGCAGCCATTGCGGAAAAATATGCTTGGATGAAAAAACGCTTGAAAAGCTTCAATTAAAAATGAACATAGTAAAAAAGCACCAAGGAGAGCTTAAATCATGGGATGTTTCAAAAGAAATAATCTCAAAAGCGAAAAATGCTTTAGCCTGCCCTTATTGCGGAGAAAAAAGAATAAAAATAAAATTAAAAAAGCCGTACTTTTTTTATGAGGACAAAACAAGAATAACTCCAATAGACATAAGGGAAAGGCTTGAAAAAATATCGGATTCTGACTGCGAATTATTGGGAGTGAATGCTGTGGGAGGAAGGCCTGAATGGATGGTTTTAATAAATTTCCCAGTTCCTCCAGTAACTGTAAGGCCGTCAATCACGCTTGAAAGCGGGCAAAAATCAGAGGATGATTTAACCCATAAATTGGCAGACATTGTGAGAGCAAACCAAAGGCTTGCAGAAAACCTTAACGCAGGAGCTCCGGAAATAATAATAGAAGACTTATGGGATTTGCTCCAATACCACATAACAACATTTTTCTCAAATGAAAACAGCCAAATACCTCCAGCAAGGCATAAGAACGGAAGAGCGCTAAAAACTTTATCCGAAAGAATAAAGAGCAAAGAAGGAAGATTCAGAAAAAACTTGGCAGGAAAAAGGGTCAATTTCAGCGCAAGAAGCGTAATATCTCCGGATTCAAACATTAAAGCAAATGAAGTTGGAGTTCCCCAAGTAATGGCTGATGAATTAACAATACCTGAAAGAGTAACGAGCTGGAATATTGAATGGCTTAAAAAAATGATAAAGAATTTTCCGCAATACCCATGCGCTTTATATGTGTTCTCGCCTGATGGAAGAAAAAGAAAAATAACTGATGAAAGCAAGGAATTATTGCTTGAAGAATTATCCCAAGGATTCATTGTTGAAAGAACAATAATGGACGGAGACACAGTGCTTTTCAACAGGCAGCCAAGCCTTCACAGAATGAGCATAATGGCCCATAAAGTCAAGGTTTTGCCGGGAAACACTTTCAGAATCAACCCGTTAGTGACTGAGCCGTACAACGCAGACTTTGACGGAGATGACATGAACCTGCACATACCCCAGACTGAAGAAGCAAGAGCTGAAGCAGATGAATTAATGGATGTTAACACGCAAATAATCAGCCCAAAATTTGGAATGCCAACAATTGCCTGCAAGCAAGACCACTTAAGCGGATTATTCATTTTAACAAGAAAAGGAGAAATGTTCAGCAAAGAAGAAGCATTTCAATTGCTTGCAAGAGCAGGGCTCAATGAAGCTGACTTAAAGTTTGACAAATCAGGAAATGTTAGCGGAAAAGAAATATTTTCATGCGTTCTTCCAAAAGATTTTAATTATATTGGAAAAAGCGGATTAAAAGATGAAAAACACGAGGATTTAACAGTCAAAATAATCAACGGAAAATTAGTTTCAGGAGTAATAGATGACAAAAGCATTGGCTCAAAAAAAGGATTAATGCTTGCAGAAATAGTTAAGAATTATGACAGGGAAGACGTTAATGTATACTTGCAAAGAATGTCATTGCTGGGAATAGCAGTGCTTGACATGAAAGGATTCACAGTGCTAAGCAGCGATTCAGATTTGCCTGAAAAAACAGTTTATGAAATAAAAGACGAACTAAAGCAGGCAATATCAAAAGTGAATAAAGACATTGAAAGCTTCAAGAAAAAAGAAATGATTGCGCTTCCAGGAAGAACTCTCAGGGAAACATTGGAGCAAAAAATAATCAACTCGCTTAACAATGCAAGAAACAAGGTTGGATTGCTTGTTTTAAAAAACGCGTCAAGCGATAATTGCAGCATAATAATGTCCAGCAGCGGAGCAAAAGGAAACGTGCTTAACTTAGCCCAAATGGCAGGATGCGTAGGACAGCAAGTATTAAGAGGATTCAGGCTAAAAAGAGGATACGAATCAAGAGTGCTGCCTCACTTCAGAAAAAAAGACTTAGGGGCATTGCCAAGAGGATTCATAAAGCACGGATACAAAGCAGGATTAAACCCAACAGAATTTTTCTTCCACGGAATAACATCAAGAGACTCTCAAATGGACACAAGCCTAAGAACTCCGACAAGCGGATACTTCCAAAGAAGGCTTATAAACGCTTTGCAAGACTTTAAAGTATATGATGATTTAAGCGTAAGAACAAGCGATAACCACATTATTCAATTCAAAAGCGGAGAAGACGGAATAGATGTCTCAAAAAGCGATGCAGGAAAAATAGACATTGATTTAATAATAAAAAAGGTGGAAAATAAATGAAAATTGAAGAATCAGAAAAACTATTGCCCAAAAGCGTATTTGATGAAATGAAAGCAAAAATAAAAGAATACAAAATATCAAGCGACAAAACAATAAGCAAAATAACAGAAGAAACAATTAAAGCATACGAGAAATCATTAATATGCCCTGCTGAAAGCATTGGAATAATATCTGCGCAAAGCATAGGCGAGCCAGGAACGCAAATGACACTAAACACCAAGCACTTCGCAGGAGTAAGCGAAATGAATGTCACCCAAGGGCTACCAAGAATCATTGAAATATTCGGAGCGCGAAAGCAAAGCTCCACTCCAAGCATGAAGATATACATTAAAGCCCCGCACAACAATAACGAGAAATTCATAAGGCAATTCAGCGCAAACATACTTGAAACTTTGCTAAAAGACTTGTCAAAAGAAATAAATGTTGACTTAATAAACTTCAGGGTTGAAATCGTGCTTGACTTGAACGAAATGAGAAACATGAATGTTTCAATGGAAAAAATATTAAAGCAAATATCATTAAGCAAAATAAAAGCGGAAATAAAAGAAGAAGGGGACAAAATATATTTTGTTTCAAAAAACAATGAAGTAAATGATTTATTCAAGCTTAAAGTGCAGGCATCAGAAATATTTATCAGCGGAATAAAAAACATAACCCAAGTGCTTCCCCAAAAAAAAATATCCGAATTCGTAATATTAACAGCAGGAAGCAATCTGAAAAAAATACTAATCATTCCTGAAGTTGACATACAAAGAACAATAACGAACGACATATTTGAAATCAGCAACGTATTGGGCATAGAAGCAGCAAGAACAGCAATAATTGAAGAAGGAATGAATGTATTCAATGAGCAAGGATTATCAATAGATGTCAGGCACTTAATGCTAATGGCTGATGTAATGACTCATGACGGAATAGTTAAAGGAATCGGAAGATACGGAGTAAGCGGGCAAAAATCAAGCGTTTTGGCAAGAGCGAGCTTTGAAGTTGCGCTAAAGCATTTATTCTCAGCAGCAGTGCACAACGAAGTTGACGAATTAAAAGGGGTTGTTGAAAACATAATGATAAATCAGCCAATACCTGTTGGAACAGGAGCTTACAAATTAAAATTAAAAGAGGTTAAAAAGAAATGAATGCAATTGAAAAAATAAAGAAAGCAATAAGCGAAGACAAGCTTCTAATCGGCGAAAACTCGACAAAAAGAGCATTGAAGTCAGGGAAAGCATTAATGGTTGTGATTTCAAACAATACTCCGCCAACAACGGCAAAAGAGCTTGAATCTTTATGCAAAATAGGAAAAGCTGAATTCGTTAAATCTGAAAAAGACAATGTGGAATTGGGAGTGACCTGCAGAAAGCCATTTAGCGTAAGCGTTCTGTCAATAAAAAAGTGAAAAAAGAAATGACAAACGTGATGATAAAGCTTGATTCGGACACAATACAGAAATTAGCAATTTTTGAATCAATAACGCGGACAAATCTTAAAGACTGCATTGAAGACGAGGATGAAATATACTTCATAGTCAACTCAAAAGATTTGGGAAAAGCAATAGGCAAATCAGCAATCAACATTAAAGCCCTTGAAAAAAAATTCAGAAAAAAAATAATATTAATAGGCTTTGAGCAAGACCCCAAAGACTTTGCAATAAACCTGCTAAAACCAATGAACGTAAAAAGCATGAGCATTGAAAACGAAGCACTCATAATAACCATATTTGCCTCATCAAAAAATTTTCCGAGCAAAAAAGTTAAAAAGGCTAAAATGCTTTTAACAAAATACTTCAATAACATAAAAAATGTGATAATAAAGGTGTAAAATGAAAAAAACAAGAGGATTATTCGCAGGAAAACAGCTTCAAAAAAGAAGGGAGAAATTTAAATACGCCAGAAGAGGCTCAAAAGAGCAAGCCTACGGGGTTTGGAAAAAATTTGACCCATTGCACGGAGCGCCAGCAGCAAAGGGAATAGTTGTAAAAAAGAAAACAGTTGAAAAAAAACAGCCCCACAGCGGATTAATCAAATGCGTAAGCGTTCAATTAGTAAAAAACGGAAAAGTAGTGACAGCATTTGTCCCTGGAGATGGAGCAATAAAGCACATTGACGAGCACAATGAAGTGGTTATAGAGAGAATAGGAGCTCCAGAAAGAGGAGCAAAAGGAGACATTCCAGGAGTAAAATTCAAAGTAATAAAAGTGGGCAACAAAGCATTAACTGAACTGCGAAAAAAAGGAGCAAAAGAGGCAGCTAAGAAATGAAGCTATTTAACAAGTATGACACAACAGAAGTAAGAGTATCTGACCCAGGATTAGTAAGATATATTAACTTAAAGCAAACAATTGTTCCCAAAAGCCAGGGAAGAAACATAAAAAAAAGATTCTGGAAAAGCAAATCCCACATTGCAGAAAGATTAATGCTAAAAATGTTCGTAGCAGGGCACAAAGGAAAAAAGCACTGGAGAACAAGCGGAAGAAACACAGGCAAATACTCAGTGCAACACAAAAACTTAATGCAGGCATTTGAAATTATTGAATCAAAAACCAAAAAAAATCCGGTGCAAGTATTGGTTGACGCAGTAGCAAACTCAAGCCCATGCGCAGAAATAACAGTCATAGAATACGGCGGAATGAAGCACCCCAAAGCAGTTGATGTAGCGCCCCAAAGAAGAATAGACTTATCACTAAGATGGATAACCCAAGGAACATACCAAGCATGCGCAAACAAAAAAATAACATTCCCCCAAGCATTAGCCAACACACTGATGCAATCAGCAGAAAACGACCCAAAAAGCTTCTCAATAAGCAAGAAAAACGAAACAGAAAGGCAAGCAACAGCAAGCAGATAAATCACTGTCAAGCAGTAATGTTTTTAAATATATTTTTGTCCATTAATATCCTATGATTAGTCATGAAGTTTTAAAACAAGCCTTAAACCCTGAAGCTTTGGCTGAAATAATCAGCAAATATTCTGGCAGTGATTTAATTAAAACTTTAGTTAACAAGGAAAGCAGAGAAACTGCTCAATACTCAATGGTAAGGCCGAAAAGCATTAATGGGATTGAATATATTTTATGCCCAGTTCTCAGCTTATTTGATGAGGAAAACAGTAATGAAGTTGGCTTTGCAATAAATGTTGACCAAGACCATTTTGATGTTTACGCTTATGAGCATAACCATAATAATAATGAATCAAAGGTTTACAGCACATTGCCTCATTGCGTTCATAAAGCAGTAACTCTTGATGGAAGCGATTATTCACAAATCAGTGAAGATGTGAAGATGACTGCAAACATTGATTCAGCAATACTTTTCATTAATCATTATTTGGCAGATCAAGCATTAGGATTTGAATCGCCTTTTGAAGTTTTTGACAACAAATTATACCAGCAATTAATCAATCGCTTAGTGGCTAATGGAAATAACAAGAAAGTTGCGGATTTAAGACTGGATTCTTTGCTTAAAAATTATGACTCTCTTGATGAGAATGACATTATGTATGAAAATAATCTATTAAGAGCAGATGCTTTTCTTGCCAATTTTTTAGTTGGATGCGAAGACAATATTGGCAGTAAAGGATGCAGAGAATTAATTGATTTGGAAAAAATAAAACCTTACATGCAAAGATTATACACACAATTAATCAAACAAGGATGGTTGGATTCTGCTAGGGATTTGATGGAGTTGTCTGGGGTTCAGCCGAGTGAGGCTGTTGTTCAATCAGGCTATGATTTTTTATTCAAACTAGGATGGTTAGGTTATGCTAGGGATTTGATGGAGTTGTCTGGGGTTCAGCCGAGTGAGGCTGTTGTTCAATCAGGCTATGATTTTTTATTCAAAAGAGGAAAGGTAGATCTTGCTAAGGAGTTGATGGGGTGGTCTGGGATTAAGCCGAGTGAGGCTGTTGTTCAATCACATTATGATTCTTTATTCAAACAAGGAAAGGTAGGTTCTGCTAGGCAGTTGATGGAGTGGTCTAAGATTCAGCCGAGTGAAGCTGTTGTTCAATCACATCATGATTCTTTAATTAAACAAGGAAAGGTAGGTTCTGCTAAGGCTTTGATGGAGTGGTCTAAGGTTCAGCTCAAGAAATAATTTTAATCAAATCAAGCAGATAATCATCATTTTAAAAAAATATTAATGCATTCCCGAAGGCATGCCAATAGTGCAGCCTCGCATAACTTCGTGCTCAGGAATTTTCATTGAAACTATGCCAACCCCGCTTTCTTTCAATAA
>JAQTTT010000010.1:0-4856 GCA_028710615.1 Candidatus Nanoarchaeia archaeon
AATTATTTCTTGTTTTTCTTTAATATAAGAATAAGACAATCTGAATGGAGAAACATATAATTCTCTTGTGCCTTTTCTTGCAAACTTCATTGGCTTGCCTGTTTCAGGATTATTAATTAGCTTGCTAATTTGCTTTTTAATCTTTTTTTTTACGAGTTCGTCATTAATCTTTTTAAATATTTTTTCAAAATCAGGGCTGAAAGAAACATTTACCATTTTTCAATTTCTTTAAGGAATTTTTTTGCATTCATCTTTTTGAAATTGCCTTTCTCATAATCCTGCCAAGATTTCTCAGTTTCCCTTGCAAACTTAATATCCTCAATAAGATTCTTGTCCAAATAGCTTGCTTTCTTCATTATTAACTGCCCATTATTTTTGATAATCAGCAGCTTATCCCCTTCTTTTATTTCTTTTCTCATCTCAGAAGGTATAACTACCTGCCCTTTAGAGCTCATTTTAGTAATAGCCACATCCATAAAGTAAGATAAATCTTACTTTATATAAAAATGTTTTGGCAGTCATCCCCTAAACCTCTTCCCCCCACACCCAAATTTTATTATTTCTTGCTGATTCTTTTTCTTACTATTTTTTCTTGTTCATTTAGATAATTTTCTTGGCTTTTGACTTTTTCTCCGCTTCTTTGCTCTAATTCTTTCCTTGCAATTCCTGCAACGCTTCCTCCCTGATTTGCTGCTTCTTTATTTTTATTAAATCCTTGAGCATCCTTATTTTGCGCTATCCTAGTTGTTGATGCTTCACCAAGCATTGAAAAAATCAGCTCCAAGTCATTCATGTGATCCCTTAAATTTTCATTTTTTAAACCTTTAAATTCTGAATATTCCTTTGGAGTCATTCCAAAAGCAGCTTTAGATATTTCAGCAGTTAGTATTGAATATTCTTTTCCTTCATTAACTCCTCTTTTTTTCCATTCATCTGTTAATTCGCTTCTTACTGCTATGCCCCTTACTCTTTTCTCAATCCAATCATCAGAATAGCCTTTTAATTTATATAGTTCCTTCATTCTTTGCTGTGCCAATTCAGGATTTTCAATCTCTTTAACCCTTTCATAACCTAATTGAGCAAGCCATAGCTTGAAAGGCTCGGCTTTGGGAGATGGAATTGATTGGATTATGCGGAATATTCCTTTAGTGCTGGCGCAGTTCATCTTCTGTTTTCCGCCTTTTGTTTGAACTTCAAGGGTAGTGGCAATTTGCCCCCACCCTTCAGATAATATCTCATCACGCCTTCTCATATCTTTAATATAACCTTTAGGGTCTTTAGAATCAGTTAAAGCAAATATTATATCTTCTATAGCAAACCACCACTCCTCATTAAACCATGTTCTTCTGATATTCTTGTCCTCAAAAACAACCAAAGCATTATCTTTATCCATGTTAAAAGAAATATTTCAATATCTTAATAAGATTATGATAATAATTCCCTTAATCCCTTCCCCCACACTCAATATTTTTAAAGAGAAGTTTATCTTTTGCAGATATGGATTATGCTGTAAAATTTTTAAGGAAAAGTGCGGAGCCTAATCTCATTGCTTTAATAAGAAAAAGCATTCCGTGCTATCATTTTTCAGGTTTTAATCCCTTATTTTTGGGAAAATATGATTTTATTGAAATCTTTGATAAAGATGAATTAATTGCAGGAATCACTTATTGCATAACTGAAAAAACTGCAATCATTAATGATGTAATTGTTAAAGATGGATATAGAAACAAAGGAATAGGCTCTTATCTTGTAAAATTAGTTGAAGACGAATGCAGGGAAAAAAAAATAAAAACAATAACAACATCAAACGCTAATGCTCAAGGCTCTAAGTTGGCAAAGAAAAACTCTTTTGAAACAAAAAAGGGGGCATACTTTTTCAAAAATGTGCAATTAAAACCTGATAAAGGAAATTAAAAGAAACAGCATCAAAATATTTATATATGAATACTTATATATTAACTATAGTTGATATATAATGAATAATATTACCACTATTCAGCTTGAAAAATCGGTTGTAAAAGAATTGAAAAAGAACAAAGATTATCCAAGGCAATCTTACAATGAACTGATATCAAACATGATCAAAGCATTTAAAAGCCTGAAAAAAAGAAACCAATACAATGAATTTTTGCACAAGATTCAGCAGCAGAAGATGAAAGAGCTGTGGTGCAGGGAAGAAGATGAGGATTGGGAAAATGCTTAAAAGCGGCGATGTAGTGCTTGCAAGCGTCCAATTCTCCGACACTTTTGAAATAAAAAAAAGGCCCGCAGTTGTGCTTTTTGAGGAATATGACAATGTTGTTGTGGCAGGAATAACGAGCAATACTGAAATGAAAGGCATACCTTTGGCAAAAAAAGAGGGCGCAATAAAAAACAGCGTTATAAAGCTGAATTACATCTTTACAATCTCAAAAGAAATGGTGGAAAAAACATTGTTTCATCTTAAAAAAGAAAAAAAGAAAATAATTTTTGATGAATTGGCAAGGATGCTAAGCCCTTTAAGAGAATGATTAAAATCTTTTTTTAAATTAGCAAGGAATGATGTTTTTTAAAAACTTTTTAGCAATTCTTTTAAATAAAAAGAATTCAATTAATTCCTGTTTATGGGAGAGAATATTAAGGCAGTGCTTTTTGACTTGGATCATACTTTGGTTGATACAAATCCTGAGTATAAATTAAAGGTTTTGAATAATGCTTTAAGCAGTTTTGGAAAAAGCGCAACTTTGGAAGAAACGCAGTATTTTTGGCTGAATCATGACAGGGAAAGGATTATTGAAGAGAAAGGAATACTTATGAAAGATTTTTGGAATAAGTTTTATGAATTTGATGATGTTGTTAAAAGGGGGAAAAGCACTTATGCTTATCCTGATGCTGTTTCTTTGCTTGGAAAAATAAGCGGGAAATATTCTCTTGGAATAATAACCAATGCTCCATTAAATGTTGCTATTGAGGAAGTAAAATGCATTGGCTTTGATTTTGATGTTGTCTTAAGCGCGAATGACATTCCCAAGCCAAATCCGCATTATTTGATTAAAGCATGCGAAGAATTAAATGTTTCTCCTGTTGAAGCGATTTATTTTGGCGATGATTTGACTGACATGATTGCTGCAAAGAATGCTAACATAAAAGGAGTTTTGGTTGACAGGGGATTTAAAGAAACCAACGGGTATTCTCCCAAGATTTTTTCATTGATTGAAGCAATTGATTTAATAGTTTGATTATAAATCAGCGTATCCCGCTATTCTTATCATTCCTTGACTGCGTTTTGTGGGCAATTTTTTTTTAAGTTTTGCTTTATATTTTTCAAGGGTTTTATAATGCGCTTCAAGCTCTTTGTCAATGCTCCAGCCAAAAATGTCAGCAACGCTTTTTGCATATCTCAAAACATTGCTTAAAAAAACCGGCTTGACTGTTTTTGATTCATGTTCAACCCATTTGAGCAATTCAGAAAGGCTGTGAATTTTTTCATGATTTTCAAGAGCCAATTCTCTTAGTTCTTTCAGTTCATCGCTTATATCTGAGCATAAAATTCTTGAATATTTTAAAGCGTCTTGAATGCAATAATTCATTCCGTCAATTATTCCTTTTTCTGCATAAATTTTTGCGTCAGTGAGGGCAGCATCCAATTCTTGGCAGGGATTAGATTCGCTTGCGAAT
Organism: Candidatus Nanoarchaeia archaeon; assembly: GCA_028710615.1. Classification (GTDB taxonomy): domain Archaea; phylum Nanobdellota; class Nanobdellia; order Tiddalikarchaeales; family Tiddalikarchaeaceae; genus JAQTTT01. The sequence goes on from JAQTTT010000010.1 coordinate 3,658, forward strand.
TCTGTTTCATTATTTTGGAAAAAATCTGATTTTGATTCAGTTAATCCGTAAACCATGGATTGATTGAAAAAATAAAAGACATATAATTTTTTTTCGATGATTAACGATGCTCTTTTTTGCGGTGTTTTTACATTTTTCTTGCGCTTATTGCCCAGTCCCACATTTTTTCATAGATTGGGTCATTAAATCTTGATGGTTCAGGGTCTTCAAAATCAGACCACGGATAATGCACTTTGCCGATTTTTATTTTTAAAAATCCTGCTTTTTTTAGCCTGTATTCCAATTCAAACCTAAAATAATGTTTTTGCCTGTTCTCTGCCTCATTCGCGTATACAAAGCCATAAACAAAATCGTGGCGCTTGAATGAAAGTATTTTGCTGGTTGCAATCCTTGCTTTTCTTCTGTCTTTTCTTTTTTCATACTCTTTGTCATAAGTTATAAGCGCCTGATGTATTGTTGAGTCAAATGAAGGGAAAATTCCAATAAGCCATCCGTTTTTTTTAAGTGATTTGTTTATTTTTTTCAGTATTGCGTTGATTTTCACTATGTTCGGCATTATCAATGAATTGACGCAGACAATTGCATCGAATTCCTGCTTTAGCCTTCCAATGTTCAATGCATCCATTGCTTTTAGCTCAACATTTTTCAGCCCTTCTGATTCTTTTTTTGACTTTTCTATCATTTGCTTTGATATGTCTATTGCAACAACTTTTTTGAAATTTTTTGAAAGAAAAGGTATGAGCGTTCCTGTTCCGCACCCGATTTCAAGAACAGATTTATTCTTTGAATTTTTTATGCTTTTTAATCGCTTAAAAATGGGATTCCTTATGCCTTTTGAAAAAGGGCTGTTTATTTGATTAAAATAATCTGAAGACATTTTGTCCCAATGCGTTGATTTCATTTCTTGGCTCTAAAAAAAATGTGTCGCCAATAAAATATAAATATTGCCTTATTATCCGGATTATTTTTTATTTTAGGATTCTTAAAAACAATTTAATTACATGATAAGCAATGAATGCTGAAACTGCTCCAAAAACTATTCCCATAATTGCAAATAAAGTTATCATTATTGGAACAACAGCTATTATTCCCAATCCCGCTTCCATTCCTTTTTCAGGTATCCAAATATTCATTGCATAATATATGGAAATTATTAATCCAAGCAAGGCTCCAAGAGCCAGGATTAATAAATTTTTTGC
>JAQTTT010000010.1:4956-20925 GCA_028710615.1 Candidatus Nanoarchaeia archaeon
AATTGTTTCAATTGATTTTAATCATGAACTTGCTGGAAAAGCATTGACTTTCACTATTGAAGTGGTTGATATTAAAAAAGTATGAAAAAATTTTTGCTTTCAGGACATTTGGCTATTGCTTTGGTTTTTATTAATTTGGCTGTTTTTTTAGCTTTTTTTGATTTTAAAAATTTTTTTGGCTTAAGCATTGCTCTTGCTGGATTAATTATTTATTTCTATAATTTGAGGATTATGGGCAAATCATGGAGCATTGGCATTAAGGCAGGAAAGCTTGTAACTGAAGGATTTTTTAAATATATTCGCCACCCTTTGTATCTTGGGTGCATTATTGCCTGCATTGGATTAGTTGTCATGACTTATAATTTCCGGCTTCTTGGTTTGCTTTTATTTGCTGATTTGCCTTTTATTTGGTTTAAGTCAAAAAAAGAGGAAGAATTTTTGATAAAAAACATGAAGGGGTATGCGGATTATATGAAAAAAACGTTCATGTTTATTCCGAAAATTTTGTGATTTTTAAAGGATTTTAAAAAAAACTCTGAATGAAAAAAAATGAGGCATAAGCGTTTTTTTCAAAAAAGCAATTAATTAAAGCAATAAAATTAAAGGGTAAACTTTTTAAATTAATCACTGTTTTTTAGTCTTATTATGAAAAAAGGCACAACCAGTTATACAACTAAAGGATTGATTAATGAATTTGAAAAGCTTTACAGAAAGACTAAAAAGCCTGTTTTTGAAAGGATTTCAAAAGAGCTTAAAAAGTCTGCCAGGAACAAAAGAAGCGTTAATTTATCAAAAATTAACAGGTATTCTGTTAGCGGAAGCAACGTGCTTGTTGTGGGAAAAGTTCTTGGAAGCGGAGAGTTAAATCATAAAGTCAATGTTATTGCTTTTAGTTACAGTGATTCAGCGCTTGAAAAGCTTAAAAAAAGCGGTTGCGTTGCAAAGGATTTGAGTGATTTGGCTCAGGATAAAAAAGTTCCTTCAAAGGTGATTATTCTTGGATAAAATAATAATTGATGCTGATGCGTGCATTCTTGGAAGATTGAGCGTTGAGGTTTCAAAGCTGTCAAGATTGAAAAAAGAGATTATTATCCTTAATTGCGATAAGGTTGTTATTTCTGGCTCAAAAAAAAATATTATGTCTGATTATTTGGATAAGCTTCACAGGGGAAGCACTGAGAAGGGCCCTTTTCAGCCCAAAAGGCCTGACAGGCTTGTAAGAAGAACTATTCGCGGAATGATGAATTATAAAGGTTTTACTGGAAAGCCTGCTTATGCAAGGATTAAAACTTTTATCGGCGTTCCTGATGAATATAAGGATAAAATTAGCAAGGATTTTAAATGCAAAAAAGCTTCTGATTTAATGCATGCTAAGTTTTTGTCTGTTGGAGAAGTTTGCAGGCAATTGGGAGGCAAGTGGTAATTATGGCAATTAAGTCTAAAAATATTATATGTTCAGGAAAGAGGAAAACCAGCGTTGCAAGGGCAATGATTGTTAAAGGAAAGGGAGTGATTAGAATTAATAAGCTAAATCTTAATTCTTACGGCAATGAATTGGCAAGAATGAAAATAATGGAGCCTTTAATTCTTGCTGGAGATTTGTTTAAAAGCGTGGATATTAAAGTTAATGTCAAAGGCGGAGGATGGCAAAGCCAGGCTGAAGCTGCAAGGCTTGCCATTGCTAAAGCTATTGTTGAATATTTTAAAAAGGATTCATTAAAAAATAAGTTTTTAGAGTATGACAGGAATTTATTGGTTGCTGATATCAGGAGAACTGAGCCCCAGAAGCCATACAGGTCAGCTGCAAGAACAAGCAGGCAAATGAGTAAGAGGTAAATTGATAAAATGATTATTCCAATAAGGTGTTTTAGCTGCGGAAAACCCGTAGCTCATTTATGGGAGAAGTTTAAAGAGCTTGAAAAAAAAATCGGCTCAAAAAAAGCAATGGATGAGCTTGGCATTGAAAAGTATTGCTGCAGGGCATTATTTTTAGGCCATGTTGATTTGATTGATATAATTGGAAGATACAAGAATTAAAGCGGGTTTAAAAAAAAAATGGCTACTAAAAGGGTTGGTTCAACAGGAAGGTTTGGAGCAAGGTATGGTTCAAAAATAAGAAAGAATGTGCTTAGCATTGAAATTGCTAAGAATAAAAAGCAAGTTTGCCCTTCTTGCAAAACCGGGTCTTTGAAAAGATTGAGCAAAGGAGTTTTTGTTTGCAAAAAATGCAAGGCAAAAGTTGCTGGCAAAGCTTATGTGGTTGAATGAATGGAGTGTAAAAAAAAATGGCGTATAATTGTTTGGTTTGCAAAAAAGTAATTGATAATGAAAGCGTGAAAAAAAGGATAAGATGCACTTTTTGCGGTTCAAAAATTTTGGTTAAAAAACCTGTAAGCATTGACAGGAAACTAAAGGCATTATGAACAGTGCAAGGATTGTAATCAAATCAAAGGATTCAAAAAAAATGGCTGAATCTTTGAGCCCTGAGATGGAATCAAGGGAATCTGAGAGGTCGAAGATTGAATTTAAAGCTATTGGAGATGAATTCGTGATTGATTTAAAAGCAAAAGATGTTAATGCTTTAAAAATAGTCATTAATCATGCTTTGCGCTTGGTTTTGGCGTTTAATGAAACTGACAATATAAGTGGAGGGTTAAAGTGATATGGCAATAGAGATTCCTAAAGGCGCTGAAGAGGAAGTGGCTAAGCTTCAGCAATACCAGCAGCAGTATCAAATGCTTGGCATGCAAAAGCAGAACATTCAAAATCAATTGATTGAAATGAATCATTCTTTGGAAGAGTTAAAAAAATTAGGGGAGCAGGAAACCTATGAAATTGTGGGTGCAGTAATGATTAAAAAAGGAAAAGAGGAATTAATAATTTCGTTGTCTGAGAAGATGCAGAGCCTTGAATTGCGGGATAGCGTGATTTCCAAGCAGATTGACAAGATTTATGGCAAAATGAATGAGGCTCAGGAGAAAGTCATGAAAATGGTTAAGGGGGGCAAAAAGTGATGGGTTCTGAGAATATTGAATCAAGCATTGGGCTTTTGGATGAAATAATTGATGATTCAAGCGTGCCTAAAAATATTAAGCAGACTTGCGAAAAGGTAAAAAGCATTCTTATAGGCTCTGGTGACGAGAAAGTCAGGATTGATGATGCTGTTCAAAACCTTGATTTATTGGCTGACAACGCTTCAGTGCCAACTTATACGAGAATGCAGATTTGGAACATTGTTTCTCTTCTTGAATCATCACAAAATATTTAAATAATGTATTACTTCAAGAATAATAACGCAGGTAATTAAAAATGGTGTTTGATAAAATAAAAAAATTTGCTGAAAAATTGGCTGGAACCACAAGGATTTCTTACGATGATGAATTCACTGAATTCAATGGCGCGGAAGAAATAATTGAAGTTAAACCTTCTGCTGAAAAGGAAAAATTCAAGGTTTATATTAAATATATGCATATTGAGGATTCAAGTGATGTTAAAAAAATACTTGATTATGTGCGTGAAGGAAATTTCATAGTTCTTGCGAATTACAAGAAATTAAAGGATAAAGATTCTGTTGAATTAAGGCGTTCCATTGACAAGATTAAAAGAACTTGCGAAGCAGTTAATGGGGACGTGGTTGGTCTGGAAGAGTATTTTATTTTAATTTATCCGGGTTTTGCCACTATTTCCAAAGAAGAAATAAGCAAATGAAAATTGACAACTCAATTTATGATTTTTTGGAATGCAATGTTTGTTTTTTAGGCATTAATCTTTGCGAATCTTTTGCTCCAAATCCTTTGAACCCCAAAGCTCCTGATTTGCTGAGATTTGCATTAAACAATAAGGACGATTTTGACGAATCTGACAAAAAATGCTGTTTTGATGAGCTTAAAATATGCGATGCAGGCAACATGAAATCCATTAACGGATTAATGAAAAATTTTAATAAGCAAAAATTATTCATCTTTGGAGGAGAGCATTCAATAACAGCGGAATGCTTTGGTGAATTAAAAAAAAAAATCAATGATTTGGTTTTAATAGTTTTTGACGCTCATTTGGATGTAAGGGTTTCTGGAGAAAAAAATGCCTGCTTTTTAAGGAAAATAATTGATTCTGAAAAAAAGGTTTATTTGTGCGGGCAAAGGGCTTATTCAAAAGAAGAATTTGAATACATTAAAAATCGCGGATTAAAAATTAATGATTTGCGGGGATTAAAAGGGAAAAAAGTATACATAAGCTTTGATATTGACGCTGTTGATAGCTGTTTTGTGCCTTCATGCTCAACTCCTGAGCCTTTTGGAAGGGATTTAAAATATTATAATGATTTGTGCGTGAAATTGGCGCATGAAAATGATTTAGTTGCCATTGATTTCACTGAATTCTCCGGCAAAAATTTTGACATCACTTATTCTAATATTGCGTCAATAATAATCAATGTATTAAAAGAATTGAAAAAAAGAAGCCAATAATTGAACTTAATGCAAGGAAAGGCATTGCTGGATAAAATTTCTTCTTTTTTGCAATAATTAACAGCAATGCAAGCCCTAATGCTGAAAATATTGCTGAAATAATTGAGCTAAGCAATCCATAGTCCCTAAATGCTGAGCATACAAAAATCATTACAAAAGCTATGTCTCCTCCCCCTATGAGTGCTGAGCCTTTTTTTGTTGAAATCTTTATTCCCAAAAAAATATCTGATTTAAGCTGTGTTTTTGCAAGAGCAACCATGTGCTTTGAATAATAAACTGCGAATACGTCATAAACGCTGATTATTAAAAGCAATATTATTGCTGAAAGCATGTTAATAAATGGGAGAAAAAGAATGGGTATTGCCGGATAAATAATGAATTCAGAAACATTATTAAAGTAATTATCATTCGTTGATTTTTTTATTATCATAATCATTGCTGACAAAATCAGTGCTTTAATGGGGCTTATGAATAATGAAAGCGTAATGAATCCGCATAAAACGATTGCAAAAAAATGCCAACATATCAGGATTTTTTTAAATTTTGACAAGAATAAAAAAAGCAATGATGCCATTATTATCATTGCAGGCAATAATATTATGTGCGTGCTTGCTTGGCTTGGCTCATACTGCGTGGATAAATCCGTTTGGGCCCTTGAAACTGCGAATATTCCGAATAATTGGTGAATCAAAAAAATTATTGCAAGCAAGGCAATCATTTGCTTAGAATGCTTCATGATTAATTAATCACAAATCCCTTTTATCTTCAAATAATGAGGCTAAAAGCATTAATATTATTCTTGGGTTTCCTTTTGAATTTTCATGGATTTTTTTAATTTCATTCTCAGTGAATGGCTTGATTGTGCCTCTTTGTTTCCTATTAAGCTCATCCATTCTTGAAATAACCAATCTTTTGGCTTCAGTTAAGCTTAGCTTAGGAACATCCAGCACTTTAAAGTATTTTTTCATGTCATTGTCAAGCTTTTTCATGCTTTTAAGCAAATCATTGCTGCTTGTGATTATAAGAGTGATTTTATTTTCGCAAAGCTCAGTCATTATTTTTATTATTTTTTCCTGAAGATTATTTGACAATGATAATAATAATTCAAACCTGTCAATTATTACGATTATCTGCTTGCCTAATTCTTTTTCCAAGGGAATGTTTCTTAAATCATTTAAAGTGTTTAAATTAAAATCAAGGTAAAAAACTTTCAAGCTTTTTTTCTTTGACAAATCCTTCACAACTTTGTCAACAAACAATGATTTTCCTATTCCAAAATCCCCATTAATAGTTACTATTGCGCTTTCATCAAGGCTTTCAAGCACAACCCTTTTTATTTTTTCAAAAAATTCGAATCTGCCTATTAATTCATCGCTTTTCTCCCGCGGAGTTATAAATAAGAAGGGGTTTGGATTAATCATTACTAATATTTTATTGCGCCTTGTTTTATTAAGTTTTTTCTTTAGGGTTTAAACCTCATAATATTCTCCTAAAGCTTTTTTAGTTTTTATTTTTGAATAATCGCTTGTGCGCGCAAAGCCTTTCTCATCAGAAAGGGCGAATCCTTTAAAATCCTGCTTTCTTTTTAAAATATGTTTTCTATGAAGGCCCATGAGCTTTGCTGCCCGTTCTTTTATTTTTTCATGGCTTATTTTCCCTTTCATCATGCTTGATTTTGTATAAGGCCTGTCACAATACTTGCTTATATTAAGAACTTCTGGCTTGATTTTGTTGATTAATTCATAAGTTTGAATGTAATCATTTTCTGTTTCTCCTGGAAATCCTACAATTGCATCAGTTGCTATTGCGATTCCTTTCACCTCTTTCCTGAAATAATCCGCCAGTTTTTCAAAATCTTTTTTGGAATATTTCCTGTTCATGAGCTTTAAGATTTTATTGCTTGCTGACTGAATCGGGATATGTATGAATTTAAAGCATTTCTCATTGTTCAAAATCCGCGCCAATCCTTTTTTTAATTTTTTTGCATGCCAAGGATTCATCATTCCAATCCTTATTTTAAAAAATCCGGGAATAGAGATTAATTCATCCAATAATTCTGTTAAATTCGTTCCCAAATCCAAGCCATAGCTTCCAGTGTCTTGGGAAGTTATCCATAATTCTTTTTTGCCCCTTTTTATTGCATTCTTTGCGTGCGCTACAATGTCTTTTTTCGGATATGATTGAAGCTCTCCTCTTGCAAGCTTTGTTGCGCAGTAGCTGCAATTCCCTGCGCACCCATTGCTTATTGGAATTATTTCTATTACTTCATTTTTGCCTATTGGAACAAGATTCACTTTGCTTATTTTTTTATGCGACACTGAATGCATGATTTTCCCTTTCATTGCTTTAGGCAAATCAAGCAAGTTATTGCATCCCATTAAGGAATATTTTTTCAGGAATTCTTTGTGCGTTGCTGTCATGCAGCCGCACACTATTATTTTTTTAGAAGAGTTGTCATGCAAGTACCTTTTTATTTTATGCTCTGTCGGGGTTTTCACAGTGCAGGTGTTGACTATTAGTATCTGCGCTTGGGATTCATTATTTGCTTCGGAATGCCCGTGTTTTTTAAGCAATTCCTTCATTATTATTGAATCTGCCTGGTTCTGGGCGCACCCATAAGTTTTTATGAAAAATTTCATATTAATCCATTAATTCTATTATTTTTTTTCGGCTTTTTGAGCCTGTTATTTTAACCACTTTTTTATTGAAAAATTTTTCCATTAATTTTATCAATTCATCATTTGCTTCATTGTTTTTGGGATTGCTTTTTAAAAATGCGCAATAAACCTCGTTTTCTTTTTTTAATTCGCTTTTTTTCTGCCTTGTTTTTGCAAGAACAATTATTTTCATAATAATGCAATTATTAGCCCTGCAAGAAAAAATAGCGCGTTTTCTGCAAGCATTTTTTTTATTTTTTTTTTCTCCAAGAAATCATTTGACGCTTTTGCGTAATTGGCTATGCTTAAGGAGATGATGCACAAGTCTGGATTTATTGCAAATGCCATGGGGGATAATGCCAATAAGTATGCCCAGTTTTTAAGCCAGTTTTTTCTTATTTTTATTTCTTCTTTTATCTCTTTTGAAGCTTTTGGCATTAAAATTCCCGCTAAATAGCTGAAAGGTATGAGTGCTGCCTTTATCATAAAATTTAATAATCTGCTGTTTATTTAATTGCTTTATGGTTTATGTTCCGGCAGAGGATTCGTATCTTTTAAAGAAATGGGTTTCTAAGCTAAGCAAAGGAAAAACAGTGCTTGATATGGGAACTGGGGAGGGTTTTCTTGCAATATCCGCAAAAAGCAGCGGAGCCTTAAGCGTTATCGGGGTTGATAAAAATGTTGATGCTGTTAAAGTTGCTGAGAGGAATGCTAAAAATGCGAAATTGGACATTGAATTCAGGTACAGCGATTTGTTTTTGACTGTTCCCGGCTCTTTTGATTTAATAATCTTTAATCCGCCTTATCTTCCTTTGGAAAACGGGATAAGTTTTGAAAATGATTATGATTTGATTGGAGGAGAAAAAGGGAATGAATTAAGCATTGAGTTTTTAAGGCAGGCTCCCAATCATTTGAATCATGGAGGCATTGTTTTAATGATTTGCTCAAGCATGAGCAATCCTTTTGAAATTTTTAATTATGCGAAAAGTTTTGGTTTTAATTTTGAAATCTTGGAGGAATTAAAAATTGATTTTGAAACCCTTTATTGCGTTAAGTTCGTTTTTAAAGGCTAAATGTTTAAAAACAATTCATTAATCCTATTTATTCATGCTTGTTGGAATTGTCGGAAAACCGAATACTGGGAAAAGCACTTTTTTCAAGGCAGCAACTTTAATGGATGTTGTGATTGAGAATTATCCTTTTGCAACCATTAAGCCGAATCGCGGAATCGGGCATGCGCGGGTTGAATGCGCTGAAAAAGAATTTAATGTGAAATGCAATCCAAGGAACGGTTTTTGCATTGGCGGAATAAGGTATGCTGGCTTTGAATTAATGGATGTTGCTGGACTTGTTCCTGGAGCGCATGAAGGAAAGGGGATGGGCAACCAATTCTTGGATGATTTACGGCAGGCTGATGCTTTTATTCATGTTATTGATATTAGCGGCTCAACTAATGAGAAAGGGGAAAATGTTTCTGCCGGAGCGTATAATCCTTCAAATGACATTAAGTTTTTGGAAGACGAGCTTGATTACTGGTTTTTTGGCATTTTAAAGAATTCTTGGCAAAAATTTGCCAGAAGGATTGAGCAGGGAAAAAAAGAATTGGATAAAGAGATTGCGAGCCAGTTTAGCGGGCTGAAAATAACTGAAGAGCATGTTAAAGAAGCGATTAAGGGTTTTGATTCCGCTAATGCTGGGAATTGGAGTGATGAAGATTTATTTAAGTTTTGCTCATTGCTTAGGAAAATTTCAAAGCCAATGGTTATTGCAGCAAACAAGATTGATAAAAGCAATGGTATTGAAAATCTTGAAAGGCTTAAAAAAGAATTTCCTGATTACAAAGTCATTGGCTGCAGCGCTGAGATTGAGCTTGCTTTAAGGGAAGCGAATAATAAGGGAATTATTGAATACGCTCCTGGATGGGTTAATTTTAAAATACTTAAAAACGTTGCTGATGAAAAAATAATTAAGGCTTTGGATTTCATGAATAATTTTTTGAAAAATAATGGCTCAACAGGGATTCAGGACGTTCTTGATTACATTGTTTTTAATTTGCTTAACCGGATTGCTGTTTTTCCTGGCGGAACAAAGGGATTGATTGACAGCCATGGCAGGGTTTTGCCTGACTGCTTTTTATTGCCTAAAGGAAGCACTGCGCTTGATTTTGCTTACGCGATTCACACGGATTTGGGGGATAAATTCATCAAGGCAATTAATGTAAAAACTCGGCAAGTTCTTGGAAAAGCTTATGAGCTAAAGCATAGGGATGTTATTGAAATAATCACTTCTTAAGGAATAAAACATTTTTTAAAACTCAGGTTTTTATCTTTTTATTATTCATGAGAATAGTTGTTGTTGACAAAAAAAAATGCGCTGCTCCGCGAAGCTGCGATTACATTTGCATGAAGTTTTGCCCAATTAACAGGTCTGAAAAGGATTGCATTATTAAATCAAAGGATGATAAAATAGAAATTATTGAGGAGAACTGCATTGGGTGCGGAATCTGCGTGAAAAAATGCGCTTTTGATGCAATAAAAATTGTCAATCTTCCTAAAGAGCTTGAAAAAAAGGAATTGCATTCCTATGGGCTTAATAGTTTTAGGCTGTTTAATCTTATTATTCCTGCAAAAGGGCATGTTACTGGGCTTATTGGGGTTAATGGCATTGGAAAAACAACTTGCTTAAATATTTTATCCGGGCAAATGATTCCTAATTTCGGGGATTTTAAATCCCCTGCTGATGGGCAAAAAGCCATTGATTTTTTTAAGGGAAGCGAGGGGCAGAATTATTTTGAAAACCTTTATGCTAAAGGCGTTGAGACAAGCTATAAGCCCCAGCATATTGAGAGAATACCTAAAGCTTTCAAGGGCAGCGTCAGGGAATTGTTGGAAAGTTTTTCAAAGGATTATAAAAGCATTGCAAAAGAGTTTGAGCTTTTAAAATTGCTTGACAAAAAAGTTGATGAAATAAGCGGGGGAGAGCTTCAAAGGGCTGCTATAGCTGCAAGCCTTGCAAAAGAAAGCCAATTATTATTCATTGATGAGCCAAGCAGTTATTTGGATATAAAGCAAAGGCTCAAGATATCAAATATTATAAGAGAAAAGGGCGCTTTAAAGGATTCATGCGTTGTTGTTGAGCATGATTTAGTCATGCTTGATTATTTGGCTGAGTTGGGAAACATTGCTTATGGTAAAAGCGGGGCTTACGGAATTATAAGCAGTCAATTAAGCATAAGAGAGGCAATAAATACTTTCTTGGAAGGCTATATTAAAGAGGATAATATGCGCTTTAGGGAAAATGAGATTCGGTTTGAAGTAAGGGCGCCGGTTAAATCATTTTCAAACATTCCTTTGACTAGCTGGAATAAGATTAATAAAAAGATTGGAAATTTTGAATTGACTATTAATCCAGGCTCTTTGATGAAAAATGAGATAGTTGGAATATTGGGCGAGAATGGCATTGGAAAAACAACTTATGCAAAAATTTTAAGCTCAATGATTAAGCCTGATTCAGGGAAAATAGATTCAGCTTTGAAAATAAGCTATAAGCCGCAATACATAATTGTTAAGGAGGATAATTTGGTGAGGGCTCATTTAATAAAATGCCCTAATTCTTTGATTGAAAGGCTGGATTTAAGCCATTTGCTTTCAAGAAACCTTTCAGAGCTTAGCGGCGGAGAGCTTCAACGAGTTGCAATTGCTGAATGCTTAAGCATGGAAGCGGATTTATATTTATTGGATGAGCCAAGCGCGCATCTTGATGCTGAGCAAAGGCTTAATGTTGCTAAAATAATAAAAGATGCTGTGAAGAAAAAAGAGGCAAGCGCGTTCGTGATTGACCATGACATATTATTCATGGATTATTTGAGCGACAGATTAATGGTTTTTTCAGGCACTCCTGGAGTTAAAGGCGAAACTCAAGGGCCTTTGGATATGCGCAAAGGAATGAACTTATTTTTAAAAGAATTAAACATAACCTTCAGAAGGGATAAAGACACTAAAAGGCCGAGAGCGAATAAGCCTGAAAGCCAGGCAGACAAGGAGCAAAAACGGAAAGGGGAATACTATTACCAGTAATTCACACTCCCAATAATATTGAAATAAAATTTCTTATTCCAGGGCCTAATCCCAATACGCAGATAATCATCATTAAATAATTGCTGAATTCTTTGTCCTTGTCTTTATGCAAATAATAAAGCAAGGGCAAAAGCACTGCTAATTTAAGCGGGTACATTGCAAATCCTGTGTTTAATATTTCTGTGAAAAATGCTCCCACAAGGTGAACTTCCCTGTATCCATAAAAGTCTATGTTTACAAAAGTGCTTGTTGCATCAAATAAATGGCTGGCAAGCGCAAAAAAAGCCAAATTATTCCTTAAAAATCCCGCTTTTTTTCTTAAAAAAAAGAAAGGGATAATGGACAGCAAAAAAAAAGCTGAATAATAAAGCATTGCTTTTGGATTTATTATTTTAAAAAAAGGCAAATGAAAAAGAATGAGAATCACGGGCAAATAATTGACTATTATTTTTTTTTTAAGAAGCTTGTCCAAAAAAAAGCTTAAAAGAAAAAGTGCTGCCATTAATAGCCATATTCCTGGAGTGACTGTCCAAAAAAAGCGCTCATAAATTCCAGTATCAGCGTAAACCCTTACAAGGCTTCCGAGAATTATGAATGGAATAATATTCAGCAATAATTTATAGTCAAATTTAGCCCTTGATTTCAATAATTTGAAAATTAGTGAAATCAGGACTATTGCAAGGACTGCGTAAGCCATTGTGTCAAAAACGTTGTAGGATTCAGGCTTGCTCCATCCGCTTATAAATGTTTCATAAAAAAAGCCTGACGCATTCATGGATTATTCCATGATTTTGCATTTTAAAAAACTTTAATAAAGAGGAATTGATTAATACATTATTCATGGATAAAAGCAAAAAAGAATCATCACAAGATAAGGAAAAAAAAATAAAAGAATTGCTTGTTAAAGGAAGGATTAAAACCTCTGATAATTGGAGCATTAAGTATGATATAGAAGTGCATTCTCCTTTTGAGAAGCCTGAAAAGTTTTACAGCATGGTTTTAAACGAACTGAGATATTTTGATTTAAAAAATATCCAGAAAGTCAGCCAGTTCTTGGATGCCAGCCCTACAAGCGGATTTTACGGCGACATATCTCAAAGAAAAGCTTATGCCAAAGAAAATGTTGACAAAGCCATGGGAATAATCAATGGAATAATACAGACAATAACTAAATTGATTTATTCTTTAAGGGAGTTTGATTCAGTGCTTGACATTTTCAAGAAATTGGAATCAAATGATAAATTGGATGTTTTCGCTGCTGAGCAGAACTTGAGAAGAATCTTTTTGGATGAAGTTGACATGAAAAAGGGAAGGGGAGCAATGTATCAAATGCAAGTATCCCAGGGAATGGAATACGTTAATTTGGTTGACTCATTTTTGACTGTTGAAAATTTAAAAGACGTTGATGATTTGAAAAGCAATGACAGGGTTAAAAGAATATTAAAAGGAAGATTTCAGGAATACGAATTATGGAAAAAATCTTTTAAAAAAGACATTGTTTCAAGAAAAGAAATCCAAAAGCAGTATTTGAAATCCCAAGTTGAAAGCCTTAAGATGCAGCTTGACTGGATTAAGCCGCATTACGCAGTGCTTAAGCAATTGGACATTAAAAGCGGAGCAAATAATCCTGATTTGCTTGTGGGCTTTGACACAATGCAGATAAATACGAAAATCAGGTGCGTTGTTGGAGGAGAAAAAGAGAATTCATTGGTTACTGGTTTTTTGGATGTTGATTTTGAATTTAAAACAAATCCTTATCAGGTGAGAACTGAGCAGGGAACTTCTTTTCATCACAGGTTTGGAACTAAAATAACCTACACTCCTTATGTTTTAAGAAATGATGATTACGAGAAATTCATCAAAAATGAGGCAATGAAAGAGATTGATTTTTTCAAGGACATAGTTGGAGACAGCTTGAAAGCGATTTCTGAGGATTTGGAAAAATATTTAGGGGGACAGGATTTTGTTGGAAAAGAAAAGAATCCTGAAGATGATGATTCTAAGCCGTTTTCAATATTTGAATTTCTTATTCTTCCATTCAAAGGAATGATTAATTTGATTGGATTGGAAAAAGATGATGGCCCAAAAAAGCCGGAATTTTCATTATTCAAAGTAAACAATGATTTTGAAAAATACAGGCTATTTTTGGCTGAAAAAACAAAGGACGTCTACACTAATTTTAAGGATGAAAATGGAATGCCTACTGAAAGCCCAACTTTAAGCCTTCATAAGAACATTTAACAGCTTAATATGAAAAAAGCAATAATTAAAAAAAGAAAGCTCCCTATATTAAATCATGGCTTTTGATTCAAAATATTTCACTGGAACTGATTCAAGCAGCTATTTTACTGAAAGCAGCAAAATGCACCAATCTTCTCAGGGATTCACTATTGGAGAGGATTTGGGTTTTGGAGCAAACCCTTTAAGCTCAGCATCAAAGGCAATACAGCACGGCTTTCAAACTGTAATGATGGGCATGGATGCTCCTGGACAGGGAAGAGGGCAGGAAGGGTTGAGAAATATTGACAGAATCAGCCCCCAGCAATTGGACGCAACTGCTGAAATGCTCAGATTAAACAAAATGAATTTCATCACTCACGGACCCTTGGTTGATTTATTGGGTGTTGGAGGAGAAAGCGGAAAAGAGCAAGGCATTTCCTCCCAAGTTCGCGAAGAGAATTTAAGATTATTTGAAAAAACCATTGAAAACACTGACAAAATGGCTCAGCAAGCTGACTTGAAAAATATCCCAATAACCATTCATCCTCCAATGAGCCTTGGGCCTCAAGATGAATGGTTTAACAGCGGTTACAAAGATAATGACGGAAACATTATTTACGGCAGAACAGGAAGCATGATTAAAAAAGATGACGGAAAAATAATTCCAATGCAAAGCTCATTCAAATGGCTTCCCATGGATGGCGGACGAGGATATGAAAAAAAAGAAAATACTGAAGATAATGGATATGCTTTGTTTGAAATCACTCCTGAAAAGCATTTGGAAATGGCAAATAGCACTGCTTTAAGCGATATTGACAAAAAAATAGCGGATATTGACTTAAAATTAAATCAATTTGAAAGCATTAATATGAAAAATTCTCCGGGTTATAACAGCTTGATTACTGAAAGAAATACTCTTGAAGCTGACAGATTGCATTTAACAAACCCTAAATATTCAATAGAAACTAAAACAAATATTTTTGTCAAAGCAACTGATTATGCCCAGCAAGTTATTCCTGAGCAAATAAACCGGCTTGCAATGGCATCATACAAGACAAAAACTCAGCCAGTGCTTGCTATTGAAAATCTGTTCAGCGGCTCATTCGGCTCGCCTAAAGACGTGATTGACATTGTTTCAAAATCAAGGGAAGAATTCGCAAAAAATCTTCAGGAAAAAGAAGGGTTAAGCTGGAGCGATGCTGAAAGCAAAGCAAATGAGCTTATTGGATTAACTATTGATATCGGGCATTTGAATACATTTAAATCAAAGATTAATCCTGAAACTGGAAAGTATTGGAATGATGATGACTTGAAAAAAGAGGCTGAGAAAATGGCTAAAACTGGAGTGAAACTTGTTCACATTGCTGACAACATTGGTGAATTCGGAAAAGACAGCCACTTAATGCTTGGAAGAGGAAACGCAAAGATTGATGAAATGATGGATATTTTAAAGCAAAACGGTTTTCAAGGGCAGGCAGCAATTGAATCATATGAAGGCGAAGGGGATTTTGACAAAAATTGGGCAAGGAATAATATTCGCGCTTTAGGCTCAATGTATGAATCAGGAAGAGGGCCTTCAATCATGGATGTTGACATGAGCAATCAATACGCTATGCGAAGCAGCAATTACGGGCATAAAGTTCCTGACCTGCATTGGAGCCAATGGGGCGGGCCTTTTGCAGGAATGCAAAGCACTTTTCAAGGCTCAACTGGAGACAAAAGGGACAGCTTCAGCGGAACTCCAACAAGTTAATAAATGATGAATAAGTGAAAAAAAGTTATGGCAAAAAAAGCTAAAAAAGAAGAATTACGGCAGGGTGATGATTACATGATTGCCTCAAAATTCAGCCAGGAAATATATCCTGAATTCAGCTCAGTAATCAAAAGCATTGTTTATTTTGGAAGCAGCAAAAGAAAAAGCGCAGAAAAAGGGGATATTGATTTATTAATAATATTCAATGATTCAGAGGTTGTAAGCGACTCAGATTTCAAGGTTTATTTCACCTCAAAAGTGCATGAGATTGCAAACAGGGTAAGCAATAAAATTCATTTAAACATTGTGACTGTCACTGTTTTTTTCCAGAATTTAATAGCCTCAGAGCCTGTTGTTATGAATATTTTAAGGGAAGGAATAAGCTTAATAGACACTGGATTTTTCAACCCATTGAAAATACTCTTGCTTAAAGGCGATTTAAAGCCCACTCCTGAAGCAATTTTTAATTGCGCAAACAGGGTTTCACAGCACATGCTTAAAAGCAGGATTAATCTTTTAAGCAGCGCGCAAGAGCTTTATTTGGCAATGCTTGACGCTTCGCAAGCAGCATTAATGAGCTATGGGCAAGTTGCTCCAAGCCCTTCAAAAATACCTGAACTATTAAAAGGAATAAAAACAGACAATAAATTCATTAAAATCTTTTCAAGCATGCAGGAAATATTCAAAAACATTGAGCACAGAAAACTCACTGATTTGGCAGGAAAAAAATACGACGATTTGTTGAAAAAAGCGAATATTTTCAACAAAGAAATGGAAAAGAAATTAAAGAAAAAAAT
>JAQTTT010000011.1 GCA_028710615.1 Candidatus Nanoarchaeia archaeon
TACATGGGAGGCTTGGTTGCTCCTCTGCCTAAAAATTATTTTAGGGCGAGAAAAGAGGAATGGCATTTGGGGCTCTATGCTGTTGATGAAAAATTGAATGCTTTTTTAGGAAAAGATGAGAATAAATGGATGCTTAAATCTCCGGGAGAATATGGTGGAAAATGGATTTTTGATTTCCCTGTTTCAAGCAAGGATTCAATGATTAATCATTTGTCTGAATTTTATAAAGCGCTTTATTTTTCTAAAAAAATTCAAGACAGCACAAAAAAGGATATAAAAGAAGGGCTTTCAAAAAAAATAGCCATTGAATCAGAATAATTTTTTTATCACTTCTTCTTTCTTGAATTCTTTCAAGTCTTTGTATTCCTGCCCTGTTCCCAAAAAGAGTGTGGGCTTTTTCACTGCGTAGCTGGCTGAAATGATTGCTCCGCCTTTAATGTCAACATCTGTTTTTGACAGGATTAAATAGTCAATGCCTATTTCAGCATTGAATTTCTCTGCCTGCTCAGTGACATCAGCGCCTGTGATTGAATCAGCAACGAATACGCATGCGTCAGGATTAATCACTCTTTTCATTTTTTTCAATTCTTCCATTAAGTTGGTGTTTGATTGGAGCCTTCCTGCTGTGTCAATAATAAGTAAATCATTCTTGTTTTTTTCTGCGTGCTTTTTTGCGTCAAAAGCTATGCTGGTTGAGTCTGCGCCGTATTCAGAGCTGATTAATTTAACGCCTAATTTGTCTGCATGAGCCTTTAATTGCTCTATGCTTGCTGCCCTGAATGTGTCGCAGGCAGCCAATACAATGCTTAATTTCTTTGATTTAAAATAATGCGTTAATTTCGCGATAGTTGTTGTTTTTCCGCTTCCGTTTATTCCCACAACCATTATTATAAACGGCTTTTTATTTCTTATTTTTTTCATAAAATCAGAAGGATTCTGCTCGATTAGTATTTCATTCAAAGTTTTTTTCAGGGATTCATTGAGCACTTTTTTTAAGTCTTTTTTAACGCTTTTGCCGACTAATTCTTTTTTTAATTCTTCTTTTATTTTTGCCACAACTGCTGGGCTTACATTGCTTTGAATAAGGTTAAGCTCGAAATCAAAAAAGAATTTCTCAAACTCTTTCTCATTCATCACTTTTTCAGTGATTGCTTTCTCAACTTTGTTAAGCGCTTCGCTTATTTTTTTTTTAAAGAATTCAAACATTTTTTTATTATTTTGGGCTTTTATAAAAGCCCGCCACATTTTTACACCCCAAAATTTTTATTTTTCTTTCTTTTTTTCTTCTTCTTTCTTGTTTAATTCCATGATTTCTGTTTCAAGTTTTCTTAATTTAATAGCTGTTTTGTCTGCTGATTCATTCAATTGATTGAGTATTGAATCAGCTTCATCAATCCTTTTCTTAACGTATTCTTCGCACTCTTTGATGTTTTTTTCAGCAACCAATTGGTTCCCTATTCCAAGCAATACTTTGTCAGGAGAGCTTAATTTAACTTTTATCAATAATCCTTCGCTTAAAGGCATGATTAATTCCTGCCCGGGTTTTGCATTCTTTATGGAGCTGAGGGTTTCAAGAGCGGATTTAAACTCTCTCATCCTGTAATTTATTTCCTGCATTTGCGAGTCAGCGCCTTCCAAATCCTGCCTGAGCATTTCAAATTCTGAAGCTTTTTCTTCAATTAATTCAGTGTTTGATTTCATTTCATCATCTCTTCCAATGCCATCATTTCAGGGCCTGTCATTTCGCTTGAAATTATTATTCCTGAGTCGTTTTTGCAAAACCCTGCTTTTATTATGGGGCTTTTATTATTCACTGTGCCTTTTTCAATGCTTATCTCTAAAAAGTCCTCTATTTTCTTTATTTCTAATTCGCTGGCTTTATTATTAATAAGCCCTTTATTTTTAAAAATGACTAAATTGGCTCCAACAGTTTCAACTCCAGCTATTTTTGATTTTATTGTTTTTATTCCAAGATTTTCAATTTGCTTTATTGCAGACTCTTCAAAATTAGGGTTAATCAGCGCTTTTTTTCCGTGAATCACCATATTATTTCCCAAAGCATTGAGGTTTGTGTCAATTAATTCAATTTTTATTTTCATTTTTTCAATTTCTTTAATGGATTCTTTGTCTATTTTTTTAGGAGCCAATAATATTTCATCGTTTCCTGCAAAAAATATTGCGTTCACGCTTGAATTCATTGCATCCGCTTTGATTATTTTTGTTTTTAATTCTTTTTCAATTAATTTAATTGTTTCATCCGAGGTTATTTTAGGGGCAATCGTGAATTTATTTGTTGAATAAAAAAATAATCCTATGTTCGGGTTTCCGTAAAAATTAATTATTTGCATGATTATTAATTGTGTTGAATTATTTCTTTGGCTTGGCTTTTTCAGGGGCGCTTGGCGTTTCCTTTATTTTTTCATTCTCTTCCTTCTCAGCCTCTTTTTCTTTGCTTTCCTGCTCAAGCTTTTTCTCTTTCTTTGCTTTCTTTTTCTCTTCTTTTGTTTCTGTTTCAATCTTTAAAGGCTTTCCCTGCAAATTGACAAATACTCTTTCGCCTTTAAGCTTTTGAGCAAAAATGCTTACTTTTGCAGGAGGATTCCTTATTCCTTTTCCCCATAATTCATTGTTTAATTCCTCTCCTATAAGAACATTGCCTCTTTTTGCCCGCGTATTTTTTTCAATAAATTTTTTTATGGTGACTATTGCTCTTTTGCTTCTTTCAGTTTGAGGCGCTTTTAAGCCGTCTTTTTTCAGCCGAATATTATATTGCCTTATTTCAAAATCTTTCATTTTTCATCATCTGTTTATTCCTATTTTTGATTTTCTCCAATTCCTTCTCATTTTTGGATTCATTGACCAGCTGCTAACCCTTATTCCGCGTTTTAATCCATGCTTTCGTATAACAGTCCATCTTGGAGCAACTTTATTCTTTTTTCCTGCGCTTACGAGCTTGTTTTTTAATGAAGAGTCTTTGTTCCTTGTCATTTTTTAATCACTTTATATGCTGTATTATCCATTAATTTTACTGCTTTTGAAGTCAGCTCTCTTCCTTTTCTTTTTCCGCGCATAACTTTTTTTAGCAATCCTTCATCCTCTAATTGCTGCAAAATAACCCTTATTATTTTTCCAGAGCCTTTGAAAGCCTTGTCTTTCTTTGTTCCCCTGTTTTTTTTTGAACCATACTTGGTTCTCAGCCTTGACACGCCCCTTGGTCCATGAATATAAATGTATCTTAAAATGCTTGCAGTCCTTATTTGCCAAAAATCCTTCTGCACAGGAGCATTTTCTTTTGTTGAAGAAGTTTTAACAAAATCCATCCATGGAGGAGCAGATATTTTTGGAAAACTTTTTAATTCCTCTTTTAAAGCTTCAATAAAGCTGTTCGGTTCAGCATCAAATACATTAACCATATTAACTCAAAAAACTATTATTATTTTAAAAACTTTCCTATAATTTTTTTGCTGTTTTTTTAAAAACTTTTTTAAATAAAAGCAAGCATTTACTTACTTATGGCTGAAAAAAGATTGCCTTCAAGCACTGGGGGCATAATGCAGTACTTTGATGAATATAAATCCTATTTATCCCTCACTCCAAAGCATGTGATTATAGCGACTGGAGTGCTTGTTGTATTGGTCATTCTTTTAAATTTCATCAATCCTTTTGGGCTTTGAATCTTGAAAGATTTTTTAAAACATTGGCGAATATTTTTTTATTGAATGAAAGAATTTTTTGAGCCTAAATCAATTGCTTTAATCGGGGCAAGCAATAAAAAAGGAAAGATTGGAAATGATATTTTTAATAATCTTAAAAAAAGCAGGGCTAAAATCATTCCTGTAAATGTCAATGGCGAAAAAATTGGTTCCCAAAAAGCATATAAAAGCGTTAATGATTATTCTGGAAGCATTGATTTGGCAGTCATAGTTATTCCTGCAAAATTCGTTCCTTCTGCTTTGGAAGATTGCGGTAAAAAAAGGATTTTAAGCGCAATAATCATAAGCGCTGGGTTTGGGGAAATGGGCAATGCTGAGCTTGAAAATGAATGCGTTGCCATATGCGAAAAATACAAGATAAAAGTTTTAGGCCCTAATTGCCTGGGAATAATTAATTCTTCAAATGATTTGAATGCAAGCTTTTTTAGCGGAGAAATAATGAATGGAGGAATTTCTTTTATTTCCCAATCCGGCGCAATAGGCGTTGCAGTATTGGATAAGTCAGTTATTGAAAGCATAGGGTTTTGCAAATTCGTAAGCGTGGGAAACATGATGAATTCCTGCTTTTCTGAATGGATTGATTATTTAAGCCAGGATAAAGGCACTAAAGTGATTTGCCTTTATATTGAAGGAATAAAGAAAGGGGAAGAATTTGTTAAAGCAATTAAAAAATGCAAAAAACCTATTATTGCTCTTAAAGCAGGATTCACTGAGTCTGCAATAAAAGCTATTGCAAGCCACACTGGAAGCTTGGCAGGGAATGAAAAGATTTATTCCAGCATTTTTAAGCAATACGGAGTTATTAAGGCGGAAACTTTGGATGAAATGCTTGCTTTGGCTAAGCATTTAAGCAGCAATTCTTTGCCTAAATCAAAAAAAGTTTGCGTAATCACTAATGCCGGAGGATTAGGCGTTATTTCAAGCGATGCCTGCGAAAGCAATGGATTAATCCTTGCAGATTTGCCTAAAAAAGTTTTAGCTCAATTAAGCGCTGTTTTGCCTGGGCATTGGAGCAAAGGCAACCCCATAGATGTTTTAGGGGATGCTTTGGCTGAAAGGTATGAATCATGCCTGAAAATATTGTCAAATAATAATTTTTATGATATTTTACTGTTTATTCTCACTCCGCAAAGCAATACAGAGGTTGATAAGAGCATTGAATCTTTGGCGGATTTTAAGAAAAAAAATACTTTAAAATCTGTTTTTTGCTGCGCTGTGGGAGGAGCAAAAATTGTCAGTGCGCTTAAAATTGCTGAAAAGAAAGGCATTGTTAATTTCAATGAACCTCATGATTTTGCAAAAGCAATTTCAAAGCTTTTTTAATAAAACTCTTGCATCAACAATGAAATAATCATTTTTTCTGAAAATTACTGGATTTAAATCAAGGGCTTTTATTTTTTCTTTCATTGCTGTTTCGCTGATATTCATTAAAAGCTTAGCCAGCAAAGATTTGCTGATTTGCTCAGAGCCCCTGAATCCTTTAAGCAAATGATTGAATCTTAATTCATTAATCATATCATCAGCGTCTTTCAATGATATCGGAATTTTCCTAAAGCTTACATCTTTTATTAGTTCAACAAATACTCCGCCAATTCCGAGCATAATCATTTGCCCAAAAACTCCGTCATTATGGATTCCAATTATTAATTCCAAACCCTTTTTTTGCTCCTGCAAAACAACTTTTGCTGACAAATTTTTAAGCTCAGCATAAGAAGACAACAGCTTTTTTTTGTCATTAATGCCTAAAACTATTCCTCCCACATCAGTTTTATGCAAATGCTCTTCGCTGCTTATTTTAAGCACAACAGGCTTTTGCATCCTGTCAAACGCAGACAATAATTCTGATTTGCTTGCGCATTCATAAAAATCAGCAACATCGAAGTTCCTGGTTTTCATAAACCTTAATGAGTCAGCAAGCTTTAGCATGATAAAAAAATTAATGCCCGATTATTTTTAAATCATTACTTTTAAAAATAAATAATAATCTAATTTAATTATGGCCCGTTAGCTCAGCTTGGATAGAGCGACTGCCTTCTAAGCAGTAGGCCGTGGGTTCAAATCCCATACGGGTCAATTAATCATAAGTGCTCATATTGAGCCTTTCCATTAATTTTTCTTTAATAGAATTCAAATCATCCATATACCTTTCAACCCAAGAAAGCAATTTTTTGTTATAATAATTTCTTAAATAAATAGGCAAATACCAGTTAGTAAAAGAGCTTTTTCTCCAGATTGATTTATAATCCATTTCAAGGACATACTTAATTGAGAATATGCCCATAACCGTGTCTTTTGAAATCCTGAAAGCATTCACTTTTAATAAAAATTTAACCCGTGAAAAAGTGTCAATGCCCAAATATCCCTCCCAATTCCAAAGCATTGCTTTAACGTTTTGGTCTATTTCCTTATAAGTGAAAGAGGTTTCAACGCACTTAATTCCCCATTTTTCAATCAAGTCATTGTAAAAATTTTGGTAAAACTCGCTTATTTTCATAATGCTTCCCTTGTTTTTAACCATGAAACTGTTGATTTCAAGGGTTATTGGCTGGTCAATCTTTGCATCTTTTACCATTTTATTAAAATTCATAAGAATAATATTGCTTTTCTTTAATTAAAAAAGTTATGAAATAATTTAAAATGGTGTTGGATAATTAATTGCAATGGTTTATGAAGTTGAAGCAAGAAGCTTTATTCCAAAAGAGAAATATGAAGAATTAATTGATTTTTTTGATAAAAACGCTGATTTTAAAGGAGAAAATTATCAAGAACTATGAAGAGAATTGGAAAGAATTAACAAAACTTTAAAAAAACATTTATTCTTATTAATAATTGTGAGTCCGTGGCTCAGCTTGGATAGAGCGACTGCCTCCTAAAAAAAGTTGTGAAGACAAGAAGGTCAACTGAAATTTATGATGAGACTGACCTACGCTGAATTTTTTTGGAGAGAGCAGTAGGTCGGGGGTTCAAATCCCTCCGGGCTCGCTTTAATAATATTTTTAAAAGAATTTTGTTTTAATTGATTATATGAATCCTTTTCTTAAATTAAATATTGCTGCCATTAAAGATATTATAAATTGATTATATGAATCCTTTTCTTAAATTAAATATTACTGCCATTAAAGATATTATAAATTGTTTAAATGAATTGTGCTTGAATCAAAAATTAATTACTGGATATAATGGTTATTTTGAATTACCTAAAAAAAACACTCTTTCATTATGTGTTTCAAATATATATGGAGGAAAAAATTACGAAAAAGACATGATTAAAAGTTTAGAAACTATTAATTATAATATGAAAACATTTTTCAGGGTTTTAGAAAAGTTACTAAAATATTTAAAAAAGAGAATGAAAATGAAATAAGTTTTATTATTCATAAAAAATTAGAAGACTTAACAAAGTCTTATCATTTTCAAGATTTAATCAGGTTGGGATTTAAATTTGAGTTTTGTTTAGCCAATACTCCTTTTATTTTAGAATATATTGATAAATAGAAATATTATTAAATATTTCTTGATTATTTTATAATTATGCCAGAACTTGCTGAATTATTATATATGAACATACCTGAAGTTTTACATTTAGATTCATATAAAAGAGTGGATTTAGATCCAAATAATGTTAAAACATTAAATCATGTTATTTCTATTTTAGCGGAGTTGGATAATTATAAAAAACAAACTGGCGAAGAAGCAGCAGTGGGAGAGTATGTAAATATTCATTTAGGCAGAGTTTATAGGATTAATTCAAGAAAAGATATTGAAAATAGAAATACTGGAAAAGTTCAGTGGTATCAATCGTGTTATCCTTATTCTTATTTTGAAGATTTAAAAAAAAGATTAGTTAATAAAAAATGAAGATTCTTTGAATACTTCAACAATGTGTTAATTATAACATCTTTTTATTTCAATCAATTCTTCGTTTGGCCAGTGCATCTTTAAGCTCTGACACTAATCCTTGCGTTGTTGACCTTGCGCTCATGGATTTGGGAGGCGGGGGAGAAGGGGAAGGATTAAATGATGAAGGCGCAGAATATTGGGTGGAAATTGAATTGCTTTGCATTTGATAATTGTCAAGCTTTTGATTTATTTCATTGATTTGGATTTGCAAATAATTAATTTTATCTGAAAATAATTTTGGAAATTTGTTGCTAACAAGCTCTGAAATGATTTCTAAACTAGTAACTGCTTTTTCAAGCTTATCTTCAAGCAAAGTGCCTGAATTTTTTCCAAGGATTTCCCACACATTATTCATGCCTTTTTTTTATAAAAAGAATTGAGTTTATTAAACCTTTCGATTGAACTAAAAAAATACTTAAATAATCGGCAAAATAATTAGTATTGCTGATGGATAAGAAAAAAATGATTTTTTTGATTTTGGGAATAGGAATAATCGGCATAACTATTGCCATAATTTACGCTGGAGCAATGGGTTTTATAGATTTATTCCCTTCTGACAGCGAGATAGGCATAACCAAGCTTCTTGCTGACTGCGGAAGAGCTGCAAACACATATTCATTAATGCAAACTGAACAAAATAGGAGGAATTTTTGCTGCGTGTCTGTTGATTTAAACAATAATGGAGCCGTTGATTCTGATGAGTATTGCGCAAAGGCTTATGATAAAAGCATATTGGGCCAAAGCCCTGCAATGCTTTGCAGGCAACCAATAGATTATTATACTGCCCATGACTCCTGCATTAATTAAGAAATCATGGTTGACGGATTTATTTTGGCAATGGGATTTGCATTGATTTTTTCATTCACATCTTCTTATTTCTTGCTTGATGAAACAGACTCTAAAGGGGCAATCATTAAATCCTTTTTTTTTAGCATAGCAATATTCCTTTTAATACTCGTATTTTTAATAATTAGTTAATAATATGCATGCCGCCAAAGGCAAAGAAAAATCATCCATTTTGCTTGGAGTTATCAATTCTATTATTGCAAGAATGAATCCTATTGCAAACGCTTTAATTCCAAATCCAAAAATGAGTGAGACAATTATTCCTGCTGACATCATCATTGCGAATGAGCCTTCAAAAGTCCTTTGAGTGCTTAATAATGACATCTTGTTTTTTCCGTATTTTTTGCCGAAAAAAGACGCAAGAGGGTCTGAAATTATCATGATTAATGCGCTTGCAACAGGAACAATGATATTCCCTGTTATTGCTGAAAAAAGCACCAAGAAAGAAATTGCTGCGCTGTAAAGAATGGGCCCTTGCAAACATTTTTTTTCCTCAGGCTCATTAAGGGAGTTGAAAACGAATTTTAATACTGGCGTTGATTTTCTTGAGAAAAACAAAACAATGGTAAACATTGCTGATGCAATGAAAAGCAATATTTTGTTTTCAATGAATAAAAGCGAAAAAATGCTTAGCCCTGCAAATAAATGAACCAGGCTTCTTGCAGAAAATTTTTCCAATTTGCCTTTTTTGCACAGGATAATCGGGATAAAATATGCCAATAATGCATAAATTATTGTTATTGAAAGGATTAAATAATCATTCATGTCAATTAATTGCCTGCATTCATAGATTATAAAATTTTTTAAAATGCAAAAGAGCATAATTATCTTAAGGGCTTATAGTATAATCAGGATATTACAGTGGCCTTCGGAGCTGAAAATCAGGGTTCAAATCCCTGTAAGCCCTTTGCAATAAAATATTTAAAAAAACAAGGAGTTGTTAAGAAAGATTATGGCAATTATAAAAAAAAAGCCTTCCTGCAAGGAATGCGCCCAAAAAATAAAAAAATTTGAAGAGCTTAAAAAAGACTACGATGTATTCTGCAATCAATTGAAAATAATGCAGGCAGATTTTGAAAATTACAAAAAAAGAACTGAAAAAAGAAGCAAAGAATTATCTGATGCGTCAAAAGCGGACTTATTGAAGAGCTTGCTTGCTGATTTGGATTCTTTTAAAAAAGCAGTTGAAGTGAGCAAGGATGAAGGATTTAAAATGGTTTATAATAATTTGATGAATTCATTGAAAAAAGAGGGATTGGAAGAAATCAAGGCAATTGGAGAAAAGTTTGACACTAATTTTCATGAAGCAGCGGTTTGCGTCAAAGACGGCTCAAAAGAAGACGAAATAATAATTGACGAAGCAGAAAAAGGATACATTTTCAAAGGAAGAGTCTTAAAGCCAACAAAAGCAATAGTGAATAAGAAATAATATACATTCGCTCAGAAAAGATTTTTTAATTCATTCATTGCAAAATCAGTTATTTTGTCAATATTTTTTTCTTTTGCAAATTTTTTTTTGAACAATTCAATGCCTTTATTCCTATTCAATACCAATATTTTTTCAAAATCTGAATCAAATTTTTCTATATCAAGCTTTCCAACATGTTTATTGAATTTTGGAGATTCTTTGTTTAATGGGAGTATTTTTATATTTTTTATTTTTTTTGTGTTTATGCCAAATAGCAGTAATTCTGTCATAAAACCAGCATATCCTTCATCAATCATGATTATTTTTTCATTTCCAATAAATTTGTTTCCTTTGAATCTGAATTTTAAATTATTTATGTCTTTATTTAATTTTTTTGAAATATGTAGGTGCAGGGATTCATGAATAATCATTGCCAAAAAATCAGACGAAGAGTATTCTCCTTTATTAAAAGGATTGAAATTCATTTCAACCACGGCATATTCTTTATAATTAATTGTTCCATAAGTTCCATTGTTTAAGGCGCATTTTATTATTTCCTCAGCTTCTTTTTCATTAAACCCATAATTTTTAACTTCAGGAAGAACTTTTTTTGAAAAATCTTCAAAAGAATTGAAAAAATAAACTTTTTTTGGAATGTCAATATTAGTTGATTTTAGTATTTTTTCTGCAAACAGTGTAATACTCCTCAAAGAATCATAATCTTTTTTTTTAAACGAATTCCTTGGCAAGATTATTAATTCCATAATTCATTAATGCTGTTTATTAATTAAATGTTTATTGCTTTTATAATAAAATGCGAATAAAAAAGCTTAAAAACAGTGCTTTTTCTTTGAAAATCATGGGTTTAAATGATTTTATGAGAAAAAAAACTTTAACAGAAATTATTTATAATGAACAGAAAAAGATTGCAGGGCCTGAGCAGGCAAACATAATTGCAAATTTTCTTAATTTTTATGTTACCAAAGCAATGGGACAGGAGTTAATTGAACCCGAAAATCAGCTGGAATATAAATTATTATTTTATGATTGTTTTAAAATCATAAAAGAGCGTGTTAAACCCTCAGATTTAAAATTAGAATGGGATATTATTCAAAAATATTTAAGTTTAAATGGTGAAATTAAACAAGACATGGAAAAATCATTAAATGGGGATTTGTCGCTCGCTATTAACAGCAGGATAGACAGGCACTTAATGGATAAAAAAAACAAAGCTAAAAAGCCAAGCTCTGCCTGGCAATTTTCAAGCTTGGTGGTAAATGTGCTTATCAATAAAGGATACATTCATGCTCAGCATGAAAATCAAAAAAACAAGATTCAAGAAATAATTAAGCACATGTATTCTTAAAAATAAATCAATATCTAAGAATAATGTTTAAAGACATTTCATCTGCCATGAAAAAACTTTTGCAAAACTCTGCAGTTTTGTGGGGAGGATATTCTTTGCAGCTGAAAACATCAATGTATGCTGATTTTGATTCATCAGCGAAATGCGCTGAAAGGAGGCTGGTTTCAATTAATTGAGTCATTGAGTATCCGGGTATTTCTCCAAATTGAATAACTTGAGTTTCTCCAAATCTTTTCATGTCAATAAAATCGCAGAGTTCTTTTGCGAATTTCCTTATGTATCCTTCATCCTGAATCAGCATTGGGCTGCAGTTGCGAAGGTCAATTAAGCAAGACATTCCCCAAGCATTCTTCTCTTTGTATTTTTGCATTATTTTTTCATCGTTCATGATTAAGATATTTTCCATTAAAAAAATCATAATTTTTTCAATTTTATAAACTTATCTGGAATTTTTTTTTAAAAGGCATGTTTTTAAATTCAAGCATTTTTCTAATTTGATTGATTATGGCATCATTGGATGAAATTATTTTAAAAGAGCTTGGGCAGGATGAAGGGAAAAAAGTGTATAATTTTATATGCGAAGAATTCAGGAGGTTTGAATGGCATTTTTATGAAAACGGAATTGAGGCTGATGAAACCTCCTATAAAAAATTGATGTATGAATGCTATAAATGCATTAATGATTTTTTGATAAAAGAAAATAAATGCGCTGGATTCAGCTGGAAAAGGTATGAAAAAGCAATGGAGTATGTCAATACGAATAATTTCATTAAAATGAAGCTTGAATTAAATGAAGACATTTCTTTTTTAATAAACAAGACAATATCCGAATTTTACAAAAAAAACAAGGATTTGATTAAATTAACCTCTTTGGCATACAGTTTTTGCGTGGTTGCTTATAATGTGCTTAAAAGTCCGGAGTTTTTTGATATTGGCTTATTCGGCGCAGCCAATATTGAAACAACATAATCTGTGTTGGCTTTTTACCACAACATTTATAAATAATTATTGTTGGTATATTAGACTAACAATTAATTGTTGGCTTTAAAGGCTAACAATAAAAAATGGGTGATATTAAAAATGGTTAGGACAATTGGAATTGATTTGGGAACAACTAAGTGCTGCATGGCATATATTGAGGGCGGAAGGCCTCAGGTTATTCCCACTTCTGAAGGCGACAGGATTATGCCTTCAATGGTTGCGTTCACAAAAGAGGGTGAAAGGTTGATTGGAACTCCTGCCAAAAGGCAGGCTGTTGTGAATGCGGAAAACACTGTGTTTCATATTAAAAGATTCATGGGAAGAAAATATGATGATTCTGCAATAAAGCAGGACATAAAGCATGCTCCTTATAAAATAGTTAAGGCTTCAAATGGGGATGTACGGGTTGAATTGAAAGGCAAGCAATACTCTCCTCCAGAGATTAGCGCAATGCTTTTGTCAAAGTTAAAAAAAGACGCTGAGGCATTTCTTGGGGATGAGATTGACAGCGCAGTAATCACTGTTCCTGCTTATTTTAATGATTCCCAGAGGCAGGCAACAAAGCAGGCTGGAGAAATTGCCGGATTAAAGGTTTTAAGAATTATTAATGAGCCTACAAGCGCGAGCCTTGCTTATGGATTGGATAAAAAGGGGAACAAAAAAATAGCTGTTTATGATTTGGGCGGCGGAACCTTTGATATAAGCATACTGGAATTAAGCGATGGAGTTTTTGAGGTTAAATCAACAAATGGCGACACTCATTTGGGCGGAGCTGATTGGGACCAAAGAATAATGGACTACATTGTTGAAGAATATAAAAAAAAGCATAACTTTGATTTAAGCGCTGACAAAACTGCAGTTCAAAGGCTTAAAGAAGCTTCTGAAAAAGCAAAGATTGAGCTTTCAACAGCCTTGAATACTGAAATAAATATTCCTTATATTACAATGGTTGACGGCAATCCAATGCACGTTAATGTCTCTCTTTCAAGGGCAAAGTTCGAGGAATTAACAAAGGATTTGATTGAAAAATCAATTTCTCCGTGCGAGAAAGCAATCAAGGATGCGGGAATATCAAAAAAAGAAATAGATGAAGTAATATTGGTTGGCGGACCTACAAGGAGCCCTTCAATATATGAAAGAATTAAGGCTTTTTTTGAAAAAGAGCCCAATAAAGGGGTTAACCCTGATGAAGTTGTTGCTGTTGGAGCAGCCATTCAGGCAGGAGTATTGGGCGGAGAAATAAAGGATATTTTATTATTGGATGTCACTCCTTTAAGCCTTGGAATAGAAACTCTTGGGGGAATATTCACTAAAATGATTGAAAGAAACACAACTATTCCTGTTAAGAAAAGCCAGGTTTACAGCACAGCAGCCGATAATCAGCCCGCAGTAAGCATACATGTTTTGCAGGGAGAAAGGCCCATGGCTGCGGACAACCATTCGCTCGGCAAGTTTGATTTAATAGGCATTCCTCCAGCGAGAAGGGGAATACCCCAAATAGAAGTCACTTTTGACATTGACGCCAATGGAATAATAAATGTGAGCGCCAAAGACTTGGGCACTGGAAAGCAGCAGGCAATAAGCATAAAATCCTCAACTGGATTGACTGATTCTGAAATTGAAAGAATGAAAGAAGAAGCAAAAAAGCATGAAGAAGAGGATAAAGAAAAAGCTGAAAAAGTTGAGCTTTTAAACAAAGCTGAAACAATGGCTTACACTGTTGAGTCAACAATCAAGGAAGCTGGAGACAAGATGGATGAGAAAACAAAAAAGGAATTGGAAGAAAAAGCAACTGAATTAAAATCTTTGCTTCCAAGCGAGAATCATGAAGAAATCAAGAAAAAAATGGAAGAGCTTGAGTCAATGATTCAGGAATTCACGGCAAAGCTTTATCAAGAAGCAGCCGCAAAAGCCCAGGAAGAGCAAAAAAAAGAATCTGCCAAAAAGCCCAAGAAAAATAAGGATAAAGAAGAAGATGAAAACGTTGTTGACGGAGATTTTGAAGAAAAGAAATGAAATTTTCATTTCTTTTTAATTTTTTTTTCATTAACTTTTTTAAATAAGCAAAGAGTGAGCTGAATAATGCCTAAAGATTATTATGAAACCTTGGGAGTTGCAAAAAATGCAAGCAAAGAAGAGATAAAAAAAGCTTACAGAAAGCTTGCAATGAAATGCCATCCTGATGTTAATAAAGAGAAAGGCGCTGAGGAAAAATTCAAGGAATTAAATGAGGCATTCAGCGTTTTAAATGATGATTCCAAAAGGCAGCAATATGACATGTTTGGCACAACAAGGGACCAGCAAAGCCAAGGAGGATTCTCTGGCCAGGGATTTGAAGACATCTTCGGAGGCATGGGGGGATTTGAGGATTTATTCGGAAGCTTTTTTGGCCAAAGAAGAAGCGCAAGGCAGGAAGATGAAAGCGGAGAAGATTTAAGGTATGATTTGGAGATTGAATTAGAGGATGCTTATTTTGGCGCTGAAAAAGAGATTAATTATTATGCTTTTGTTGAGTGCAAGAAATGCGACGGCTCGGGAGCAAAGAATAAATCAAGCATAAGCGTTTGCAGCAAATGCCGCGGAAAAGGATTCATTACTCAAATAGTTAACTTAGGACCTATTAGAATGCAAAATCAAGGAGTTTGCCCTGATTGCCAAGGAAAAGGAAAGACTATCAAGGATTCTTGCTCGCACTGCAACGGAAAAGGCAGAATCAAAGAGGAGATTAGCCTTAAAATACGGATTCCTAAAGGAATTGATGAAGGCCAAAGGCTTAAATTAAAAGGAAAAGGAAATGCGGGCAGGAATGGAGCAAAATCAGGGGATTTATATGTGTTTATTTCTATAAAAGAGCATCCAAACTTTGAAAGATACAATGAGAATTTATTGACTACAATTGACATTAATTTCAGCCAAGCAGCGCTTGGAGACAGGGTTAAAATCAAGCTTTTTGACTCAGAAGTAATTTTAAAAATTCCGGCAGGAACTCAGCCAAGCACAGTTTTCAGATTGAAAAACAAGGGCTTGCCAATAATGAATTATGAGGGAGCATTTGGGGATTTGTTGGCAAAAGTGAATGTGGTTGTGCCCTCTAAATTGTCAGGCAAGCAGAAAGAATTGATTGAAGAATTGTCAAAAGTTGAAGGCAAGAAATCTAAAGCAAGGAAAGGATTTTTTGAGCGATTAAAAGAAGGTTTTAAGTAAATGCCCAGCAATAAGAGCGAAAAAAAAGGAAAAATAATTTTTTTGGAAAAAGCCTTGGAAGAAAAAGGTTTTGAAAGCAAAGCAATAAAAGCAATATACGACTCCTCCAAAGCCCCTCTTCAAACATTAAGAAAAATATACCAAGAAATAAATTCAGACAAGGATTATTCAAGAGATTATAATTCTTTAGAAATTCAATTGCTGAAAAAAGGATTTGATGAAAAAGCATTGAATGCAAGCATTGAAAGCGAAGATGAAAATTATATGAATGTTTTAAGAAAAATATATAAAAGTTTTTATATGAAATAGGATTTCAATGATTTTTCTGAATCGCTTAAGGGAATGGGATTCCAAATAGTGTATTCCTTGCGAGTTTTTCCAAAAGATTTAATTAAAAATGGTTCATCACCTTCATTGGTTGAGATGGCTTGCTTAGGCGTATGATAAATCTTTTCAGCATCTTTTTTGATTAATTTTTCAAGTTTCATAAAAATCACTCCTTTTTGATTATTTGCTCCAGGCAATTCTTTATGCTTTGGGGATTTATTTTAAAAACTTCATTAAAGCTTTTAAGGCCCAAAAAAGGGTCATTATTTTTTTTCATTACAAAATAAACCGCTGACAAAGCAACAGTGTTTGGCATGCTGGAAGGGATTTTTAAGGAAAAATAGTAATTTTCAATAAATTCTTTAATTCCTTGTTTGTCAGTTTCATTGCTTATTCCAAACTGCCTGTAATATTTTAATGCTAATTCATAGACATCATTTGAAATTTTTTCCATTCTTTCCCGTTTTTTAATGCGCAAATCATTCATATTCATATGTAAAAATCAACAAATTTCTGTTTAAAAAACTTATTAAAAACAGGGAAATCTTTAATTATCATTGCCCTTGTAGTATAGCTTGGATAGAACAAGAGATTGCGGATCTTTAGGCCCGGGTTCAAATCCCGGCAGGGGCATTGGAAGAAAGGTGTAACGCCCTAGTCTTTGCTTTATAAATAACTTTGGAGGTATTAATAAATTATGAAAGACGCATGGACACTGCACCATTACTACGAAGACTTAGAAAGAAAAGACAGAAAAAGATAAAACTGAATTTAATAAATTAAAATAAAAGGACCTGCCTTTATTTGGAATAAAGACAGGGAACACTTTTACAGGTGATACCGAGATATCTTAATAGCATCCTGTAATGCTAAATAATATAGGGTTATAACCCTATTTAAATATTTTGGTTAATTTTTTCTTTTTAAATCGCAAAAATTTTTCCTAATCATCTTTTTATCAATAGGAATGCTCAAATCACAATTAGTTAATAAATCTAAAGATATTAATTTTGGAAAATAATAATTTTCAACTTTTTTATTAATTTTTCTTACTCTTAAAACAGCTGATTTAAAATCACCATCTCCACTGATTAAAATAGCAACATCATATTCATTTTCATAAGCTCCAGAAACCATATCTACTGCAATATTAATATCATCGCCTTTAATAGTGAAATATTCTTGGTTATTAACATCTGTTCTTTTTTGCCTTTTACATAAAATTAAACTAATGCCATCATTTCTTAATCTTGAAAAAAATATTTGCTGGGATTTAAACAAAGAAGGATTAATATCCTGTTTTAATGAAGCATTATAATAATTTATTCCCACCAATTGTCTTTTTTTGCAAATAAACTCACAAAATCTTTTGAAATCAAAATGAAAATCAGTGAATCTTTTTTCTATGCTTTTAATTCCATAATTAAAATTTGCACCATCAATAAAAATTTTAACTCTTTCCATAAATTTAATTAAAAGTTTTATATTAAAATAATTATGTTTTCTTTACATAGAAAATTCACAAAACATTTATATAAAATCACTGCCCTACTTGATCTTTGTAAATAAAAAAACGAGCAAAAATTAAGGGCAGTTGACCTTTTCTCAGACTCCCGGCAGGGGCACATAATTATTTTAATTTTATTATTTTTTGCGGGAGTGAGGGTTTTCCGAATTGGAGGATTATTTTTTTCGGCTCGTTTTTTATTTTGAAAAATAATTGCCCTTTGGTTTCTTGTCCAGCATCTAAGTTGTTTTCAATTGTGTAATTATCCAGCAGAATTATGGATTCATCCGCAATTATTCTTATCTCTTCATTTGGAAAAATTATTGACTGCATTCCTGAATTATTTTTTATTTTCACATCCATTGTCAATTTGTTTTCT
Organism: Candidatus Nanoarchaeia archaeon; assembly: GCA_028710615.1. Classification (GTDB taxonomy): domain Archaea; phylum Nanobdellota; class Nanobdellia; order Tiddalikarchaeales; family Tiddalikarchaeaceae; genus JAQTTT01. The sequence goes on from JAQTTT010000011.1 coordinate 17,632, forward strand.
GTTAGCTCATGCTTTTCAAGGGAAATTGCCAATTTTCCGTAATTTATTGCTGTCATTTCTTTATTTTTTTTTAAATAACCAATATTTATAAATTTTGGCTGAAAGAATAATTATATGCAAGAAGTTGGGACTTCTGGTGCTGGATTGACTGCTGTAATTGGCAGTGATTTTTCAGTCAATGGCTCTTCCAAAAAAGATAAATTTTTCTTTAGAAACGGAGAGTATAAAATTGTTTTTGGCAATAAAACCTTTGCATTATTGGGGGATTCAACGCATTATCCTGACCCTTCTACATTAATGGTTGTTTTTCCTAAAAGCGAATTAAAGATTAATGTCAGGCCTTGGGAATTCATTGACAAAGCCAAGGGTGAAAGGACAACAGGATTTAGAATTGCTGATATTGAATTAATCAGGGGCATTTTTATGGGAGATACTGGCGCGAATGTCAAAGCAGGGAATGCGAAAGTTATTTTTTCAAAAAAAAAAGGGAAAATAAAGATTGAATTAACTGGAAATGCAATATATGCGGGAGGCAATGATGCGGAATTATCCGGGAGTTTCTCAAAAAAACCGCTTAAATTAACTCAATTCTCTGAATACATTATTGTTGGCAATAATTATTACAAAAAAAGCATGATGGCTGCAAAGGAAGAAAACTTTGCTGATGAAAGATTCATAAGGCTTGATTCATTCTTTTTAAGTATTTTAAGCTTACCCACCATTAAACAATTGGATAAAACCAGCGAGGCCATATCCAAAGTAAATCCTAATGATATATTGAAAAATTTAGAAAATGCGATGAATCTTAATCCTGAAATTTTAAAGCATTCAGGATTAAGCGGCGAGCAGGCAAAGCAAGCCGGCGAAATGATGGCAAGATTCAAAAAAGAAGTTTCCGGCAAAAAATTTGAAGATGTTAAAAGTAATTTATTGAAAATAAATACCAAGACTTTTGTTAAAGCAAGCGAAAAAATGAAAGAAGAGGCAAAGAAAGTTCCTGAAAAAATAAAAGAAATAATTATGCGTTATGAATCTTTGCCTTCTTATGGCAAATTGCCTGGCAAGTTCGGCGAGTGCGAGGAGGCTGAGGTTTAAATGGCTGGCGGAGGATTTAAAAATGCTAAAAGCACTTTCACTAAAAGGCCGTTAAATATTGGCCTTTTTTACGGAGAATGCTATTTTAAAAGGAACGGCGTTCTTTCTCCTCTTAAAAAAACTTCAAGCGGGACAATGAATTATTTAGTTAATGGCAAAATGTCGACTTCTTGGAGAAAGGTTGAGAAAGCAAAAGAGGATGAGGGGCTGATTTTAAGGGATGGAGATTCTCTTGTCACCAAAAAAAACGGGCATATTATGAATATAGGATATTCTTTGGGTGATGGAAAGGAAGGAATAAGCATCACCCTTTTCCCTGACAGTGAAGTGCTTCTTCATATGAAGACTGTGAAAAAATCCGATAAGTTCAGGAATAATGACGGCTCAACAGGAGAGAATGTCTTGGAATCAGATATTATTAAAAGCTTTGAATTAATCCGGGGATTGTTTTCAGTATCCATTGAAACAGCAAAGGAGATATTTGAAGTGATGAAAATAAACTCTAAATATCCAAGCATTTCTTTTAAGCCAGCGCATGGCAAGTGGAAAAAAATGAAATCCTTGAGTTTTACTATAGAGCTTTTGCCTGACAACTCTTTAGTTCTGCTTAATATTTTCAACCATGTTGTTATTCATAATAAATTAGGGATTGAAGCAAAGGCTTTTGAGGCTTTCAAGGTTATTGGAAAGCCAAAAATAACAGTTACTCATTCAGGCATTTATTTGACTGATTTGTCAAAGCATCCTGATTTTAGGGCTGAAGCTATAGAGAAAAGGGTGATGGATTTATGGAGGGCTGAAGCATCTAAAGGAATGGCCCAAGCGCTTAATGATTTATCATCCTCTGAAAATCGCAATATGCTTCTTAAAGAAAGGATTAGAAGCATAAAGCAGGAGCTTACTAATGAAAGATGCAAGGACGAGCCTAACCTTAAGATAATAGCTTTTCTTGAAAAGCAGCTATTAAGCGCTCCTTCTGTGCTTGTAAGCAATGAAACCAAATCGATTTACAACAAAATAATTGATGACAACTCTCCTGCTTTGCAAGAGATTGAAACTCCTCTTCCAAGCTACTCCGCAGTAAGCGAAGAAGATAAAGTATTGAAGAAAAAAGATGTTGCAAGAACATCCAAAAGCTATGATTCTTTGATTTCTGAAAAAGCTGACAAGAATGCAGAATTTGCTGAAGAGATGCAAAAAATAGGCGTTAATCCCGGGCAAGTTGAGAGCTATATGAGAAAGCAGTCAAAAGGCGAAAGCATTCCTCCCAAAGTTGCTAACTTAATAGCAAAAATCAGGGCATTTAACACAGATTTTGAATCAAGCGTTTCAAAGCTCACTAATGACAAGGGAATAACTGCGCAAACAGTGTCATCAAAAGTGAATGCAAAAGCAACGCTTAATAATACATTATTAAAATTTACAAAGATTGAAAAAGGCCCTGAAATCAATACGGCAATAGCTCCCAAAGGAAAAGAATTCTTATTTATTTATTTTGACGCAATCAATAACTCAAAAATCCAGCAATTCTTCACACCAGATGCGGAATTCAGATTAGTATGCAATAATGAAATAATTCCTTTGAGGAATTACAGAATGGAAACTAATAAGGACCCCTGCAGGCAATATTCTAATGAGCAATTATTCTTTGTAGTGCCTGAA
>JAQTTT010000043.1 GCA_028710615.1 Candidatus Nanoarchaeia archaeon
ATAAACGGGCCGCCTGGGGAGTACGGTCGCAAGGCTGAAACTTAAAGGAATTGGCGGGGGAGTACACAAGAGGGGGGACTTGCGGTTTAATTGGATTTAACGCCGGAAATCTCACCAAGGGCGACAGCAGTATGAAGGACAGATTAAAGGTCTTTCCTGACACGCTGAGAGGAGGTGCATGGCCGTCGGAAGTTCGTGCCGCGAGGTGTCCTGTTAAGTCAGGCAACGAACAAGACCCACGCTATTATTTGCCAGGCTAACTTCGGTTTTGCCAGCACAATAATAGGACTGCATTTGTTAAAAATGAGGAAGGTGTGGGCCACGGTAGGTCAGTATGCCCCGAATCCCTTGGGCCACACGCGAGTCACAATGGATGGGACAATAAGCTGCTACTCCGAAAGGAGACGCCAATCTCTAAACCCATTCTCAGTCCGGATTGAGGGTTGTAACTCACCCTCATGAAGATGGACTCTCTAGTAACCGTGATCCATTCATTCACGGTGAATGCGTCCCTGCTCCTTGCACACACCGCCTGTCAAGCCACTCGAATTAGCTTTAGGTGAGAATCATTCTTCATTGTTTGATTCGAACCTAAGGTTGGTAAGAAGGGTTAAGTCAACACAAGGTACCCGTAGGGGAACCTGCGGGTGGATCACCTCCTATTTTTCATTTTTTTTTAAAAAAATTGAAAGAATTACTTTTTGATGTTGATGTGCACAAGCGCATCAAGCATTATCCATTAAAACAAGCACTACTTCGAATTTTTTTTTAAAAAAATTCACAGATTTTTAAGCAAATTATTCAAATAATTTATTTCCAATTCCCTGAAAAGCAGGGCTTGATAAAAATCATCAAGGTTGTGGTGAAAATAAGCAAAATGCGAATGTTTGCCATGCCACATCTTTTCAAACTTTTTTTCAGGCATGTTAAAATTCATGAAAGAAATGTCTGCCCTGTCAATATATCCAGTTATTCCATTTTCAACAAAATTAAAAAAAAGGATGTTGTTTTTATAATAAGGGTTTACGACTCCTGAAAAAAGCTGATTTTTTTTATCTTCCAGCTCATTTTTTAGCCGATAAACTAAGGATTTTTTTAATTGAGTGAATTCCTTTGGATTAAAATCATGCTCAATTTCAAAAGCTCTGGAGCAAACATATTTCCAGTCAGCCCATTTGCTTAAAGGATCATCTCCTGCTTTTTTTATTATTTTAAGAGAAACTAATGAATGCTGAATCGCGTCAATAAGATTATTATTCTCTTTGAAACTTGCATTAATTGCCAAATCATAATTCTTTCTTTTAGCGGTTTCATGCCTAATTGCTTTTTCAAGAGAAGCGTCCATTGAATAATTGATTGCTTCTTTTGCGCACTCCAATGAAACATCATAATCCCATGCTTTTTCATGAATGATTTGCGGAATAGGCGTTAATAAAAAAATGGAGTGCTTGGATTCTATGATTGGCACTTCTTTTCTGGAAAGAAAAAATTCATTGAATTTCATGGATTTTATAAAAAATATTCTTATTAAAAAAATTTGCTTTTGTTGATTTAATGCCGCATTCGCTTTAATTAAAAGAGCAAGCGATAATTAGCCTTTAAAGGCTTTGGCTTGAAGCTCCCTTATTGGTTAATGAGCTAAGCGCCTTTTTATTCCGCAGCAAGCGATTTCTTGGTTTCATTTCAAGCGAATGCTTTGGCATTAAATCTTTGGTTTTGCAGTAAATTTTTTTTTATCAGCCTCTTAAAATTTTTTTAAAAAATTCAAAAAGGGAAAAACATGATTTAAAATGAGATTGCCGCATTTTTAGGGCAGCGCGTCATTATAGCAGGAATTGCTTTGGCTTTTAACCCCCTTTATTAGTTAGCGGGATTTTGCCTTTTAATCAAAGCCCAAGGCTATTTGCTGATAAAAATACGCAATCTCTAAAATCATAAGCATTTTTTTACTGAATTTTTTTTAAGGTTGCACCCTCAAGCATTTGTAAGAATTTTTGTGTTGAACTCTCATTGGGCTCTATTTATTAAAATAGGGAAAGCAGCCAATAATGACTCTTAAGATATTCCAGTTCTTAATATTGGCTAACACATTCATAACTGATTAATAATATGGTTAAAGTTATATTTAAATATTTGTATTTTTTTCTATTGCCTTAAAAATCCCATGAATTTTTCAGAAAAGCTTTTTTCATGAATCCCTGATTTTTCATAATATTCCCTGAGCAATGCGTCAACAGTTTGGCAATTCAAAGTTTTTGCCATGCCTTTATGCGGGCTCAATGCTCCGCTAAAAGTCTTTGGAATATGCAATAATTCATGGATTAAAACTTTTATTTTGTCTTTCTCGCTTAATTTAATGTAGCGCTTCTCTATTAATTCTATGACATATAATGGCTTTGTTTCAAAGACTTCTGAGAAAATTTTGGGCGTGCTCCAAATCCTTCCTAAAATCCTTGAAGAGCTCGTGTTCTTTGAATAAACGCACCTTATCTGCTCAGTGTTTAAATAATTCCAGCCCAATTTATCAACTATATCTTTCACAATTTCCTCTTCTTTCATTGCTCTTTGGAATTTAAGGTTCATCTTTAAGTTTTGGATAAGATTATAAATTATAAAGAATTCTATTTCTTCTTATGAAAAGAAAGATTAACTTAAACAAAATTGCTTTGGCTTTGCCTTTCATAATGACTTTGGTTACTTCAATATTTTTATTCATAAGATATTTGATTAATATTGCAAACCAAAGCTTGATGATGCATGTGCACGCGTGGTTCGGATTGGCTTTGCTTGTGATAATGACCAATAAGATTGGAAAGAATTACGCTTTAAATAAAAAATAAGCAATTAAATTTTTTAGAAAAAAGTTTTTAAAACGCTCTTTCACTAATATATATTTGTCGGGCTGATAGCTCAGTGGTAGAGCGTCACGTTTGCACCGTGAAGGCCGGGGGTTCAAGTCCCTCTCAGTCCAAAAGCAATCTTTATATTTTAATGGGAATTAATAGAAATTCGTGTGCGAAATTTGCAAAAGAGTTAAAATAAAAAAGCATTGCTTTTATGAGGATGATTTGGTTGTTGCCTGCGTTTCAAAAGAGCAGGTTACTCTTGGCAAGTCAAGCGTTTATTATAAAAAGCATGTTGAAAGCTTTTTTGATTTATCTGAAAAAGAAAGAAATGATTTGATGAAAAGCGTGTTGACTGCTGCAAAAATTTTAAAGGATAAATTAAATCCTGACCATTTCAATTATTTGCTTTTGGGGAATTATTATTCGCATCTTCATTGGCATATTATTCCAAGGTATTTTGACAATTCAAAGGATAATTTTTATTTTAAAGGAGGGCTTGAGCCTTGCCATTTGGGCAGGGAAATAATGGGCAGGTATTCTGTTTCTGAAGAAAAGCTCAGGAAATTGGCGGTTTTATTGAAGTGATTTTTTAGGGGGATAAAGTATTTCAAATATTATTTTTAAAGAAGATGTTATTACTGGGCCGATTATGAATCCTGTGAATCCAAGAGTTGTAATCCCCCCGAATATTCCTAAAAGGAAAAGTGCGGGGTTTGTTTTTGCTATTTTTTTGCTTATCAGGGGCTTAATGAAATCGTCTATTACGAATATGAATAGTGAAAAAGCAATTGTTATAAAAAATATTGAAAAATTGCCTGTCAATGTCGCAAGATAAAAATGGTATATGTTAATTCCTATTGGAACAAGGATTGTTGTTATGCTTAAAAAGCCAAGCATGAATGTTAATAATGACAATTCAAAAGCAAGGGGTATGCCAAGAATGGATAAAAACACGAAGATTAGGGCTGTTTCAACAAAAGCTGTTATGAATTGGGCTTGAAAAATGGATTTCATTACATTATTAAGCTTTGATGAAAATGTTTCAAAGTTTTTTATTTCTCCTGGAGGGATTAAGCCTTTTATTAGGGCAGCAATGTCTTGGCCGTATTTTATGAAGTAAAATAGGAAGAGGAAAAATATTAATGCGTTCACTGCAAGGCTTGGAATGATTAGTATCATTAATTGAATCATATTGAATAATTGGTTTATTCCTGTGGCAGTGAGCAGTTCAATGATATTTATATTTTTAAAAAGAGTTATTGATAAAAAAGCCAGCTCTATGTCCGGATTTTTTGCAAGCAGGCTTTTTATTCCTGACGCGCTGTTATAAATGCTTAAAAGCAGAATAAGGATTATTGAGGATAAAATCAGGAATCCTGAAAGCATGGCCAATAAGGAGGCAAAGTTTTCATTCTTTATTAATTTCATGATTTTTTTCTTTAATGGATGCACGAAGTAGGCTATTATCATGCTTAATGCGAGTATTTGGTATAATGAAGCGCTTAAATATGCCAAAAAAATAATTAATAAAATAATTCCTATTATGATTAATAATTTATTATTATGCCTCATTTTATAGCATTTATTTAATCTTTTCCTATTTAAATAAATTACAGGCACTTTTATAGTTAAGTTTAAATATGGTGGATAAAAATTTTATTTTGCATGGGAAATCTTTTTGATTTTGATTCAAAAACTGGGTGGAGCGATAACTTTTCAGAGCTTTTTGTCAGGATTGAAAGCACTGATGAGTCTTTTTTTATAACTGGAAGGGCTGGAACTGGAAAATCAACTTTTTTGAAAAA
>JAQTTT010000044.1 GCA_028710615.1 Candidatus Nanoarchaeia archaeon
ACCCGCACAAATTCTGATTTTGTTGAACGAGCAGGAAGAAGCGCGATAAGCGACCCTGAAGTTTTAAAAGAATTGCTTTTATACGAAGCTGAAAGGTGCTGGAACATTTTTGAAGGAAAAAATTTGGGAGGGCTAAGCGATTCTGACAGAAACCCAATAGCAAACATCAAGCATTTTGAATGCGCTGAAATAATATATGACTTGCCTCCAGGAGAATATTTAAGCCTAAAAGACATTTATGAATCCATTTATCTGAAAAATAGCTGCGGAGAAGAAAGGAATATTCCAAAAAATCCCAGGCAAGCATTTAATGATGAATATAATTCATCAAAAGGGGAAATTCAATGGTGCGTTCAAAAAGAACTGCTTGAAGATTATTGGTTTAATAAATTTGCGCAAGCAGGCTCATACAACGGAATTGAATGCGAATACAATGACAAAAGCTCAACAGACTCCTCTGCCTGCTTATCCATGACTAATGCCATGTGCTCTTTAGGAAAAATAAACGGGTATGAAGAAGATGACGATGTGCTGGTGATTAATGGTTTTGGAAGAATAGCAATATATTATTATGATTGGTGGAAACTGGATTATCAATACTCCTCTGATAAATTGAATGCAAGCATAACTCTTGCGCAAGGATTGATTGATTTTAAAAGATATTCAGCATCAAAAATTGATTTTCCACAAGAATATGTTGAGCACTGGCATGGGGATGAAAATTACATACCAAATCAATTATTCATTTATTACGAAAAATATGATTTGCCTGACGAGAAATGCTTTGGCACATTGGATTGCAGCAAGCCTTATGATTCAGGTTTAAGGGAATGCGAATACTCGCTTGGATGCCACAGGCCTTGGCTGGGTGATTGCGTGCCCCATGAAATATACCAAGGAGCTTCTTGCAATGTTTTTGCAACAAAAGCAAAATGCGAAAGCAACAATTTTGCAGGATGCGAATGGGGAACAGCAGGGCAATGCAAATTCGCCTCCCAGTTTCCTCAAGGGCAAGGAGGAACTGTTGGAGCCTATTGCGCTAATTTTTGCGGAACAAACTGGTTCGGAGCCTCAGATTGCTCAAGGTCAACTTTTTGCAAAGAAAATATAAATTGGCTTACCATGTCATGCACAGCAGAAGATGAATATTCAAGCGGAAATCCTGCGAATATGTGCAACTCATTAAATTCAAAATATTTATGCGAAAAAAATTCTTGTTTTGGATGCTATTGGGAACTTTGCCCTGAAGGAGGATGCGCATGAAAAAATCAGAATTAGACCTTAATACTGTTGGGATTTTATTGCTTGGCCTGGCAGCATTGGCAGTATTAGTCCTCCTTTACATGGGATTAAAAACCGGGGGAATGGGGATAGTTGACACAATAAAGTCATTATTTTTATAAAACAAGAGCTCATTAATTATTGATCATGAAAAAAGCAGATTTGGAGCTTGATTTATCCGCAGAATTAATATTAATTATTATTGGGATAATAATATTATTAATACTTGTTTCTGCAATGATTCTTAATCTTGAAAAAATAGGGGATTACATAGTTGGCGCCGTGGGTGATGTGCTTTGAAAAAATCAGAGATTCATATTGAAAAATTAGTGGTTGTAATATTAATCATGGTTGTTCTTGCATTGGCAATATTTTTTTTAATGCAAGACCAAGGGCCGCTGGGATGGGTTAACGCCATTTCAAATTTTATGAACTCAACAACAGATGTTGTGATTGGAATGCAATGATTTTTTTTTTTAATAACTTTTAAAAATAAGCCCAGACTTAAATATTTACCATGAAAAAATCGCAAGAATTATCTTTGAACTTAATAGTTGTCGGAGCCTTGGCATTATTGGTTTTTTTGATAGTTGGAGGAATACTGATTTTCAGCGGAGGAGACATTTTAGGAAGCCTTGAAGGAATGGGGGCAAGCCAGGAAGAAGTTTCAATAACAACTTTCAGAAGCGGCTGTTCAAGCAAATGCAGAGTTCTTCAGCAATTGTCTCCAAGCGTGAGCGGAACAATAAATCAGGATGAAATGCTTCAAATCAAAGCATTTTGCTGCGAAAACTATGACTTGAATTCTAATGGAGTAATCGAATTATCAACGTCCTTAGGTCCTGAAGTTTGCTCTTTAGCATACCCTGATTGCAGGGTTTCAGGAAGACTGTCATCGCAATTATGCAAAGGAGTTTACTTAAAAGAAGTGAGAAATCCAGTGTTCATAAATCAAGTGGATTATTTTGAAACATATTTTGATTTCACAAAAGTTGACAGAAACCAATTCATAGAAATAGGATTCCAAATACTTCCCCTTGAAACATGCGAATTAAATTAAAAAAAATATTTTTTTGGAAAAATAAAAATGACAAGCAAAAAAACCCAAGAAATGACGATAAAAACTGTTGTAGTAGCAATATTAATATTAATGGTTTTAGTGATAGTCATAGCTTTTGCTGTTCCGCAGATAACAACAATGTTGGGCGGAATAACTGAATTGGGCGGAAGCGTAACTGATGACTCGGAAGTATCGACAGATTTAAATATTTAGGAGGTGAAAAATAATAATATGGTAAATATAAAAGCTCAGGAAATGACTATACAGACAGTAGTAGTATTAATATTAATACTAATAGTCCTGGTAATAGTAATTGCTTTCGCTGTTCCTCAATTAACAGAAATGTTTGGCGGAATAGCAGGAGTTGGCGAAGATGTAAGCGGACAATTGCCCACAGATGTAAACTTAACAATTCCAGGAACAGAACCAGTGGAAGAACCAGTAGAATAATTTCCTTCATGTAAAGCGAAATCACTGTTGTAATTACTTTATTATTATATTATTATTTTAATCATGTCAAGCAAGAAATCTCAAGAGTTGAGCCTGCAAACAATAGTTGTATTGATATTGGTTTTAATAGTTTTAGTTGTTATTATTGCTTTTGTTGTTCCGCAATTGACTGGAATGTTCGGAGGATTAAGCCAATTGGGAAATTCCACATTGTCTCAGCTTAACACAACACTTGATTTAAATCCAAACACGCCATAAACAACACAAAGAGCGAGCAACGCAATTTCTTTATTAGTTAACTTTTTTAATAATCAGGCAATACTTTAATATTTAAATGGCAGCAGATGTTTTCGGATTTTATACCATAGTGGCAATGGGTTTATTTACAGTGCTTTCAATAATTATTGGATACGCTTTGCTTAACACAGCAGTAGTCAATGTTGCAAGAGGAAGCGCTTATTACACTTACACAAGAATAACAGAGTCCATAAGCCTGGCAATGCTTCATTCCAGCTCAAGCGCAACAAACCTGAATGTTTATCCAAGATACCTTATTTTTTCAGCATACTTTGAAGATGAGCAAGACATTTATTACAATGTAGTTGAAGGCCTGAGAATGTTTTCTTACGGAATAAACCACAATCATTTGACTCATTTTAACAGGGAAAGAGCATCAATAACAGGGAATAGTTATTCAAACATGAATGACCCTTTAAGGGAAGAGCTTAAAAAATGCGTAAAAGACCAATGCATATGCTTTGGGGAAATGGAAGAAAAGCTGAATTTAGCTCCTGAATACTTTAAGCCTCTTGCATGCGTTGATATTTGCTGGGGAGAATTCCCTGATGATTACAGCGACGCAATAACTTATTATGAAAATATTTACTTCCTGCCATACGCATTGGTTAATGCAGCCAATAATCATATTTCTTCAATGCATCCGCAAAGCAAATGCGCCCAATGCGCTAATTTCATGAATAATGCAAATAATTATGATATATTGGATTTTCAGGGATTAGGCGCAGTTGTGACAAAAAGTTTTTCTAGCGGAGGATTGAACAGCCAAAATTACGCAAAGCTTGAAGAATTTTCAAGAGCAACAAAATTTTCATTTGTTCCCAATATTATTGAATGCGTCACCATGACTGAGCTGGCAAATCCTTCAATGAAAACTGTTGGCAACGCCCCGCACTTATTCGTTTTTTCAAACCAAACAACAAGCACAGCCCAAACAGGCGAAGGAATATTTATTTTGCTCACTCCTGACAGCGAAGAGGGAGCAATTCTCAAAATATTATCCCTTGAATACAATCAAGACCGCCCAATAAACAGGATGGTCAGCTATGTGGAAACATCATTTATAAGGGCTGAAAAAATAAAAGAATCATCAATATTTGGAGAAAATTAAAAATGAGCTTAGTTGAAATAATATTCAGGCCAATATCATTTTTTTTCCTCATACCCACGATTTTTTTACTAATGGTTTTAGCCCTTAATTTTTGGGAGCCAACCCCAAAGCTTGACAACGCATTTGATGTAATATGCAATAATGAAGGCCAGAATTTGCCAGTATTATCTGATTATCCTGTAAGCGCAGGAACTTTTTTAGCGCAATTCATTGCTCCCCCAGGATTCACAATATCTGACAGGGAATTCAGGTATTATGAAGAAGCGTTCAAAATCCTTGAAATATTGTATGATGATTCAGCGCCAAGAATCATTGATTTTGGCAATTCAAGAATGCTTACAAGAAAGAATTTCGGC
>JAQTTT010000045.1 GCA_028710615.1 Candidatus Nanoarchaeia archaeon
CTCATGCCCTACTTGCGCTAACCATTGCTTAAAAGGCTCGGCTTTTTTTGAAGGAATTGATTGAATAATTCTGAATAAATTTTTAGTATTTGCGCAATCAGTTTCTCTTAATTTACCATCTTCAGCAAGCAATTTCAACTGTATCCAAATTAGGGACAGTTGAAGTTGTATAAATTCCCTATCTTTAATTTTGCCCCAATATTGTCTTGGAGTGGGGCTTTCAGTCAAAATCTGAACAACATCAACAATAGAAAAATACCATTCATTATTATGCCAGAGTCTACGAATATTTTTATCCTGAAAAACAACTAAAGCACTATCTTTATCCATAATATAACATTATTTTTATGATATTAATAAATTTATGATAAAAATTCCTTTAATCCTTAATTAAAAATAGTTAAAAAACAAGAAAGAGTAATTATTTGGCATGGAATATAAGCAGGCAATTGTTTTGCGAACTGATTTGGGCATGGATAAGGGAAAGCTTGTGAGCCAGGGAGCTCATGCAAGCGTTGCGGCAGCTTACAAAACTTTGCAGAAAAACCCTGATGTTTTCAAAAAATGGGCGGGTTCAATGAAAAAGATTGTCTTAAAAGTGAATGGCGAAAAAGAATTAATGGATTTGAAAGTTAAAGCTGGAAAAGCCAAATTAGTTGTAGAGCTTATCAGGGATGCTGGGAGAACTCAGATAATGCCTGGCTCAATAACTGCTCTTGGAATAGGCCCTGATTTGGAAGATAAAATTGATGGAATAACAAGGGATTTGAAACTGCTTTAATTAGGGCATGAATTGGTTTCCTAATTCTTTTAATTCATCTATGTGCTTTTCAAAGTATGCTCTTGCTGGCTTGAAGATATTAATTAATTCTTTTGTTAAAGCATTTTTTAAGTCCAATGGGTGAAGGGTTTTTTTCTTGAAATTATTTTCAAGCTCTTTATAATCATTGAATTCAATATCCCCTCCGAATTTTAATGGCCTTTCAATCAGCATTTTGCCTTTAATGGGAAAAATTAATCTTTCGCATAATTGAAGAATCGGATTGTCCTTGGCTTCTCCTTCTGGGCAGTAAGCCCCTTTAATCTTGTCAGTGACTGATTTTTCTGAATCATAGATTTTTATTATTGTCTCAGGCATGGATGAGCTCATCTTCACTCCTGGGCCTTTCAATGACTGGATTAACGGAAACATTAATTCAGCCCTTGGATTATATTTTAATTTAGGCAAATATTCCCTTGCCAATGCCATTATATGCCTTTGGTCTATGCCTCCAAATTGCAAATCAACGCCCAAATATTCTTCATCCAATGCCTGCATGATTGGGTAGATCAGCTCTGAAACTTTTGTGTCTTTCATTCTTGTAACTTCGCTTGCAGCCCGAGTTGCCCTTTTAACTGTGACTAAGCTGGACATCTTCATAATATCCAATTGGTACTTTTCAGTTAATTGAAAGCTTGAGCCTGTGATGAATTCAGGCTTTTCTTTCCAAGGCAAAGCCAATTCTATGCATTTCTTCGTGAATTCAGCCCTTTTTTTTATGCTGTCCCACGGAGCTTTCTGGTCATCCAATGCTGCGTGAATGTCTGCTATTAATATCTTGGTTTTAATGCCTGCTTTTTCAAAATCAAATATTTTTGAAAGAGGGACAATATGCCCTAAATGCAAAGAGCCTGTTGGCGCCCTTCCAATATAAGCTGTTATTTTCTTTTTTTTCCCGAATAATTCCTTTAATTCTTTTTCTCCTATAAAATCTATTGAGCCTTTTTTTACAAGATTGATTTTTTCATTCGCATCCATATTAGCTTATCTATATTAAATCATTTGTTTTAAAGTTTTTTGTGCTGTTCAAGCAATTTGTCAAGCATTTTTTTGCTTGAAAAGAAGATGTTGTGCTTTCTTTTTTCAAGTTTGTCAATGCCTTTTTTAAGCTCTTTGCCCAATTTAGAATATTTTTCTTCTTCAAAACCAATTTTTTTTAATTTGCAGAATTTTTCAATCTCATTGATTCTGTAGCATTCTAAGATGCTTGGCTGAAAAATTTTAATTTCAGACATCATGCTTTCAAGCATTGAAATGACTTTATAATCCATTGAATAAGTCAATAGTTCTTTTCCTTTAATGTCAAATTCAATGCTTAAGCTGTTTTCAAGGCTTAGCAATAAATGCTTTGCCGTTTTTTTGTTTTTTCCTTTGAGTTTGACTTTGTCTTTTCTTTTTAATATTTTGAGATTTGACAAGTGGCGTTTGAATTTTCTTAAAAAATATTTTGCAAAGTGCTCTTTGCATAATTTTGAGCAATAAATTTTTTTGGGGCATTTGATGCAGTTCATTTTAATTCGCTTATCATGCTGACAAAAAGGGTTTTAAATCCGTTTTTTTCATAAAAGCCCATGAGTTCCCTTGGCTTAATGGAATCCGCAAACACTATTATTTTTTTGTGTCCGTGCTTTTTCAGCTCGGTTTTGCAGGCATTAATCAATGCTTTGCCTAATCCTTTTTTTCTATGGTTTTTTTTAATATACATTGAGTCTAGTTCAGCGTAAGTTTCGCCCTTTTTCAAATGATACATGTTTGTGTTCTCTGCTGATTTTTTGATTTTGCATATTAAAAATCCCATTAACTCATTTTTTTCTTTTGCCAAAAAAACTGTTGATTTTTTCATTTGGTTGCGCAATTCTTCAATAGTTATGGGCAAAGTTTTGGGGGAAACTTTTTCATTCACCCATTCAGAGTATAATCCATGAATTTGGGGGGCGTCTTTTTTAATGCGGGCAATAATTATTTTCATATTAAATCATTAATTGGCCCTGTTTTAAAAAAAGTTTCCCGCGGGGCAGATTCGAACCGCCAACCTTCCGGTGTCTGCTATACGGCACATCATTGAAGCAGTTGTTTGCTATTCTCATGCCATGACTTATATTATCTACAGCCAGACGCACCACCGTTGTGCTACCGCGGGTTAGATAAACAATAATTTAAGAGCTTGTTGGTTTTTTAAAATTAACGCATTTAAAAAAAGAAAAAATTTTTATATTTGGTGTTTATTCTCTTTAATGAAATGAACATAAATGATAAAATGAACATAAGCAATGAAATGATAGAGTCTATTGAAAAGCTTAGTGAAGAAATTGGGAAAAAATCTATTAAAGAAATTATGGAACACCTCGATAAAAACCTGCTTGATTATTTGGATTTAAAAGAAAAAGCAAAAAAATTATGCGAGCTTGTTTTTGAGGAAAAATTCTATGTTAATGGGGTTGTTTGTGAATCTTATGCTACGAGCTTTACTCCGAGGTCAGAGATTTGCTTTGGCTCAGCAATGTCCACTTATAATGGGGGGTTTGCTTCAAAGCTTGTTTTGGATGTTTTGCCGGACAATCAAAGCATTCCTGTAAATACTCTTCATTTTAGGGGATTTTCTGCTGTTAGGGCTGGGGACAATATTTGCGCAAAAATGCCTAAGTTTAAAGAAGTAAATGAATATCCTCCTCGTTTAGAAGACCCTCTTAGAAAAAAACGTGTTTTTTATGTTGACAGGGATTTTTTGCCTGAAGAATCGGCAATTGAATTGGCTGTTCTTTCTGATAATGGGGATATTTTGAGAATTGACAGAGCTGTTGATTACAAAAATTTTAAATAGTTTTTTTTAGACTCCCAATATTCCTGACAGCCCTGAGAATATGAGCGATTTTATTGCTTCGCTTATTATTCCAAGCTTTATCAGGTATGGCGCTGTGAATAATGGGTCTGTTTGCTTTTCTCCAATGCATTCGCATAGTTCATAGTTTGCTTTAAAGACGCATATTCTCACTTTGTATATATTGTCTATTGGATTTGATGCCATTTCTGCGCCAATGTTCGCGCCTGATTCTGCGTAGCTTGCGGATATTATGAAGTCTATGCCTTCATGGCTTGCTCTTCTTGACATTTCAGGAACAATGAATGTCTGCGTTTCTTCAAAAATGGTTTTATTTATTTTTGTAATGTTTATTCCTGAGTCTTGCATGATGCTTGATTCATTCAATGATTCAAGAAGCATTGATGCTTTTATGCATCCGGGAGGCAGGATTTTTTCAAACAAGAATGAGAAATCGAATGCGTCATTTATTGCATTAATAGTGCTTTGCGTTAAATTTGTAAAAAAGAATGAAAAAAGCGCTATTGCAAAGATTAATCCAACAAAAAACAGGGGTTTTTTATATAATATTTTAAAGGGGGTTTTTGGCTCAATTATTTCTGTAAGGCTTCCTGTGTATGCGTCTATTATTGCTTCTTTGCCGTTTGAAAGCTTTGCTATCCAATAATCAGCGTGCTTTGTGAGGGAGGATACTGAGACTTTTTTTATTCCTTTTTTTTCAAGCCCTTCTTTTATTTTATCTTTAATGTCCTCTTCATCCATTTCTTTGGGCTTTATGTTTTTGTCATCAAGGGCTTTTGTAATCTTTGCCACCTCTATTTTCAGATTTTTCAAGTCATTCGTGATTGCTGTTATGTCCATTTTTGTTGCGTATTTGTTTTTCACTTCAAAAATTGTTGAAATGAATGAAA
>JAQTTT010000012.1 GCA_028710615.1 Candidatus Nanoarchaeia archaeon
GCATTAAAAAAAAGAAAAAAGAAAAAATTGTTGTTTTATTTCTTTAGCTTTAAAAGCTTGTAAAGAACTATTCCTGATGTAAGCAAAGTCAATCCTTCCATCCAGTCAAGGTTTGTGATAACTCCATCAGTGAATCCGTTTATTGTCAGCGTTGCTGCTCCAAGAACGTACAATAATAAAGCGTATTTGTTAAATTCATTCTTTTTCATCTTTATTATTTGAACTATCCATCCTGCGCTTATCAACGCCAATCCTAATTCTACAAACATGGATTAAATTTAGCTGTTCGGATTATTTAAAAACTTTGATTCATGTTTTTTTAAAAACTTTTTAAAATGGCTCGCATTTAATCATGATTTATGGTTCATGATGCTTGCAATAAATGCTTGAATAAGATGTTTGGCGCTGTTGATTGCTGCACTTCTCCTTTCACCAATTATCCGGGGTTTCTTATTACTTTAAGCGATGTTAATAGAATAATCAAAAACACTGAATTTGATGCTGATTATTTCACTAAAATCATAAAGGTTGATGATGAGGATTTAAAGGGCGATAGCGAGAATTATTTTAAGGATTTGGGCTTTAACAACAATTTCCTTTATTTGTACGGCAAAAAAAAATGCCCTTTCAAGAGGAAAGATGGTTGCATTATTTATGAGCATAGGCCTATGATGTGCAGATTGTTTCCTTTTTGGTTCAAAAAAAATAAGAATGGCGGATTTGAGATTATTGTTGAGTGGGGCTCAAGCGCAAAGGATGAGGAGTGCCTTATTTGCAAAAAGCATTTTGGCTCAAAAGACATTGATTTTCTGCTTTCATTGATTAATGAAACCCGGGAGTCAATGATGAAAATTATCGCTGAATTTAATGAAGAGATTAAGCTTCATAAAAAATTAAAATATGAAATCCAAGAAAAGGGGTTAAAAAAAGTTTTGGAGGAGAATTTTTAATTCTTCCACAGTCCGTGAATGTTGCAGTATTCCCTTGCAGTGATTTTTTTTGCTTTAATGCAGAATTCTGCAATTGGCTTATTGCCTGGCTTTAAAAATTGCTTGAAGGATTTTCCGTCAGCTATTATTTGTATCCATTCAATGTAGTGCTTTTTTATCATTGGGTGCTCAATTGAGCCCACTTTGACAATTATTTTGCCTTTTTTTGCCTGAACTATTGGAACATGCTTTTCATTTCCAAGGTCTTTTGTTCTTTCTTTCATTAATTGCATTGGTTCGTTGCAGCACACAAGCTCTCCTTTTGATGCATGAACTAATTCAACTATGTTTCCGCACACATTGCATTTGTATATTTCATTTAGTTTTGCCATTGCTTTTTTTTTCACCTCTTGCCAAATCATACTATTTTTGAGTGCGTTCCATATTCTCTTTTGCTTTCTTTTATTAATTCCACCATTTCTTCGCCCATGTGCTTTAATAATGATTCAGTATGTTCATCTTTTGAGGCGTTTTCGTAATCTTTTCTGTGGGTTTTATCATAATACCAATTAACATGGTAAGCGCTTCCGAAAGGAATTATTTTTAGCCCCATCATTGAAAAAGCTTTCATGAGATTGGGGGTCACCATGTCTCCTTCTTTGCTTGAATTTATGAATGCGCACCATTTTCCATATAATCTTTGCTTATACATTGTTTTTTCTCTGAGCGAGTGCTTGATTGAGTTGCCTAAGTTTTTTCCATCCCCCCATAACTCTTGAACTCCTCCATCCACTGCGCAAAGCCTTGAAATCATTGATTGCAAAAGCGTTGGTCTTGAATAAAATTGGGTTGAATTCGCAATAATTATTCCGTCAGCTTCCATTAATTCTTTGTAAATAATCCACATGTCATCTTTTTTACCTGTTAAATATTTTTCAGTATGGGTTTCAATAAATTCATCTTTGGTCATTTCATCATAAGCTTTGATTATGGGCAAAAATTTGCCCTTGTAATAAAAGTGCTTTTCTTTAAAGGGATAGCAATCGCATTGAAAGTTTTTTTCATTAAACCTGCATTGTGCGGGGTTTGTGCTGTAGCATTCATTGCAGGGGTTTATTTCTAAATTTCTTAAATCAATGAGTGATGTTTTTGCGCCTTTTTTTTCAGCATATTTTAATGCTTTTTTCAGGAGCCCTAAGCTTATGGGGTCTTGTTTTGCGCATTCATTTTTTGATCTTTTTGAAGAAGAAATGCCGACTATCTTAATTGGCTTTCCTTTATTTGAATATAAGTATTTTTTCAATTAATATTCCTCGCATTTTGTTTCATAAACGGCGTTGTTCCTCTTACCAATGGACCCCTGTTTCTTTCATGATAATAATTTAAGAATTGCCTGTTCCTTATAAAAATTATTGTGTGGGGTTTAATAAATATAAGGCATTAATTTTTTTGTTTTCTTCATGTATTCTTTGTATCCTTTAAGCTCTTTTGAAAGAAGCGCTTCTTCAAAATTAATTTTCATAATTATTATTGGGATAAAGGGTATTAAAAAAACCAATGAAATGTGGGATGATGAGAGCAATGGCAATCCTATCATGAATAATATTTCCGCTAAATCCATTGGGTTTCTTATTAATTTGTATGCTCCTGTTTTTACAACTGCCTGCCCTTTTCTAACCATTATTCTTAGCGAGTAATTTTCTCCCAAGTCTTTGAAGGCTTTGGCTGTTATTGAAACGCTTATTAGGACAAGCAAAACTCCTAAAATGTTTAAATAATCGCTTGTTTTTTCGTAAAGGAATGAATCTATTAGGCAGGTTATTATCATTAGCCATTGGCATATTATCAGTGTTGATGTTGTCCAGTGCAGCCCTTTTTTTCTTTCAATATTTCCCTGCTTTATTGAAATCCTTGATATTATTATGGTTGCCTGCAATAAGAATAATGCGCTTAATGCGTATAAAAAATGGTTATTCATGATTAATAAAAAATTAGTTAATGATTATTTAATAAGGTTTTGCTTAATATGATTTTGCTATAAACAATTCTTCATAGCTTGTTTTTTGGCAATTAAGGCATTTTCCTGCGCCTTTTGAGTCAGTGCTTGTTCCGAATCCTTCATAGCCTTCCCCAAGAGATGATATTTTATCATAGCAGTCTTTGTTTCCGCACCAGTAAACTTTTGCTATTTTTTTTGAATCAACTGCTTTTATTAAATCCTTTTTTGAGCTTGTAAAAATTATTGATTCATGAAGCCTTTTTCTTGAGCTTTTCAGCATGTCTTCATGGATTTTATCGAGCAATCCTTTTATTTTTTTTAATTCGTTTAATTTAATGCTTAATTTTTCTTTGCTGAATCTTATAGTGATTAGGCATTTTTTGCTGTCAACATCTTTTGGTCCCACATCTATTCTTAAAGGTATTCCTTTAACTTCCCAGTCATAATATTTTCTTCCAGGGCTTATGCTTCTTGAATCTGTTTCATATTTTATGCCCATTTTTGACAATTCTTTTTGCATTTTTTTCACTTGTTCAAAAACTTTTTTTTCTTTTCCCTTGAATATTATGGGGATGATTGTTGCCTGGATTGGCGCTATTCTTGGAGGAAGGATTAATCCTTTGTCATCCCCGAATTCTGAAATTGCTGCTGCCAGGAATCTCGCCCCGTTTCCTGTGCATATCATCCAAGCGTATTCTTCCAGTCCTTTATCATTCTTGTATTTTATTTCAAATTTTTTTGCGTACGCTTGGCCTAAATTATTTGCGCTTCCGTTTTCCATTACTTTTCCGTCAGGCATTAAAGAGTAATATTCAAATGCTCCCACTGAGCCCGGAAAGCAATCCCATATTGGCTTGTTAACCATGAATATTGGCAGGGCAAGCATTTCTTCATAAAAATAATCCATTATTTTTAAATGAGCTTTTAACTCGTTTTCTGCTTCTTGTTTTGTTGAGTGGGCTGTGTGTATTTCAAACCAGTGCGTGATTTCCCTTGCTCTTATGAGAGGCCTTGTTTGCTTTGTTTCATACCTGAAGCTGTTCACTGTTTGGTATATTTTTATTGGCAAATCATTGGCGCTTCGCGTCCACATTGAAAACATGGGGTAAATTGCGGGCTCTCCTGTGGGCCTAAGCGCTCCTTGAATTTCTCCTTCGCTTCCTGCAATAACCTTATAACCCTCTGTTTTGAATCCTTCCCACCAGGACTCATTTATTTCGCAATATTTGATTGGCACTATTTGGGGAAAATACGCTTCTTTTATTCCATTTTTTGAAAAAAGCTCGTCCCATTTATTTATCAAGCTCTTCATTATTGACAATCCGTAAGGAAGCCAAACAATCATTCCTTTCATTTCATATCTTTGGTCAAGAATTCCTGCAGCGCTTAAAGCATCATTATACCATTTGCTGAAATCGCTTTTGCTGCTTATTTTTTCATATGTGCTGTCTTGTTTAATCATTGCTAATGTTTTTTTAAAATTCTTTTAAATATTATAAAAGTTTTCAAAAAAAGCTTGTTTTCATTATGGATTAAAATCTTTGATTTTTTTTCCGTTTAAGCCGAATATTTCGCAGGTTTTGATTAATTTTCGCTGAAAAATGAATCCCAATAAGAATTCCTTTTCTTTTTCAACATCAGGGCCGAGCAATTCTTCATTAAATGGGGGAAGCACTGCGAATTCTTTTCCATTTTTAAGAATGCCTTTTAAAAAAACAGGGCTGTTTTTGTAAAATGGGTGCGTGTGCCCAAGTATTAAGTTTTTGTCAATCATGTAATCAATGTCTCCATGGCAAAAGCAGTAATTGGTTGTCACCAATACTGGCTCAAAAAATTCCGGCTCATGATTTCCCTGCATTAATTCAACTTTCACGATTTTTGAAAGCTCTAAATCAAATAAATCAAGGCTTTTTCCTCCAAGGTGGAAATTAAGCAAATCCCCATTAACTATTAATACCTCTGCTTTATGGGTTTTAACCAATTTTTTTGCTTTTTTTATTAAATCCTGCACAACATCATTTTCATCAGATAAATGAAGGTCTGAAATAACAAGTATTTTCAGTCCATCATCTGTCACTAAGGCTGCCCTGTCTTTATGAAGCAATTTTAATCCCATAGTACTAACTTTATAATAAAGAAATATTTAAGAATATTGTTTTTATTAACTATTACTTATGGAAACTGATTATGATGCATTAATAGTGGGCGCAAGCATTGAAGGCTTGTGCGTGGCTAATTATTTGGCTTTAAATGGCAAAAAAGTTGCTATTGTTGAATTAATGCCCATTAAAAAAATGGGCAATGAAGATAAATGCGCGCTTTTAAGCGGAAAAACCATTGAAATTTTAAAAGAATTCTTTCAAATAAGGATTCCTTCAAAATTTATTGAAAATGAATTTGAATCATTCAGCATTGATTTTGGGGGAAAAAGGGAGGTTATTCAATCAGAATCTTATTTAGTGAATGAAAAAATGCTTATTTATTACCTTGTTGGAAAAATAATTGAGCTTGAAAATGTAAGTTTTTTTGAAAAATCCGAATTCACTGAATTATTGTTTGACAATAAAAGAATTATAGGGGCAAAAATTAAATCTGAAAATATTGAGCAATTAAAAGCAAAAATCATTATTGATGCCTCCGGCTCAAAATCAGCAGTAAGAATGAGCTTGAAAGAAAATGCTTATTTTTCAAAATTCCCTGATGAAAGCAAAATTTTTCCTTATTATGAGGAATTGGTTGAAAATTCTGATTTTCAGGGTTTAAGCTTTATGTTTGAGCCTGAAAAAAAAGATGTTGGCTTCTTTTCAGTTATTCCCAAAAGCGAAGGAAAAGCAATCATGCGGCTTAATGTTTTTGATAAATTAATTGACCCTGAGAAATATTTTAAGGAATTCAAAGAAAAAAATTTCAGCAATTGCAAAACATTGAAATCAACTCTTGGAAAATACTTGATTTCAAACCCTTTTTACGGTTTTTGCTACCAGAATGTTTTGCTTTTAGGCTCAAGCGCTTTTCAGAATAATCCTTTTTTAAAAGAGGATTTTAGCCTGAAAATGAATGCTTGCGTTTCAATTTGCAAGGAATTAATGAATGTTTTTTCAATAAATGAAATATACACAAATGATTTATGGGGATACAACGCGTCATTTATGAGAAAGCACGGGCATAAGCTTCAGTTGTTTGAAAAAGCAAAGGATTTGCTGTTTGATTTAAGCTCTGATGAAATTGAATACTTGATTGATTCTGAAAAATTGAAAGAATTGATTAATTCAGCATTTTCAGGAATAAATAAAGCGTCATTAATAAGCTTGATTTTTAAGCCAAGATTAATTGCAAAAATCATGAAGCATGCTGACAAATTCAATAAAATAAAAGAAGCGTTTTCAAAATACCCTGAATATGATGATTTCGTGATTTGGAAAAACGGATTAAAATAATTGTTTTTTTTTAATTTAATTTTTTTCTTAATTCAATCAATTCTTCGCATTTTGAGCATTTAAATCTCTCAATGGCATTGCAAAAAATTTCCTCTTTTTCAGCATAGTCATCCTGAAGGTTTACAAATCCCATTGGAGTCATCTCGCTACCGCATTTATTGCACATCATATCTATTAATAAATTATAATTTTTTTTGCTTTTAAATATTTGTATTCACTATTAAGGAATTATTTCTTTTTTTGAGAAATAAATGCCTAATTCCGCCTTTAAAACGGTTTTTTTTGAAATATTTTTTTGAATAGCTAAAATCCCCTTATTATCAGTAAATCCCATGAATTCGCCGTCCAAGTAAATCTTTGCATTCTGTATCTCCCTTTTTTTGAAATCAGACACTTTAACGCGCAGCCCCCCCTTTCTTTTAGTGCATGAAATGCGAATCTCGCTCTCTTCTTTCAATGATTTATTGAGTGAATAAAGGAACTCTATCATAAGCAAATAATTAATACATCATTATTTATAAATAATAATATACTAATAATTACTTGATGATTAGCGCTAAAAAAATGATTTTAAAAGCAAAGCCTTTTTTTTCAAAGGCGTTTAAAAATTCCTTTTTAATAAAAAAGAAATTTTTATTCAATTTTAAAAAAAATAAGATTAGCAAAAAGAAGCTAAAAAAGATAGTGCGCGCATTGGATGATTCCGGAATTGCGGGAAATTGGACTCGATTCATATTATTGGCGGTTTTGTCAATTGCATTAGTCAGCAAAGCTTCGCTTTATTATGATGAAAATAAAACGCTGAAAGAAAATGCAAAAGACGTGGTAAAAATGATTAAAAAAAAAAGGGGATGCTGATATCTTGGAAACTGGAATTAATCAGGCAGTAAACCGCGAAAAAGATGAGTCCTTAATTAGTTCTTTTGAAAGAATTAAAAATGAGCTGGAAAGGGTTACTTTTCCGTTAAAAAAGATTTTAAATATTGAAATAAATGAAAAAACAGCTCTTATTAGAAGAATTGATGAATTGGTTATTGAAGTTGAAAGAATGTTAAGCTCAATTAATGAAGAAAAAAATGAGGAATTGTTTAAAAAATTCATTAAAAGGGCTGAGGAAATAATTGAAGAAAAAGAAAAAATAAGCGCTCAATTAGAAAAATTTAAGCGCGGTAAATGAATTCATTAATTTTTGATTCCGCTTTTTTTCTTTTAATCTGGTGCTCTTTAAGCATCTTGTTTAATTTATCAATCAATATTTGCTTTAATTCCCCTGTTAATAATTTTCCATTTTTATAGTCATTATAATGCTTTTTTAATTTGCCATCATCTTCTTCAAAGAATCTCAGCCACTGATAGCTTACATCTATGTCTGGGTTTCCGCCTAATTTTCTGTGCTCTTCAATGCTTGGCTTTCCTCCGCTGAAAGCGTATTTCATTATTTTTTTCTTTACTGTTTTTTCATCATCAGTCAAGTAAATCGCGCTTAGTTTGTCGCTTGCGCTCATTTTTCCTCCAGGCCCTGTCAAGGGAGGCAGGAATACTGAGTGAATCGCTGCTGGCTTATAATACCCTAATTTAGGCAAAACATCCCTTGTTATCCTGAAATGGGGATCTTGGTCAATAGCGTAAGGTATTAGGCAGGGAATATTTTTCCCTTTCAAATATGATGGAAGCATTGCCGGCACTGACTGCATTGCTGTGTAAAATATTTGCCCTAAATTATTGCTGTTGTCAAATCCGAAAACTGCTTTTGCTGTTGAGAAAGTGATTTTTTTTGCTATCATGCATGCTGGCTTATACATTGCTGTTGCGTGCTTTGTGTCAATCAAGAATTTAGTCTTCTTGGGGTTGAATCCTAATGCTATGACATCAAGCATGTTTTCATGCAAATAATGCTCAGTGTCTTTGAAGGTTAAATTGTCTTTGAACAAGAATTTCTCTTCATCAGGGAATTGGAATAATAATTCTGCGCCGAATTTGTCCTGAAGCCATTTTGTGAAAATCAAAGGAATTAAGTGCCCTAAAGTCATGTCTCCTGAAGGGCTTCTTCCAGTGTATAAGTAGAACTTGCTGCCTTTCTCATATTCATCCAGCACCCAGTTCATGTCTCTGTGCGAGAAAAATATTCCTCTTTTTAAGAAATAATGCAGTTCTCCTGTGTGCTTCTTTATTCTTTCAAGCAATTTTTTATCTATTTTTTCAGTGCCAAACTCTTTGATTAGCTTTTCGTAATCTATGTCTCCGGAAACATTCCAAGGGTCCACTTTCATGATAAACAATAATTAATGCTGGCGCGTTTTTAAAAATATTGAATTAAAAAAAAAAGCTTCAGGGGAGAATTGAACTCCCGACCTCTTGCTTACAAGGCAAGCGCTCTACCGCTGAGCTACTGAAGCAATAAGTAGGAATAGATTATTTAAGTTTTTTAAAACTTTTTAATTAATTTGGACTTGCCGGGAATTGAACCCGGACCTCCTGCCTGCCAGGCAGGCACCCTGCCGTTGGACTACAAGCCCGTTGACTCAAAAGGCAATCATGCTTGAAGCGCCTTTTAATAAAACCAAAAAAAGCATTATATTTAAAAAAATTCCTGTTTGAAAGCCTGAAATGCTTAAAAAAAATGCTGATGAAGCAATTAAATCTATTAATCCGAATGGGCTGAAAATATTGGCAGATATTATTATTGAATAAAGCCCTTTAAGCATTAATATTGATGCAAAAATTATTGGCATTGGAGGAAAAATGTGAAACAAGCAAAAAATGCCTGCCAAGATGTCGATTAATCCCAATGCTTGAACAATCATTTTATTTTTTTTTCACCAAAGAATATGATATGAAAGCGAATAAAATTATTTGCATCATCATTGTTTTATAATTATCTAATGATGCCTCTTGGCTGAATGCTTGCCTTGAAATCACGTACGCCATTAAAGCCAAGAATTCAAAGGAAATGAATAATGTGAAAAATATTAAAAAAAAGTTTCCTTTATTGATTGGGCTGATTTTTGCCATTGATTAATAAATGATGACAAAGATTAATAAACTTTTTTAATGATTTATCAATGATTTTTTAAATAATTAAAGATTTTTTTTTAAATGATTAATGAGTTCGTTTTTATTCCCTTTTATTCTAAGCTTGATTGCTGGGCTTTCAACAGGCATTGGAAGCTTGATTGCTCTTTTTATAAAAAAATTTGAGCAGTCTTATTTGGCGTTTGCCCTTGGATTAAGCGCTGGCGTCATGATTTACATTTCCTTTATTGAATTATTGCCTGAAAGCTTTGAAGCAATTGGAAATCTTCTTTCTTTGGCGCTTTTTTTTGCTGGAATGGGTTTAATAGGGATTATTGATAAATTCATTCCTGAGGTTCAAAATCCTCATCATATTCCTTCTCCTGAAACTAATCACAATAATAAGCTTTTAAGAACAGGAGTAATGACTGCAATAATCATGGCTGTTCATAATTTTCCTGAAGGAATAGCTGTTTTCAGCTCTGCTTTAATTGATGCAAGAATGGGTTTGCTTGTTGCTATTGCTGTTGCTATCCACAATATTCCTGAAGGAATAGCTGTTTCAATGCCTATTTTTTACGCAACGAAGAGCAAAAAGAAAGCCTTTTTTTATTCATTTTTTTCAGGATTAACAGAGCCTTTGGGCGCATTACTTGCTTATTTTTTCTTAATGCCTTTCCTGACACCCCAGTTAATGTCTGGAATACTTGCTTTTGTTGCGGGAATAATGATTTATATTTCCTTGGACCAATTGATACCTATTGCGCATAAGTGCAAAGAGCAGTGCAAGATGAATCAGCAAATAGTGATAATTGGCGCAGCAATAGGAATGCTTATAATGGCATTAACAATGATGATTGTTTAATTGTCGGTGGGGAGATTTGAACTCCCGACCTCTACGTTTCTCAATAAAGGCTTTAAAAATCCTTATTTTTTATTCATCATCTTGAATTATCAGAGCTCACAAGCAATTAACTTATGAGCGTAGCGCTCTACCAGGCTGAGCTACACCGACAATTAATGATAAATAATCATTTTTTGTTTTAAAAAAGTAATCATTAAATATTTTCGCAAAAAAAAGCGATAAATATTTTAAATGGAGAGCATATTCAATTAAGCATGGCTTACAAAGCAGCAATTATTGGCTGCCACGGCGTTGGAAAAACCACTCTTGTAAAGAAATTATCGGATAAATTCAAGATTTTCGGGGAAGTGTCATTAAACAGCTTCATGGGGCATGATAATTTCTTGTCAGAAATAAAAATAATCGTTGACAACATACTTTTAAACAAGAAAATAAAAGAAACTAAGGCGGATTCAATAAGCGACAGGTTCGCTTTCTTAGATGCAATTATTTATTCTGAAGGGTTTTATCAAATGGGCTGGATTACAGTTAACCAGCTTAAAACGATTTACTCAATAATCAATAACAGCTTATATGAATGGATTTATCCTGAAAAAATAGTGATAATGAATGATTCAAAGCAGTTAATAATGAAAAACATCCTTAAACGGGGCAGGAATAATAAATTAAACGAAGCGGACGATAAATTCTTGACCATAATGCTTCAATTATTCAATGATTTCTACACCGGGCACTTGAACTTTCAGTTCTTAAACCCTGAAATAAAAGAAAAATTGAATCAGATTCCTAAATACGAGATTAAATGCTATGAAGATTTAAGGTATGTTGTGGATATATTGAATAAATAATTTTTATAATTCATCATTAGAGATTAATTTTATTCCGTTTTCTTCCAATAATTTTGAAGCTATTCCTTTGCCTTCAATCAATTTTCCTGTAAATGAGCCGTCAAATATTTTTGTGCATCCGCATGAAGGGCTTTTGTTTTTCATTATTGCCTCCTTAATGTTGAATAATTTCGCAATTTTTAGAACTTCCTCTGCCCCTCTTTTGAACTGCTCAGTAACATCCTCTCCCTGCTTTGTCAGGACTTTGTCTCCAATTATTTCTGGAGTGCCTCTGGGAGTTGATAATCCCCCTAATTGCTCAGGGCAAACAGGAATTAAAACCTCTGTTTTTGCCAATTCAAGAACTTTCTCATCCTTGATAATTACTCCATCATGCCTTGTGTTCAATCCCAAAAGGCATGCGCTGCAAAGCTTCATAAAAAAAAATAAGAAGCTCATTGTTTAAATAATTTGAGCCCGAAGGGATTTGAACCCTTGACCCTCTGCTTAAGAGGCAGATGCTCCACCAAACTGAGCTACGAGCCCGCTCAATAAAGTATATTAAGAATTATTTGTTTTAAAAAAGTTTAGTTATTTCTTTCTTTTCTTGTTAACGTATTTGCTGGTCCAGGCCGGATTCCTAATCTTGGATGATTTGCCGAATCCGCAATGGCTGCATTCGCT
This sequence comes from Candidatus Nanoarchaeia archaeon, assembly GCA_028710615.1. Taxonomy (GTDB): domain Archaea; phylum Nanobdellota; class Nanobdellia; order Tiddalikarchaeales; family Tiddalikarchaeaceae; genus JAQTTT01. The sequence continues at coordinate 11,754 of JAQTTT010000012.1, forward strand.
GCTTTTTTTTCTTAGCGAGTGGCTTCCGCATCTTCTGCAAATAATGTGGGATGAGCCTCTGCCTTTTTTTCCCTGTGCCGGTGTTCCTCGAGTCATGCTTTCAAATCAAATCCGTTAAAATTGGTTTATTTGTTTTGCGGAGACAAGAAAAGAATCATATCTCCCCTTATTAGAACTCTTCCAAGATTCCTTTTAATCTCTCCTTCAACAACTTCTTGCGCATTGTCAAAAACAATGTTTAAATGAATGTCAAAGGCTTTAAGAGTTCCAACGAATTGAAGTCCGTTCTTTAATTCTGCCAAAACGCTCTTATTCCTTGCTTGGTTTAACGCATCAAGAGGTTTTGTCATTTCCGAATTTTTAGACATTTCCATATCGGCTTAAATATTGCCTGATATTTAAAAAACTTTCTAAAAAAAAATATGGAAAAATAATTGGAATAAACAAAAGTTTTTTAAAATAATATTAGTTCCTCTAATAACTATGGCAAGAAGTCAAAGAAGGTCAAATAAAAAAGAAACAGGAACATCTTATAATAAAGACAGAAAAAAAAGAAAATTTGAGCTTGAAAGGCCTGCAAGCTTAACAAGGGTTGGAGAGAATAAAGTCAAAAAAATAAGGACTCTTGGGGGCAGTTTAAAGAACAGGGCTTTGCAGTATTCCAAAGTCATTATAATTGATAAGAAAAAGAAAGTTATTGCAAACATTTTAAGAGTTGTTGAAAATAAGGCGAACAGGCATTTTGTCCGAATGAATGTAATGACCAAAGGGGCAATAATCGAGACTGATAAAGGAAAAGTCAGGATAACTAATCAGCCTGGCCAGTCAGGGCAAATACAGGGAGTTTTTGCATAAATAGCCTGATTTATCAAAATCTTTTTAAAACCCTTAAGCAAATATAATCTTAATATAAAAAAAATGGAGTTGATGTTTGGATGGTTAATTACGTGACATTTAATTTGCCAGATGATATACAAAGAAAAGCTTTGGAGCTTTTCAGCGTTTCAAAAGCTACTGGCAAAATAAGGAAAGGAACAAATGAAGTCACTAAAGCAATAGAAAAAGGCATTGCAAAATTAGTGATAATTGCTGGGGATGTTAATCCTCCTGAAATTGTTATGCACTTGGGACCTCTATGCGAGGAAAAGCAGGTTAATTACATTTTCATAACTGAAAAAAAGAGCATTGGCTCAGTTGTTGGAGTTAATGTGGGATGCTCTGCTGCCGCAATAATTGATGCTGGCGAAGGAAAAAATTTGCTTAAAGAAGTTATTGATTCAATAAAGCAATTAAAGAAGTGATTGTTTTGAAAGAAAAGAATACTCCGGCAGGCAGTGAGGGAAAAAAAGAAAAGCAGCAAAAGCAATCTTTTCAATCTGATGAAAGATTTCAGGGAAGAGTTATTGAGCTTATTGGAAGAACCGGGGCTCGGGGCGAAGCAACTCAGGCAAGAGTTAAAGTGCTGACAGGATTTGACAAGGATAAAATAATAAGAAGGAATATCAAAGGCCCTGTAAGGGTTGATGACATTATCATGATGCTTGAGACTGAAATGGAAGCTGCGCCAATGCATTCAGGCAGAAATAAAAAAGAGAGAGAAAAGGTTGAGAAATGAAATGCAGTTTTTGCAATAAAGAAATTGAAAAAGGAAAAGGAATGCTTTTTGTGAAAAAAGACGGAAAAGTGTTGGAATTCTGCAAAAGCAAGTGCGAGAAAAACATGCTTAAGCTTAAAAGGAATCCTTTGAAAAAGAAATGGTCTGCCAAAAAAAATAAATGAGTGACGTTTTAGGCGAAAATGCTGTAAATTATTATTCAAAAGAATCTGCAAAGCTTTACGAATTAAGCGGAGCTTTTAAAAGAATACAGGAATCCATGGCCATTGATGCCTTAAGCTTGTCTGATTTCAAAAAAAATGATTTAATCCTTGATTTGGGTTGCGGAACAGGTTTTTCATTAAATGTGCTGATAAAAAAAGGCTTTAAGGCTGTTGGCATTGATGTGAGCTTTGAAATGCTTGCGCATGCAAAAAACAAAGGATTGATTGTTGCTTGCGCTGACATGAAAAATCTGCCTTTTAAGGATGAATCTTTTGATGGCTTGATTTCCATTAGCGCAATTCAATGGGAAGCGCCTGAAAATTACGGGCTAATGCTTGATGAAATCAGGCGAGTTATAAAAAATTCTGCAATTATCCAGTTTTATCCTAAAGAAAAAGCTGAGTTTGAATGCTTCATTAAATTGTCAGAGAAAAAATTTGAAATCGTTGAAGTTTTTAGCGTGGGAGAGGGAGTTAAGGAAAAAAAGTATGTGAGAATGATTAAGCAATGCAAGGGGCGCAAAGCTTAAAAAACTAAAATAAATAATAGTTATTATTAATATGAAAGCAATGATTATTTTATCAAAAGAGGAAAGTAATTCCAAAGTTAAGAAACTGGAGAAAACTGTTCTTCAAATACTTGAAGAATTCAATGTGGTTGCCAATGGGGGCTCAGCTGTTGAGCTTAGCTTTGAGGTTGACATGCCTCCTGCTGACTTGAAAAAAGCTGTAAAAAGCATTGAAGGCTTTGCTAAAAAAGACGGTTTTGAAGTGGAAGTATTGGAAGAGTAATCTTTTAAAGCTATTCTTTTCTATTCTTTATTATTATGCCCATAAGAAGCCCTATTATTGTTGTAGTTGGCCATGTTGACCATGGAAAAAGCACTTTGCTTGACATGATTAGGCACACCACTGTTCAAAAAAGCGAAGCTGGAGGAATTACCCAATGCATTGGCGCAACAGAAATACCTGCAAACAAGATTAAAGAGGTTTGCGGAACATTGCTGGAAAAAATGAACATTCAATTAGAAATTCCGGGATTATTGGCTATTGACACTCCCGGGCATGAAGCTTTCACTAATCTGAGAAAACGGGGTGGAAGCATTGCGGATTTGGCAATACTTGTAATAGATATAACTCAGGGAGTTCAGCCCCAGACAAAAGAAAGCATTGAAATTTTAAGGCAGTTTAAAGTGCCATTCGTAATTGCCGCAAATAAGATTGATTTGATTCCCAATTGGAAGCCTCAAAAAACTTTATCTTATCTTGAAAGCCTGGCTAATCAAAAGCCTGAGGTTAAAAATTATATTGAAAAAAAAGTTTACGGCTTAATGGCTGAGTTCGGAAATTATGGAATGAATTGCGACTTATTCAACAAAGTTGATGATTTCACGCAAAATATTGCTGTAATTCCCTGCAGCGGAGTGACTGGCGAAGGCATTAGCGAATTATTAATGATGATTAGCGGGCTTGCCCAAAAGTATTTGAAAAAAAAGCTTCAAGTAAGCAGCGGGCACGCAAGAGGAAGCATATTAGAAGTAAAAAACACTGTGGGTTTGGGAACAACTATTGATGCCATAATTTATGATGGAATTTTAAAAAAAAATCAATTTCTTATTGTGGGCGGAGTTGAAAAGCCGTTTATTACAAAAATCAGGGTGCTTCTTAAGCCTTGCGAACTTCAAGAAATACGCGATAAAAAATGCTGCTTTAGCCATGTTACTGAAGTCATTGCTGCAAAAGGAATAAGGATTTCAGCTCCTGAACTTGAGAATTCCATTGCAGGCATGCCTGTTCAAAGCGCTGACAACCAAAAAATTGCCCAGCAAATAGCAAAAGAGATGCAAAAAGAAATTGCCGCAGTGCTTTCAAAAAATGATTCTGAAGGAATAATTGTTAAAGCAGACAGTTTGGGAAGCTTGGAAGCATTGACTGGTTTTCTTAAAAAAAGCGGGATAATGATTTCAAGCAATGGAATCGGGGATATAGGAAAAATTGACGTGATTAATTGCTCCCATATGAAGCAAAAAAATCTTTACAATGGAATAATTCTCGGATTCAATGTAAAGATTAATGATGAAGCCGTAAGGCTGGCCTTGGAAAATGACATAAAAATTGTCACTAGCAACATAATATACCATTTATTGGATAAGTATAATGAGTGGAAAGGCTTAATGATGGAAGAAAAGAAGAGAAAGGAATTGGGCGCTGTTGCTTTGCCTGGGAAACTGAAAGTAATGGGGGAATTCATTTTCAGAAAAAGCAAGCCCGCTGTTGTTGGAGTTAACGTGATAAGCGGAAGCATTAAGCCCGGAGTTGATTTAATGAAAGAGAATGGAGAAATTATTGGAAATGTTAAGCAATTGCAGAATCAAAGCATCACTATTCAAACTGCGAAAGCTGGCGACAAAATCGCGTGCAGCATTGATGGCGCAACCTATGAAAAAGATTTTTTTGACAATGAAATATTGTATGTAAGCATTCCTGAAAAGGATTTTTTAAGAATGAAAAAAGGGCTTATTAGCTTTATGGCCAAAAGCGAGGTTGAATTGTTAAAAGAGATTGCCTTGATTCAAAGAAAATCAAATCCTTTATGGGGGCTGTAAAAATCAGGCTTTGCCTTTTTAATAGAAAAGCTAATAAAAGGCATAAACTATTTGTTTAATAATGAAAAAAGCTGAAATTGACGCAATGAAGTGGATTGATGCCGCTGAATTTAATAAATCACGGGAGGCTTTTTTGTCAGAATATTTCTACAAAAAGTCAGAGAATAATGCAAAAAGAATGATTGATGAGCATGGCAGTTTCAGCGAATGCTTATTTGATTTAGGCAAAAAAGCAGGGTATTATGCTGGAAGTTTTAACTGGAGCAGTTTTCCTGAAAGAAAAGGAAGCAATAATAGGCTGGCTGAAGCTTTGGGAATCACTGAATCCCATTTGGGATACATCAGCTTTTCCAATGGTTTTCAATTTAAAGGCCCTTTTGTTTATGAGAAGAACTATTTTAATAAGCCGTGGCTTATACGAAGCTGGAATGTTAAAATTGAGCTTGAAAACGGGCAATTCATAAGCTTTAATCCTGTCAAGACAATGAAAGCTATTCTCTGGAATGACAGGGAGCTTATCTCTGACCATTTAGAATTGGGAATTAGGGAAATGCAATTAGTCTACGAGGGAATGAGCAAAAAAATTGACAAATATTCAGACCATTTTGATTTCAGCTTTAAAAGCGCGCAATTCACTGGAGAAACATTGAATGCTGAAGTGGAAAGCGCTTCAAACGACAAAACCAGAACCTATAATGTTGCTTACCAGAATCCTGCCCTTGAAGAGATTGAAGGATTAAGATTCAAAGATTCTATCAGGATGAATTGCGGATGCGGAGACAAAATCATGGGCAGTGACACAAAGTTTGAGCATGTAAGGCATGATTACGCGTGCAAGCACATTCTTGCATTAATGCATCTTGCAAAATATTATCCTGAGAACATAAGAATTGAAAAGCCTAAAGGAAAAATTGGGCATCTTAATAACTTATTCACTTGCTTTGATTTGCAGGAAACTTCCCATCTTCCTGGAGGAAAAGAAAAAAACAGCATATATTCCGGGGTTAATTCATATTTATTGTGGAAAATATTCAAAGAAAAAAAAACGATGTATTCAGCAGAATATGAATTATTAAAAAACGTGGGCATAGAATACTTGTTAAGCCCTTTTCTTCAGGACCACTGCTTTAATAATATGAGCATTGACTTAATTGAAAGAACTGCTGTTTTAAGCGGAAACGTTGACAATATTGACGCTGTTTTAATGAGCCCTGGAAGCCGAGCAAAAGGAGTGAAGCCAAAATATTATGCCCCTCCAATAATTCTTTCAAAAAATGTTAAGGCTCCCCTATTCAGCGCAAGCATTCCGGCATTTGACAATGACGGCGCAATTAAAACGCATTCTTTTGCAAATGTAAGCATAAGCCCTTTAAGGCAGAAATACACTATTGAATTTTTCAAAGAAGGCGATGAAGATTTGGCTTTTGACCCAAGAAGCTCGCATTTTTATTTAAGGCAGCCCAAGCAGGGAATCAGCCCTGACTGGAACGCATTCACTGATAATGGCGTGATAAGTTTTTCTGAAGAAAAAGCTGCTTTTTTAAGGGCTAAAAATAAATCAGGCAAGAATTAAAAACCCTTAAATCATAATTTTTAATCATGCATGATGCAATAATTATTGGAATGGGGCCTGCAGGATTAAGCGCGGCGATGTATCTGGCAAGAGCGAATAAAAAAGTCTTGGTTATCGGCGAATTTAACAGGATTTGGAAAAAAGAAGTTATTGTAAATAATTATTTCGGAACTGGAGAAATCACTGGAGAAAAATTAATGGAAAAAGGATTGGCTCAGGCTAAAGGGTTTGGCGCAGAAATAATAAAAGGATTAGTCACCAAAATTGAAATCAGTGAAAAAGGCTTTTTCAAATGCTTGGCTAATGGATTAGAACACATTGGCAAAAAATTATTGATTGCCACTGGCTCTGCTTTGCCTAAAAAAGAAGTCATTAATCAGGATGAATTCATTGGAAAAGGCGTGAGCTTTTGCGTTCCATGCGACGGCTTCTTTTTCAAGGACAAAAAAGTTGCGGTTATTGGAAGCGAAGGCTATGCTTTGGTTGAAGCGATTGATTTATTAAATTACACCAAGAATATAATTTTAATAACCAATGGAAAAAAAATGGGTTTTGGCAAAGAAGAGCTTAAAAAAAACAACATAATTTTAAAAGAAGAAAAAATTGAAAAAATATTGGGCGAAAAGAAGGTTGAAGCATTAAAAACAAATAAAGGAATAATTGCTGTTGACGGAGTATTCATTGCTTCAGGCGCAGCTGACTCAAATGATTTTGCCAAAATGATTGGAGTGGTTGTTGAAAACAATAAAGTGGTTGTTGATTCAAATATGAAAACTAATTTGCCCGGAATTTTTGCCGCAGGAGACTGCGTAAAAGGGATTGCCCAAATATCGAAAGCTGTTTATGAAGGCTTTGTTGCCGCAATAAGCATAATAGGAGAATTAAAGGAATGATCAAAAAAACGAAAATAATGTGCACTATTGGACCTGTAACTCTTTCAAAGAAAAAAATTTCTGACTTGTTTAAGGCTGGAATGGATGCTGCGAGAATTAACATGAGCCATGGAGATTTCAAGCAATACGAAGGAATAATAAAGAATATAAGAAGCGTTTGCGATGTGCCCATAATTTTAGACACTCAAGGCCCTGAAGTGAGGACTGTTAATCCATATTTAAAATTCAAAAAAAATGAGGTTATATCTTTCGGGCTGAGCCTTGACGTATTTTCAAAGATTAAAAAAAATGACTGCCTTTTTTTAAATAACGGATTGGATGAGGGAATGGTTGATGATGTTAAAAATAAAAAAGTTTTTTTAAAAATGAAAACTATGGGCGAATTGGCTCCGAACAGAAGCATATCTTTTAAAAATAAAAAAATGGGTTTGCCTTTTCTCACTAAAAAGGATTTGCAGGGATTGAAATTCGCTGTTAAAAATGATGCCGGGTTCATTGCTTTGTCTTTTACGCGAAGCAAGGATGATGTTTTGCTTGCCAAAAAAAAGCTTAAATCTGAAAAAGTGAAAAT
>JAQTTT010000046.1 GCA_028710615.1 Candidatus Nanoarchaeia archaeon
AGAAATTGAAAAGAGTAAGGCATATGCAATTATTGATAAAGATGCTTTTGCAAAAGAAATATCTCAAATGAGCAAGGACGAGCTAATACAAAAATTAACAGAACTAAAAACAATGGGGAAATATAATAATTTAAAATCAGAAAGGTATACTGAAGCTAAAAATTCATTGGATAAATCCATTAAATCTTACAAGGAGTTAAAGGTTGAGAAATTATTAGATGAGAAAACAGAACTAAGTGAAAGGCTTAACATTCTTGAAAAATTTAAAGAAATCCTAAAAAATTTGAATATTTTTAACACTGCTTTTATTGGAGAAATTTTAGAATACAAAAATTTTGAAGACATCACAAATAATGAATACAATGAAAAGTTAAATAACTGCATTTTGCTGAATGAAGTAAGCAAGGTTAAATATTTTTATGATTTATTGAATGTTTTAAATCAAATTAATGATTCAAGAACCAAGGCTTTAGAGAAAGAATTGGAAGACAAAGTTAATCCAAAAATATCAATAATAAAGGAATTAAAAAAATTCGCAGACAACAAATTCTTTGAAGAATACACTAAACTTGACGGGGACTATAAAGGCAAAATTTATGATTTTAAAAAATTAGATGATATTAAGGATGCTGAAAGTTTTGCCTCAAAAGAGAAAGAGTTGCTAAAAAGCATTGAAAGAATTAACCAGTATTTAAGCGGAATGAAGGAAGTGGCAAAAATTGTTAAAGAGTTTTATATTAAATAACTAAAAAAATTAAATGTTTAAATCAAAGTATTCTGTTGCGTTTTCCAATATTTCTTCAACAACATCTTCATTGCTCATTATCCCATTTTTAAAGTCTTTCATTAATTCTGTAGTGAATTCTGATAAAGTAGCTGCCACTCTGAATTTCCCACTTTCTGGTCCTTTTATATAAATACATAAATCATCTAAGAAGCTGGTTGCTAAGTACGCGTGCGTTTTGTTTCTCATACTTTCTGCTGTTCCAGGGTCATTATCTCCTTTGTACCATTTTACGTAGAATTCTTTTAATAATTCTTCTGAAATTACTGCTGTTAGTGCTGTTTGGAATTCTAATCTTTCTTCCAAATCCAGTTCTTTCATTTTTTCAACATGATTTTTCCAATTATCTTCATTAAATTTTTTAGTGGGAGAATATTTGCTTATGTCTATTGGTTCTGCGCCTGGAATAACTTTTTTTAAAGCATCTTTAACATAAGTTGCTGCTATGTGCAGTATGTCTTTTTGCGTGTATCCCAAGTCTCGCATTGATAAATCAAGAATTTCTTTAGGAGTAAGGCTTTTATTATATTTAGAATAATCTATCACCATATCAGTTAATGTTTCAGTGTTTGAACCGCTCATAAGTAAATAATAATAGAATAAGTTGTTTTTAAAAAGGTTTTCCATGCAATAAATTCGTTGTTTTTAGTTTTATATCTTCCAAATTCTTCTTTACTATCAGCAAAATATTCTCCTAAATAAATCATTTCTTGTTTCATGGTTTCAACCATCTTTTTTTTTTAATTTCATTCATTGTATTCATTAAATTAATTTTTAGGGTTTAATTATTATATTCTTATTTTAAATAAGTTTTAGCTCTTTAAATGCTTTGTTTGCCAAATCTTTTTTAGGATTTATTATCTATTTATACTGGTGGCACAGGATTGACAATTACCTAAAAGTTTATTTTAAATCATTAAAAAATGATTCCTTAAAACCCAAACTATCAGCTTCTTTTTCTACAAATTCTTTTTTAAAACTATTAATCATTGTGTCAGGACCATATTTCTTAATAATCTCTTTATTGAATATTTTAATTATAGAATTGAAATTTTTATATTCAATTTTAGGTATTAATTTTAAATGAAAATAGTAATTATTAACAGAGGCATTAAATCTTGTTGATTTTGCCTTTTCATAATTTATTGACGATAATCTATACTTCAGCTTTTTAGTTTTTTCGCCATTTATAGCTATTTCAATTTTAAATTTTACTATTTTGCCATTAGACAATATTTTTTTTGCAGAATTTAAAATGTTTTTAATTTTTAAATTTTCAACGTTTTGTATTTCCCTATTTTTTAAATATTCAATTTTTAAGTTATTTTTTTCGAAAAAGTATTCATTAGTGGTGCCTTTTAAATCATTTTCAAAAAATAATATATTAATTATTTTGTAATTTTTAGGAAAAGTATTGATTAATAAATTAAAATAATCTTTTAATGCTGAATAACCTGCCTTTTTTAGCTCAAAATCCCATGTAATTACTGGATCAAAAGTCTCCATTTCATTTTTTTTCATGGCAAGCCTCCGTAAATCATTTCAGGAGTTATTATCCAAATCTCTTCATTAACCCAAATTTTTATATCAAAATTAATATTTTTATCAAGTCCAATTCTTGTTTTTAAATCATGTAAGATTTCATCATAACTTAATGATGAGCCCGCTCTCTGTATGTTAGTATCAATTATTAATTCTTTTTCTCCATTAAATCCCGTTTTACTTATTTTTTCAATCATGCTTTCAACTGAGTTTTCTAAACTAGTTGAAGATAATGGATTTTTAATATTTTTAAACTCCCAAACCTTGTTTTTGGTCATTATTTCAAAATCGCTTCCAGCATTCCCGCCTTTTTTTCCAAAAGTTAGGGTTCCATCGTCCAAGGATTTTAATATTTCCTGGGCATCATCAGGATTCAGTCTTTCTATGAACTTCTTAAATTGTTCATTTTTAATAATTTCATTATTTTGTGTTTTATGGGAATTATAATAATCTATTAATTTTTTTGTTGTTTCTGAATTAAATTTATGTATTAAGTATTTATTTCCCAAATAATTTCCTGATAATGAGCCCAGAATTCCTGATATTACTGCGACTTCTAATTGGGTGTAAAATACTATTTGTCCGTTTCTTGCATTTTTGTATTGCTCGCTTTCTATTCCATAAAGGGCTGCCATTAAATTTGCATACTTGTCTTTTTCAGCGCAGTTCTTTAAAGTATAGTATATTCCCACCATTGCCAATGGAACAGCAGCTGCTCCCAAGCTTACTCCAAGAACTTTCATTCCTGCAGAAGCTATTAATCCTGAGCCAAAAGACATTGCTGAAATCGCGTAAGTGTCTCCTTGATTAAATGCTGAGGTTGCTCCTGTAAGTATTTCTGACAAATAATCAGCTTTCTCCCTTTCTTTGCTGCCTACTGCTTGAAGAGAAGGCTCTGAAATTAATGCATTAATATATGCCTCATGAATGTTTTTAACAGATTCATACATTCTTTTTGCATTACTTGACAAATCAACATATGTTGAATGAGTGTTAAAGTTATTTGCTTCTCTTTCCATTATAAGGCTTTGTTCATAAATCAATGAAGCTTTGGAAAGGTTTTCATATAAAGAGTTCATTGTTTGCTTTATTTCATTCATTGATTGCTCATGAGGATTTGGCAAACCATATTGTTTTAGTTTTTTAACATTGTCTGAATATGTAAAAAAGTTAGTTAAATAATTGTTTATTATTGATGAAGCATTATCCAATCCCATCAATATTCCAAGTGGAGGAAAAATAATGCTAATTAAAGCAACTAATCGCGATTTTTTTGCTTGATTGCTTAAATTATCCGGCAATTGATTTATATAATTAATAATTGCTGTGTCATACTTTCCGCTTAAAAAATCATTTAAAGCTTCACTATGGCTATTTCTATTTTTAAAACGCTCAACATAATCCTTTATTCTCTTGCTTTGCGTTGCTGTGATTGCTAGCCCGATTGCTCCGAAAGATAGCATTAAATTTTTAAGTATGTCTTCATTGCTTAATCCTTTATTTATTAATTCAAGTATTTTTGCGTCAAAAAAACCGGTTTCAACTTTGCTTATAAATTCTTCTTCCAAAGGTATGAATGGGTTTCCTGAGTCAAGGCTTATTTTAGGGTTTGTGATTAATAAGGTTCCTATGTTTTTAGTGATTGTTGTTTTCCTGTCATTTATTGTTAAGAGTATTATTTGCGTTCCTGAAGATTGTGGTTCAAAGTTTATTAGGTTTAGTCCGCAATTTCCTGTTCCTTGCAGGTTATGGTTTTTTAATTGCAATGTGTAAGCAATGCTTCCGTAGCAGTCTGTGATATTGAATGCTGCAAGCATTGAGTCTCCTATTCTTCCTGTTGTGTGGGACACGCTGTAGCTTTCTATTTTCATTGATGAGCAGTCAACAATTATTTCCCTTTCGCTCCATTCTAAGCATTTATCATAATCTGTGGCTTTGTCGCATACCACATTATCCCTGTAGCAAGTGCCAGAGTAATAACCTGTTCTTGTTTCATATGTTGAGCAGTCATAGGGCACTTCATTGCATACTGTTGTGTCTTCGCAAACATATACATTTTTATTTCCGCAATTATACTCCTCTATTCTTGAGTTGCAATTATGGGGGT
>JAQTTT010000047.1 GCA_028710615.1 Candidatus Nanoarchaeia archaeon
ATTATATTTCCCCATTGTTTTTAGTTCTGTTAATTTTTGTATTAGCTCGTCCTTGCTCATTTGAGATATTTCTTTTGCAAAAGCATCTTTATCAATAATTGCATATGCCTTACTCTTTTCAATTTCTTGAGTAATTTCTGCAGAAATAGCGTTTAAGTCAAAGCCTGCTCCCGCAGCTTCTTGAATTAATTGCGTGAATCCCGCGGTGTTTAATCCAGTAATAATTTTTATCTCTTCATTAAGCACGGTTTTAAAAACGTTTATTTTTTTATTTGTAACTAATTCTATAACGAGCTCTATTGCTTTTTGAGCGCTTTGCGGATTATCATTTAAATCAGGCAAGGAGTTAAGTTTATCAAGCAAATCTTTTAATTTTTCATGGTTTTCTTCAAAGTTAATATTTCTTGATTCCAGATATTTTTTGTTATTTTCGCCCATTTTTTCTTTCAATAATTTAATAGCATTAGATTTTGTTTTTAAACTATTTATGATTGATTGGACAAGGATCACTTTTTGAGAGATTAATTCTTTATTTTTTGAAATATACGCATTCATTAAATTGTCTGTTATTTCAGCATTATTATGTTTCATTGAAAATTCTTTTATTAACAAGGATAAACCTTTAAAAATTGAAGGGGGTTCCCCTGTTTTATATAATGCTTTTAATTCGTTAATCCTGTTTTTAAAATGCTCTGGGTCAAAAATAATTATGCTTTGTATTGCGTTTAAATTTATTTCTTCTTCTTTGTCATTGATTTTTGCTCTTAATCTTTTGTTTTTTAATTCTTGCTCTTTTTTATTTGCTTGTTTTACAAAATTTTTGAATAATGCTTTTGTATTATTATCATTAATTAATTTTTCCAAATTTTTGTCAAATTTTAATTTGTCAAGATTTTTTATTGATGCTTCATAATTTTGTATTAAGTCTATAAATAATTCTTTGGTTTTGAATAAAATTTTTTCATCTGAAGGGTTTATGTCCAGCATTTGCTGCAATTTTGACATAAACACATAAATATTTGCCAGCTCGCTTTCAAATTCATTATAATTTTCCGTAAAAACTTTGCAATTATCATCAACTTGTTTCATTGCCTCTGTTGGAATGAAACCTTTAAATAATTTTTTTTCAGTATTATATCTATATATAACATTTTTTAATTCATTTTTATCCTGCTTTTTAAGTTCAGTGTATAAATCAATAATGAATTGCTGGGAATTGCTTATTGCTTCAATTATTTCTGCAAAATGCTTAAAATCTGTTCCAGTCATTTAATCTCACCTAATTTAGTTAACGCAATTTTAAATGAATTATTGTTTGTTTCATTCTGAAAATAATTGTTTATTTCCTGCTTTTTTAGCGTTTCATTCTTTATTGCATCCAAATCATTTTCGTTGAAATCAAACCTGTTTAAGTTAAGTATGTCTTTTTTTTCTTCTATTTTTTTAATTTCAAGCTTGTCTTTAATGCCGTACATTAAATCAAAATTGTCAATGAATTTATTCATTGAATCCAAATTGCTTTTATAATTCTTTATTATTTGCTTGTGGTAAATTTCATTAAGGTTTTTTAATGTTCTGATTAAGTCTTTATAATTATTTTTTGTTCTCTCTAAATGCGCTAAAGTAAACTTTTCTGTTTTTATAACTTCATTAAGCTGTTCAATAAATTTATTTATGTCATTTATTATTATTTTTTGTTTATTATGAATTTCATTAAATAATTTAATGCTGTTTTCATCAATTAAAACGATTTTTCCCAGCCTTTCTCCAATATCTTTTTCTATTTCCGAAAATTCGCCATTAGTTGCTGATATTTCGTTTAATTGTTTGTTGCTTTCCGGAAGATTGTTTAAACTATTAATTACTGGAGTTAGTTCTTTTATTAATTTGTTTAATTCAGGCTCTTTGTTCTGGTTATTTATTTCTGCATTAATGATTTTGAGGATTAACGGCTTTATTCCTGTTTTATTTTTTCTATTTTCAATTGCTTGCAGTATGTCCTTATAATTTTGTAAAATAATCATGTAATTTTTATGGTAAATGGTGTTAAATGATTTTGATTTTTCATTTACATACTTAACTATTTTATTTAATTCATCAGGATTATACAATTTTGCGTATTTTTCATGAATTATTGCAAAGTCATTTCCACTTTGGTTAATTTCTGAAATATACATTTCAGGGTTATTCATGTTGCTTTTATTGTTAGTTATCTCTTGCTCTATTGTTTCGTAAAAAATCATTGAATTCCAGTAAAAATTAAGCAATTTCCCATAAATTGGCTTATATTTTGGCTCTTTATAATTTTCAACATTATTGGCTAATTTTTTTAAATTATCATGAACTTGCCTAAACTCTTTTTTGAAATCTTGTGGGCTTAATAATCCATTTTCATTTTTGAATATGTCAAGCACTTCTTTTCCTGTTGTTTTTTTAAAAATATCTTTAATTATTGCTGGATTTAATTTTTCATTTACGAATCTGTTAAAATTCAAAGTTACTACATTGCTTACTTTATCAAGCCCTGACAATAGCTCTCTAAGCATATTGTTTTTGTTTTTAAATGCTAAATCTTCAAGCCCTAAGAATACTGCATTAATATTTGGCAGATTCGCAAATTCTTTTAATGATGTTGATAATTCATAAAATTCGGCGGGATGTTTTTCTTTATGCTTATTAAAAGAGGATTTCAATTCTTCCACTTCCTTTTTTAAAGAATTTTCAAGAGATTTGAAAAACGCCCTATTTTTTATTGTTTTATTAAAATAATTCTTTAATTCTTCTTTAATTTTTGAATCAGCAATTTCATTTATTGATTTTTCAACATCCTCTATTTCTTCGCTTATAGAAAAGCCTGAATTAATATTTTTTGCATGTCCTACAGCAGTAGTTAGTTTTCGTTTAAAATCATCTTTATTAATGGCATCTTTTGAGAATTCTGCTTGAACCAAATTCATAAAATCTACAAAATTTTCAACATTATCGCTTAAGCTTATTGGCGGGTTGTCAATAGTATTTATGCTGTTTGCTAAAGCATTAATTTTTTCTTTATATTCTTCTATTGTTTGCTCATTTTTTTCTTTATTAGATTCTTCTATTTCTGTATTTTCTTCCTCATCACCCATAATATTTTCTTATTTGCCTGAGTATTATAAAACTTTTTGCTGTGCTTTTTTGCTTTTTAATTGCTTTTATTCACTGTGTTTAGAAGAGAATTTTTCCCCTAAAAGCTTTATTTTTGCACATTTAAGCTTATCTGTGATGGATTAAGTTTTTAAGATGTGAAATCAATATATTATTGCATGCATTTAAGGCTTTTATTAAGCGTTTCAGTGTTCTTGCTATTATTATTGCCCGCGTTTTCAGATTCTTGCACTGCTTCTGAGGCTTATTGCTCAAGGTATGCTGAGATTGAGTATAATTGCAGGGTGCAAAGCACAAGCTCTTATTCTTGCACTAAATACGGCACTTACCAAGCTTATATTCCTAAAACCTGCACTCAATACCAGCAATATAATTGCGACACAAGAACAGTTTATGACACTTGCTATGGCACTTGCCATGATGTTTGCTACAGCAGGTATAATGTGGTTTACAAGAAATGCTGGCATTTTAGAACAATCTGGCTTTATGGCAGGCATTCTGCTTGCGGAATTGAATCAAGCACTCCTGATTATTATTCTTGGTATTTGTGCAATGCTCGCCAGTGCAATCCATATAATTGCAATCCAAGAACAGAGACTTATAATTGCAGATGGGATAATGTGAATTTTTGCAGCGGAAGCAGTTGCAGAACATCTTCTTATGACTGCTCTTATTATGAGACAAGAACTGGCTATTACACTGGCACTTGCTACCAGGATAATGTTGTGTGCGACAAAGCCACAGATTATGATAATTGCTTGGAGTGGAGCGAAAGGGAAATAATTGTTGACTGCTCTTCAATGAAAATAGAAAGCTACAGCGTGTCCCACACAACAGGAAAAGTGAATGATTCAATGCTTGCAGCATTCAATATCACAGACTGCTACGGAAGCATTGCCTACACATTGCAATTAAAAAACCATAACCTGCAAGGAACAGGAAATTGCGGACTAAACCTAATAAACTTTGAACCACAATCCTCAGGAACGCAAACAATACTCTTAACAATAAATGACAGGAAAACAACAATCACTAAAAACATAGGAACCTTATTAATCACAAACCCCAAAATAAGCCTTGACTCAGGAAACCCTTTCATACCCTTGGAAGAAGAATTTATAATCAAAGCAGAAACCGGCCTTTTTGACGCAAAAATACTTGAATTAATAAATAAAGGATTAAGCAATGAAGACATACTTAAAAATTTAATGCTATCTTTCGGAGCAATCGGACTCGCAATAACAGCAACGCAA
>JAQTTT010000048.1 GCA_028710615.1 Candidatus Nanoarchaeia archaeon
GGTGGGCAAAAAAGTTGTTTATAAGATTAAGACGGGGAAAATCAATGGAGTAGTGACTGCTTGGCAAGGAAGAAGCGGCGCAGTAAGGGCAAGGTTTGAAAGGGGCCTGCCTGGGCAAAGCATAACTAAAGAAGTTATTTTTGAGTAAAAAAAAAAAAACTCCAAAGTAGTAAAAAAATCTTTATAAATAAAGAATTAATAAAAAAAATTGCTATGAATAAAAACCCTGAATGCTTGGATGAAATTTTTGACAAAAAATCTTTCAGGAAAATAAAAATAGAGGAAACAAAATTCTTGATAAAAAAAACTGAATATGATGCATTGATGCAAATGCTTGAAGAAACAGGGACAAAAATAAAAGAAGTGAAGGAGTACTGTGATTCATATTGCTTTAAAAAGCGGTTTGGGGTGGGGATAGAAAACGGCGCAATAACTCATCTGCAAATAAATAATTATGGTTTACATTATAATATGCGTGAATTGTCAGGTAGCATCAATGAACTGCGCGAATTAAAATCATTGGATTTATGCAACAATAAAATAAGTGAAATAAGCAGAATTAAAGATTTGCAAAAGCTGGAAAAATTATACCTTGGCTATAATTGGATATCATCAATTGAAGGAATAGAAAAATTAAATCAATTAAAAATATTGAATTTTGAAAAAAATGAAATAACTGATATGGCTCTGCTGGAAAATTTAACACAATTAAAAGAATTATACTTGGTAGATAATATGATAACAAAAATAAAAGGATTGGGGAACTTAGCACAACTGGAAATTTTAGACTTGGGAACAAATAAAATAACTGAAATAAAAGGAATGGAAAATTTAACACAACTTCAACATTTAGAATTACATAACAATTTAATAACAGAAATAAAAGGGCTTGAAAACCTAAAACAACTTCAACATTTAAACTTATACAACAACTTAATAACAGAAATAAAAGGGCTTGAAAACCTAAAACAACTTCAACATTTAAACTTAGACAATAATCCAATAACAGAAATAAAAGGAATAGAAAATCTAACACAATTAAAAACATTGAATTTAAGCATAATAACAGAAATAAAAGGAATAGAAAAATTAAATCAATTAACGCAACTGAAATTTTAAAATTGAGTAACATTACTAACGCAACTAAAATTGATTTCCCTATGTCATGGAAATACGGAAAAAATCGTTAAAGAATTAATAAAAAAACAGTATTTAATGCACTTTAAGTCTTTGAGCAATATTTATAAATAAATTAGTTTAATATCTTTAGCAATGAGCACTGCTTTGAGGCTGAAAACAATTAATGCAATTGATTTTATTGGAAAATCTTTTTATATTAATCAGGACAATGTTGAGCTGACTTACTTGCATGACAGCAAAATTAAAAAAATGAAAACCACTGATGTGTCCCTTTTTTCTGTGCTGACTTATTTGTCAAAAGGGAAGCAAATATGCTCTGGACCCTATGGCTCTGGAAAAACTACAACTATTGAGGCAGTGGCAAGCATTTTTGAATCTTTTCCCCTTGAAATAGTGTCTGAAGCCCTATTAAGATGCAATCCTCAATTAACTGAAGAAAAAATGCTGGGAAGGCCTGATTTGGGCGCATTGAACAAAGGAATTGAAAAAGTTATTTGGAGCTATTTTTCGCTATTTCCATCAAATTTAATAGATGAATTCAACAGAATGGGGGAAGACAAGCAAATACTTTTGCTGGATGCGATTGACCGGGGAAACTTCAAATACTTGAATGAAATGATTAAAAAAAACGGGGCAACTTATGCAACAACTAATGGCTTGGATGGGGGAAACATTGAGTTGTTGCCTTCAATTGAAGACAGATTCAGCATAGAGGTTGAATTCGTTCCAGCAATAGGGTTTATTAATTACATTAATGGGGCAAAAAAAATTATTTCAGATGAAAATATTTCTGAAAAAATGCGGGAAAAAATCAAAAAAAACAACAGCCTTGAAGAAGTGCTTGAGCTTCAAAAAGAATTCCAAAGCAAAAGAAAAGAACTTGTTTTTAGCCTGGAAGAAAAAGAAGATGTTTTCAGGGAAATAGACGAAATAGGAATCAGCGAAGGAGCCAGGAATTACATAAATTATGTGCATTGCGAGGCAGGCTTTGATTCCCAAAACGGGTACAAAGGACAGCCAAAAAATGATTCAAGAAATCATGATTTGCCTTATTTGATGAATTCATTAAAAAACAAATCCGGATTAAGCCCAAGATGGCTTAAAGCAATAACTTCTTACTCAAAATCCCTTGCATGGCTTAAAGGGGAAAAAGAAGTGAGTCCTGAAACAATAAAAGCCGTGCTTCCGTATACGTTACTCCATAAATTAAAGCCTGAAATTAATCTGGAAAGGGGTGTTCTTGAAACCAACAAAACTTCAAATGCTAAAAAAATATGCTCGCAAATACATGGCAGGTTTATGAAAGACATGGTGCATTTTGAAAATTTTGCAGGATTAATGAAAAATAATTCTTTGGCTCTTGAAAAAAAATTGGAAAAAATAAATGAATGGAATGAAAGCCATCACCCCATGTTTGCATTTTATAAGGCATACAAGCTAAAGGAGATGACTGGGGATTATGGAAAAGCCTGAGCTTTCTGATTTATCTGTGCATTTGCTTAAAAAAACGTTTGATGAAGTAAAAGGAAGCCTGCCTTTAAGCAAAATCTGTTTTGGGGAAAATTATTCAACTGCAGGAATAAACAATAAAACTTGGGAAATAGAAATAAATCCCTCATTCATATATGGGCTTTTGAATAAAGGGCTTGATGAAGAAGAGGCGTATAAAGGGATATTGGCGCATGAAATCGGGCATTACAAGCATCACCCTTTTGATTTGGAAACGAATTTAATGGAAATTGATTCCTTGGAAAAAAATAAAATCCCTTTAGGCATAAAAAATTTTTATGATGATTTTATTTGCAATTCAAGGATTATTCTTGAAAGAAAAGACGAATTTTTGGGAAAAATGTACAATTCTTTTGAAAGCGAAGGCATTCTCAGGATTTTGAATTTGTTTTATAATATGCTGAGCGAGAAATACGGAACAAATGCTGGGTTTTCAAAAAAAGAATGCATCCCTGAAGAGTGGATTCTTGCGGAAAAATTAAACCAAAAAATCAACATTAAATGCAAAAAAGAGCTTCATCCGTATTTTATCAAAGAATTTTATGAAGTATTCAAAGAGCAGGAAATTCCTGATAAATCTCTTCAGGAGATAATGAAAGAATTAAAAGACTCTCATGGCGAAAAGGAATTGAAAGAAACCATAAAAGAGCTTGAAAAGAACGGCAAGATTTCAAAAGAAAGCTCAAGGGAGTATCTTAGAAACATTGATGGAGATTTCAGCAATTTTGACATGCATGTATGGGAATCTGAAAAGTATTCAATAAGCGTCCAAAAGCTGAAAAGAGTTGGCTCAAAATTCGGCGTCCCTTTTTCTCCGATAAAAACAAGCATTGATGACATTGCTAATTATGACCCTTTCATAAGCTTGGCTAGCGGCGGAAAAGCAATGCCCGGCTTGTCAAATAATTGGATGAATAAAAACACTGCTTTCATGGAAGAATGCAGTGCATTAAATGATTTGATTCTGATTATTGACAGCAGCGGAAGCATGATTAATCCGCAAAAAAGAATATCTCCAGCAATAGTTTCAGCAATGACAATATCAAACTATTATTTGGTGAATAATAAAAAAGTGGGGGTTGTTAATTTTTCAAGCACGAATTTAGTGCAGGATTTTTCAAGAAACAAATCCGAAATTTTCAGTAAATTGTTTGAATATCAGGGGGGCGGCACAACATTGAATATTGAGGATATTGCATTGGATTTTGATTCAAAAGATGTGCTGATGATCACTGATGAGGAAATAAGCAATTATGATGAAGCCGTAAATTTTTTGATGGGCAAAAAATCTGAAAATAGCCATGCCTGCATCATAAGCATTGGAGGCAATGATTCAAGCATTGAAGAAAATGGGGTAAAAAGAATAAAAATATCC
>JAQTTT010000013.1 GCA_028710615.1 Candidatus Nanoarchaeia archaeon
TTCAGGGTTTATTTCTTTAGCCATTTCAATGAGCTTTGCTCCTGATGCGTGCCCGCTTGCATGGATTTTGTGCTGAGGGTATAAGTTGAATTTTTTCAGCCAATTATTTATTCTTTTTTCATCAAGCACCATTTCATCATTGAAAGGCTCGCAAATGCTTCTTATGTGAATGCTTGTTTTTTTTGGCATAATGTCAATCAAGTTGTTGAATTGGAAATAGTTCATGAATAAAACGCATTTTTCCTGCTCTTTATTGATTTGCTCAGCAGTGATTATGTTTTTTCTGTGAATGTATTCTTTTTCCCATGCAGAGTAGTCTTTTTCCCATTCTTCTTTTGGGATATCTTCTTTTCCAATAAGCCCCCAGCTTTTTTTTGCGAAAAAAATCCTTATGTTTTCATCATCGCTGCTTGGAAGCTCATGCACGCCTTCAGCTCGCAGTAAGTCAAGAAGCAAAGCCTGCCTTGGCTCAATAACGAGCTTTCTGTTATTTGTTTTTGCAATATTGTAAAAAGTGAGCATTCTGTCAGTGTCTCTTATTGGAAAATTCGCAATAACCAATTCTTTGCATTTTTTTATCAGTTTATTGCTCTCATCTTCAACGCATTTTTCTGTTCTTGATTCTTTTTCTTTTATTCTTGTCCCTTCAATCAATAGGCAAATGGGTTTTGATTCTTTTGCTTTTTGGGCAAAATATTCTGTCCATTCTTTGTGCCTGCCATGAAACCTTAAATCTCCAGTGTAAACAATGTTTCCTTTGCTTGTTTTAATTATGAATCCTGATGCTCCTGGCAATGAATGGTCAACCCTGTAAGGCGTGATTTCCAAGTGCTTGATTTTAAAGGTTTTTTCAAATTCAAAAGTTTTTACAGCCCTTTCTTCAATCCCGTCTTTTGCTGTTCTTCTTTTAAGCTCAGTGCTGTTCTTTTTTTTTATGAATTCAAAAGTGGGATTAAATTTGCAATACTCAGTGAATCCTCCGCTTCCCGCAATGTCAAACATTTTCATGATTGCCTTGCTTTCAGGGCTAACCCATACAGGAATATTTTTTCTTAAAAAATGGGTGTATCCAACATGGTCTATGTGGGCGTGAGTGATTAACACTCCATCAACCCCGTTTTCAGCAGCATAATCAATTTTCATGTGCTTGCAATAATCTTTCCTGTAAACCCCTTTCAAGCCAGGCAAAAGCCCAAGCAAAACCAAATCATTTATTGAATTGCATTTCCTTGCAGGCATGAATTCAGTGAAAAACTCAGCATGCTCCGCGAAATTCATTCCAAAATCAAGAAATATTCTTGCTCCCTCATCTTCCAGTAAAATCTTGTTTCCGCCAATAGTGTTTATTCCGCCGTAAAAAGTTAAGCTGGTCATTGATTAAAATATGAATAATCAAGGCAATATAAATGTGATTGATTGCTGAAATTTATTGAATAATAATAGCCAAGAGTTTTTTTCAATAGTGCCTGAAAATAATTAAAGTCAAATCAAAAAGGGTTTATCCAAAAAAAGTGCGACAGTGAAGGAAGGTGCGTTTCAGCCTGCTCCCAGAAAGCCGCGCCTCATTTGGAAAATAAAGAATATTGATTTATTTTTTAAGATTTCTTAAGTATTCAATGTTTTCTTTGTGGTTTCCTGAAGGAGCTTCCAAGTATCCGGGCAAATCCTTGAATCTTTTGTCATTCATTAATTGCTCAAATCCTTTTTTGCCTATTTTTCCTTTGCCTGGGTGCTCATGCCTGTCTTTTTTTTCGCCCAATCCAAACATTGAATCATTTAAGTGAAAGCATTTAATGTATTTTAATCCGATTAAATCATCAAATTCTTTGAAGAATTCTTTTTGCCTGTTTTTAATGTCATGCCCTGCTGCGAATAAATGGCAGGTGTCCAAGCAAAACCCGAAGCGGGACTTGTCCTTAACCCCTTGAAAAATTTTTTTTAATTCTTCCAAAGTGCTTCCAAGCCAGTTTCCTTGTCCAGCAGTGTTTTCAACCAATATTAATGCTTTCATTTCTTTTGTTTTATCTATTGCGTCATTAATGCTTTCAATCACGAATTTTAATCCCTGCTCTTTGTCAGGATTGCTTCCCGGATGAAACATTACAGCAAATAATCCCAATTGCTCTGCTCTTTTTATTTCATCAATTAAATTAATAATCGCGAATTTCCTTTTTTTTAAATCAGGGTTCGCAAGATTCAATAAATAGCTTGCATGGCTTGCATTGGGCCCAAGATTAAGCTTTTTTGCTTTTTCTTTGAATTCATATGCTTCTTTGTCCTTAATTTCAGGGGATTTCCACATTCTCGGGTTTTTTGCAAAGATTTGAACGCAATCGCATCCATCCGCTTTTGCCCTGTCAAGAGCGTAATTTATTTTTTCAGATATTGATTCATGGGCGCCGATAAGCATGATTTGTTAAAAGTTTTCAAGAATTAAAAAGATTTGTCAATTCTTTTTCATTCAAGCATTTGCTTAAGCCATTTCTCATTTTTGCCGAATCTTTAAATCCATTGCACATTAGCACTGCCTGGGTTCTTAATTCTGAGAAATTATATTTTTCATGCTTTTTGTATAGTTTTATAAAATCGTTTATTAATTTTGCCTTGTCTTTTTTTTCAAATCTTAAAATTTCTCCTGCTTTTTCGTAATGCTTTATTTCTTTGAATATTAAAGGGTTAGTCATTGCTTTTCTTGCAATCATTAATCCGTCAGCGCCCGTGATTTTCAGGCATTCTTTTGCAGAAATTGCTGAATCTATGTCTCCGTTTGCTATTACAGGCATTTTTAATTCTTTTTTTATTTTTTTGATTGCATTCCAGTCCGCTTTTACTGAGTAATTGTCTATGAATTTTCTGGCATGAACTGCTATTCTTTCAGCCCCGGATTTCTCAGCCAATTTCGCGATTTTCAGGGATTCATCTTTTTTCCATCCAAGCCTGATCTTAACGCTTACAGGCACATTAGAATATTTAGCCATTGCTTTTATAATGGCGCTGAGTTTGTCAGGATTTTTCAATAAAGCGGCCCCTGCTCCAATGCTCACTGCGTCATTGCTCGGGCATCCTGCGTTTAAGTCAAGATATTCGCAGTCTCTTATTTTTTTTGCGCATTCCTTGAATTCTTCAGGCTCATTTCCGATTAATTGCACTGCTTCTTTTTTTGTCCATTTAAAATTGTCAGGATTGTATAAATAAGCTTTTGTGCTTATCATTGGAGTATAGGCTGTGTCTGCTTCGCATTTTCTGCATAATTCCCTAAAGCTTAATATGCCTATTTTATGCATTGGCGCAAGGAATAATTCTTTCATCAGTTTTATTACTTTTTTGGTTTTTTTATTGTTTTTGATAAAAAACTGGTTAAAAGAAACATTTATAAGCAAAATAGGGTTATTTAGTATTTAGGATATAATGCGTTTCAGGTAAAACTGAGAAGGGCTTTACGCGGTTCGCCAAACATCGTCTTTGGATATTTTCCCCGGAACTTATCCGCGCGTTATATCTTATTTATTTTTCAATGCTTTTTTAAAACCCTTAATATTATTTATTATTTGGTGTAAATTCATGATTGATGTTATTTTTTTGGGCACAAGCAGCCAATTCCCGACCAAAGAAAGGAATCATAGCTCAATATTTTTCAGATTGAAAAAATTCAAGGCTTTGCTTGATTGCGGGGAAGGCACGCAAAGGCAGATGAGGATTTTGAAATTGTCTCCTCATCATTTGAATGCAGTGTTTATTACTCATTGGCATGGAGACCATGCTTTAGGTCTTGGAGGCATTATTCAGTCTTTGGGAGCAAGCAAAAGGGAGGATGCTTTAAGCATTTACGGCCCTAAAGGCACTAAGGAAAGGGTTGAGCATTTGCTTAAAACATATGCTTTTAAGCCAGGTTTTCATATTGAAGTTTTTGAGGCCAATGAGTTTGACGAGGAGCTTTTGCTTGATTTTCCTGATTTTCAGGTTTATTCTTTTCCTTTAAGCCATGGAGTAACAGGGAATGGGTATTACTTGGTGACTAAGCCTTTGCGAAGGATAAATGTTGATTATACGAAGAAGTTCGGGTTAGTCAAGCATCCTTTATTGGGCGATTTGCAGGAAGGAAAAGACATTGTTTACAAAGGAAAAAGAATAAGCGCAAAGAATGCAACTTATTTAGACACAATCAGGAAGTTAGCATATATTAGCGACACCAAATACTTTGATAATTTAATAGAATATGCAAAGAACAGCGATTTATTGATTTGCGAAGCAACGTTCAGCAAAAAGGATGAGGAGAAATGCAAGGATTACAATCATTTGAGCAGTGCGCAAGCAGCCATGATTGCAAAAAAGAGCAATTCAAAGCAATTAATCATGACGCATATCAGCCAAAGGTATGGCAATTCTAAATTATTGGAAGAGGATGCAAAAAAAGTTTTCAAGAATTCTTTGTATGCGCACGATTTCATGGAATATGAGATTAAATAATTATAATATTGAGTTGTTTTCTTCTTTTATTCTTTTAAGGTTGTTTTCCAATAATAGCTTATTCTCTATTTGAGCCACTAATGCTCTTGTTCTTTCTATTACATCAGGATTAACGCTTATTTTGTCTATTCCGCATTCAACAATGAATCTTGTGACTTCAGGATAAACGCTTGGGGCTTGCCCGCATATGCTTGTTTTTACCCCGTATTCCCTGCAAATCCTTATTGTTCTTTCAATCATTCTAAGAACTGATTCATCCCTTTCATCAAACCAGTCCCCCAATTTCGCGTTATCCCTGTCAACGCCTAAAACCAATTGAGTCAAATCATTGCTTCCAATGCTTACAAAATCTATTCCCATTTTGCAGAATTTATCTATTAATATCACTGCGCTTGGAACTTCCACCATTATCCCTATTTTTAATCCCGCATTTCTTAATCCTTCTTCTTCTATTATTTTGTAAATCTTTTCTAATTCCCATGTGTTTCTTATAAAAGGAATCATTAATTCAACATTTGTCATTCCATACGTGTCTCTGACTTTTTTCAATGCTTTTAATTCAAGCTTGAATGTTTCCACATATTCAGGGCTTACATACCTGCTTGCTCCTCTCCAGCCAATCATAGGATTTCTTTCATCAGGCTCAAACTCTGCGCCTCCAGGCAAATCTTTATACTCATTTGTTTTAAAATCAAGCGCCCTGTAAGTTACTGGCCTTGGCTGAAATTTTCTTGCAACTTTGCCTATTTCGCTCGCGAATTTATCAATGAATTCCTGCTCTTTTCCCTGTTTTATCAATGCTGAAGGATGAATGTTTAATTCAGCAGCTATGAATTCAGCCCTTAATAATCCCACGCCATCAACATCTCTTTGATAAACATTGTCCACTAAATCCGGAGTGCTTAAATTAACATGAATCTCTGTTCCTGTAACTATTTTTGCGCCTCCGTTATGGCTTAATGAAGCCTCAACTTTTTTGCTTTCCTTGCTTTTCATAACTTCTTCGCTTTTTCCCTTATAAACAACTCCATTAGTTGCATCCAAAGTGATTTCATCTCCATCTTTCAATACTTTTGTGGCTTTAATTGTGCCAACTATGCAAGGAGTTCCAAGCTCTCTTGAAACTATTGCTGCATGGCAAGTCATCCCTCCCTCATCAGTTATTATTCCTCCAGCCCTTTTCATTGCTGGAACCATGTTAGGGTCAGTCATTACTGTAACTAATATGTCCCCTTCTTTTATTTTGTCAAGCTCATTAACTCCTTTTATTTTGACAACTTTTCCTGAAGCAACGCCAGGGCTTGCGCCCAAGCCATGAAGAATGTCTTCCTTGCCTTCTTTGTCTTCTTCGCTGATTTCTTCTTTGTTAAGATTTTCAAGCGTTGTTATAGGCCTTGATTGAGTTATTAAAATTTCATTGTTTTCAACAGCCCATTCAATGTCTTGCGGAAAATCGTAATGCTCGTCTATTGACTTTATTATTTTTGAAAGATTGACTATATTTTTATCATCCAATACCTGCTTTTCCTGCAAATCTTTTTCAACTTCAACCCATTCAAGATTTGACTTTTTTGTTCTCATTAATTTTCTTTCCTGCTTTTTAATTTGCTTTGATTTAATGGACAATCCTTTTTTATCAATGATGTATAAGTCTGGATTGATTTCTCCCAAAACTATTGCTTCGCCTATTCCATAGCCCGCCTCTATTATCATTTCTTCCTTGTTTCCTGTTGAAGGATTTGCTGTGAACGCGACTCCGCTCATTTCGCTGTTAACCATTTTTTGCACTACAACAGCTATTTTAACCTTCATATGGGGAAAATTATTTTTTTCCCTGTAATAAGTTGCTCTTGCAGTGAATAAAGACGCCCAGCACTTCTTTACTGCTTTTGCAACCTCTTCGCTGCCAATAATATTCAAGAAAGTTTCCTGCTGCCCTGCAAAGCTTGCCTGAGGCAAATCCTCTGCAGTTGCGCTGCTTCTTATGGCAACCAAAGCATCATTAATGCTTGATTTCACTATTTCAGCGCCATGGCTTATAATGTTTATTTTTGAATCCTTTTTCATTGAGTCATAATGGCTTAATATTTCTTCAGTGATATCTGCAGGCATTTCTTTGGACAAAATCATTTCCCTCACTTTTTTTGAAACTGACTGCAGGCTCTCATTGTTTTCAACATCAATTTTTTCAAGAACCTTGGTGATTTCATCAATTAATCCTGTTTCTTCCAAGAACTTCCAGTAAGCATTCGCAGTCACCACAAAACCATTGGGTATTGGGAATCCTGCCTGGTACATTTCCCCAAGATTCGCGCCTTTTCCTCCTGCAACGCCCAAGTCTTTCTTAGATATTTCTTTAAACCATTTAACGTATTCAGACATTAATAAAAAAAGATTTGTTGATTATTTAAAAAGATTTATTTGTCTGCTTTTTTTCTCTCTTTTTTTGTGACTTCAATCAAAGATTTGAATGGAAGCTTGCACGTCGCTTTTCTCAAAGCTTCTTTTGCCACAGCCTCTTTTTCTATAGGCACTTCAATATACATTAATTCCTGCCCAGCGCTCACTCTTGCCCCCAAATTAGTCGGCTTGCCGTAAGCCCTTGCCATTCCTGTTGAATACCTGTCTGCTCCAGCTCCCATTGCTATTGGATGAATCCTTACAATGTGATGCGGAAAAACTTTAATTTTAAAATGAAATCCTGACTGCTTTCCTCCAAAGCTTTTAAGCAAGAATTTATTTGCTGTTTGCCTGCTTGCCTCAATAGCGTTGTCCAATAATGTGCCTTCCTGCAAAGTGAATAAGCTGACTCTTAAAGGGTAATTTGAATTCATGTCTCCCATGTCAAATTTTACAGTTCTTTTGCTTGGAATTCCCCCGCGTATATACATGTGCTGCTTGAATTTTGACTTCCTTGTATAAGGGCGCTTCAAAGTCTTGTATACATCGCTTCCCCTTAATTTTGCCATAGTTAATTACTTAATTAAAGTTTATTTTAAAAACTTTTCTTTTAATTTTTTGATGAATTTAATTGAATGAAAGGCGACTTCTTTAACAGACTTTTTTCTCAAAGGGTTGTGGGGATAATTAAGCACTTCTAAATCGCTCTGCAAAAGAATATTGTTTAAGTATTGCGCATGAGATACAGGTATTAATTCATCGAATTTTCCGTGAATAATCAATGCAGGAATGCCTGTTTTTTTTGCCAAGCAGATTAAATCAAGAGTCTTGATTTCTTCAAGCATGTCTTTACCAACAATCTCTTCTTTAAGGAATTTTTTTATTTTTTTATTTTTTTTCGCAAGCAAGGACTTTTCAATTCTTAATTTTTTAAGAAAAACGTATGGAGAGAATTTTATCAATGAATCCTGAAAAGTTACGTGGGGAAAAACCAAAGGATTAATCAAAATCATTGCGCTCACTTTTTTATTCATGCCTGAAGCAATCAATGACGAAGCGCACCCCATGCTTTGGCCTATGAGGATTATTTTTTCATATTTTAATTTATTTATTGCAATGCATATTTCTTTTGCCTGCTTTTTAATTGTTGATTCTGAAAAATCCCCCTCGCTTTCTCCGCACCCTGAAAAATCAATTCTCAGCGAATCAATGCCGATTTTTTTTAAGGATTTCTCGATTTCTTTGAAAAGGGGATATTCCTTGCTGCCCCTAAAACCATGCGCCATTATTGCAAGAGTTTTTGAATCATTTTTTTCAAGAGCGCATAAAATTTTTTCTCCCAAATGATTCTTGAATGAATATTCCATAAAAAGTATTAAAAGCTGCCAGCTTTTAATAATTATTCTATGCAAGACCCTAAAGAGCTTATAAATGAATCAATTAAGGAGGCAAAGATTGGGGATTATGTTTTGCAGATAACTAATAAAGTGATTAAGGATAAAAAAATGGTTTTAAGCGTTTTGTCTCATTTGAAAAAATCTGTTTCTTTGTCTGTCAAAGCATTCATGATTGGGGAGAAAATGAAGGGAAAAACGCACAACGTTTTTTTAAGCGACGAATTGCTGATTAATTATTTTATTGAGCATTCTTTTGGAAAATCTTTATTAAGCGGGGAGGAAATAACTGATTTAATGACTGTTTTTAATTCAATGAAATCCTATGATTTAAGGGGAATGATTCTTGAAAAAAATGATAAATACATGTTTATTTCGGACAATTATGAGATTATTAATGTCAGGTTTGATGAGCTTAAGCGCTTCACTAAAATCGCTCTTGATTTGGCTAAAAAAGTGGAGGAGAACCTTTAATGCAAGATTTTGATTATTTAAAAAGAAGCAAAGAAGAGATTAGCAAATGCTTAAATCTTTTTAATTCATTAAATGAAAAAAACGCTTCAAGCCTATTGTTTCACATGAAAAATTCCATGCTTTACATTGTGGATTTCGTTGCCCAAAAGCATGTTGATTTGCTCACTGAGCTTGGCGAAATCAGGGGCAAATTGTCTGAAGTTTTCGGAAGCGATTTTTTTGAGACATATTTTTTGATTGATAATCTTTCAAAAAAAGAGCTCAAATTCATGGGAAAAAACAATATCTTGGTGAAAGGCAAATCTTCGCTCAAATTGGAGAAAGAATATCTCAGGGGCTTGCTTTCAAAAATAATCTCTTATTTTAACAATATTTATTCAAAGGTTGAAGAGAGTGAACTTTGAGTCAATAATTGAATACCTCATGGAGCTTATCCGAAGCTCAGGCTCATGGGGAGTTTTCATGGGAGTAATGATTGAAAGCGTTATTGCTCCGCTTCCAAGCCCTTTAATCATAATGGCTGCAGGTTTCATAATGCTTCCTGCAGGAGTTCCATTAATTGAAATAATTTTTCCTTTGCTTTTAGTCATAACTTTGCCCGGAGCAATAGCCACAACTCTTGGCTCTTTCATTGGTTATGGAATAGGATACGCTGGAGGAAAACCATTGATTAAAAGGTTTGAATGGCTATTGGGAGTTAACTGGGATGAAATAGATAAGGCAATTGATTATTTTCAAAAAGGATACGCTGATGAATTAATAATTTTTTTAGCAAGGGCAATACCTATTATTCCTTTAAGCGTTTTCAGCGGAGTCGCAGGAGTTGCAAGGATTAATGCAAAAAAATTTGCTTTGTTCACTTTCTTGGGAGCTTTTTTAAGGGTTTTTATTCTTGGATTGATTGGCTGGGCAATGGGCTCTGCTTATTTTGAGATTGCCCAAAGAATTGATGATTTGGAAATAATAGGGTATGGCGTCTTGTTTTTGCTTTTTATTGCAGGAGCTTATTTTATCTACAAAAATAGGGGAAAATTCAAGAGATTAAAAAAGCAATCTAAGAGTAAATCATTACAAAAAAAAGAATGACTGAAACGAATATTAAAAAGTATTCATGCCTTTTTCCCTCAAAGCTTAATGGGTTAAGCAGGTCAATAAGTATGTGGAATGAATAAAAAAAGGAAGCAATGAATATTATTGGGTGCGGGAAAAAAATGATTGCAAGCAAAGGGAACAAGGGCGAGTGGAAAATCATGCTTCTTTTCATTTTTTTATGAAAGTCATTGTCAGGGCTTAATCCGAAATCAATCAATTTTTTCGAATTGATTCTCCCTCCGCTGAAAATTATTGCAATGAAAAATCCAGCTATTGCCGCCAAAGGCGCTTTCAAAAAATCATTTATTATTCCGGGAAACAGGTTGAAATAATAAAAAATTATGAAAATCATTGCTCCCAATATTTTATGCGCCATTCCTTTCATGAAAATTGCCCCAAGCTTTTTTGCGATAAAAATTTTTTAATCAAAACGCTTTCATTCATTAATTTTTTAAGCATCCATTCTTCTTTAATTGATTGCTTTAAAGAGCCCAAATCATTCAATGATTGTGAAAAGTTCATTGCTTTCCTGCAAGCCTCCCTTACAACCCACACGCCCAAGGGCGCAATGTATTCAGAAGTTATTTTCCTGAAAACTATTGCCCTTGCCTGAACATTGTTTTTCATTAAGTATTCCAAAACAGCAAGCCTGCAGGCATAATACCCTCCGGCAGTCTCGAAAGCGTAATTTTTTCTTCCCCCCAAATCCTCGAAATCGTGCATGAATTCATGGCAGTCAAGCGTTTCAAAGAGCTCGAATCCGTAAACAAAAGGCAAAAGAATAATTGTGTATTCGTTTCCGTACAATGCTCCCCTGAAAACCTTGAATCCTTCAATCATTGGATTATGCTTGATTTTTTCAATCAATCCTTTTCCAAGCAAATCATCAACAGCAGTAATGCTCCATCTTGTTGGAACAATTTTCCTGTTTTTTTTTATTCCAAATGCTCCGCTGGATAAATATTTTGACAAATCATTTTCTTCAAACCCTTTTGAGTAAAGGATGCTAATTGCTTCATTCGCTTTCAAGTCAGTATCATAGTGGCATTTGCTTACATTTTTGTCAATTTTTATGTTTTCATGGACAAATAATTTTTTTAATTCAGTTGCAGGGCCCATTATGGGGGAGACAAAATCAAAGCACGTTTTTGGCTTTGGAGCTTTTGAAAGGCTTGCCTCGATTTCAACAGCTTTTTTTGACAAAGCCAAATCCTTTATTTTTTCCGCAAAACTTTTTTTGCTTGAATTGCAGTTTATCAGAAGCGCTCTTTTTCCAATGACCTGGGAAATGCTTAAATTTTGCGCAAAAAATTTTGGGCTGTCAAAAGTGCCTGCATTAATGGTTGAAAACGGCAGGCTCATAATTCCTATTGAAACATTTGGATAGTTCGCTTTTCCTATGAATATTGAGGGGCTTGAGCCTGAAAAATCTTTTTTAAAATCAAAGCTTTTAAAGCTCATTTCAGCCCATTTGCATTTTGAGTTGCAAAAGTTTCTTCCCTTGCACTTGGCGCATAAAGTGTCCATAAAACAAACTGGGTTATTCATTGCTGTTTTAAAATATTGATGTATTCATTTCCCCTATTATTTTTTAAATAATAATTGATTTAAAATATCATGGCTAATGAATATCATGTGTGCTATTGCGTTGACAAAGATTATGAAAAATACGCAGTTGTGTCAATTATTTCATTGCTTTTAAATTCAAAAATCAATCCTGAAATTCACATAATCCATAGTGATTTGGCTGACAAAAAGAAGCTTAAAATTGCTGAAAAACTTTTTAAAAAAAAATTCAAGTATTATTTGGCAGAGGATTCCGAATTTTATGGCTTGCCAATTCTTGGAGGGTATTCTGTTTATTACAGGCTGTTGGCTCCAAGGATTTTTCCAAAAAAAATAAAAAAAATATTGTATCTTGATTGCGACACAATAATTGAGGGAGATTTGTCCGGGCTTTTTTCAGTTGATTTGCATGGAAAAGCATTGGCCGCTGCTGAAGATATTAATATGATTAAATTGGATTTAAAGAATTTTAAAAAAAGGCTTGGAATTCCAAAAAACGGCTCTTATTTTAATTCAGGGGTAATGCTTCTTAATCTTGATTTTTTCAGGAAAAAAAATTTAAGCAAAAAAATCATTGATTTCATGAAGAAAAATGTTGAAAAAATTGTAATGCATGATCAGGATGGATTAAATGCAGTGCTACATAATGATTGGATAATATTGCCTGAAGAATATAATTTTATATGCTCCCCTTTTTGGGATTTTTCCAAAGCTAAAAATAGTGCCCCTAAAATAGTTCATTTTGCGGGAATAAAGCCTGAGTTGCTTAAAATAATAAGCCCGCAAAACATTTATTGCAAAAAATACTATAAATATTTTTCAATGACCCCTTTTCAAAAAGAAAAGGTTTCGAATAAGGAAATTATCAGGATGATTAAAAGGCTTTATGATGTTTTGTTTAAATCAAAATTTTTTTATTGAATAATCAGCGCTTCTCGCAATTTTTTTAAAGCAAACGATTTAATATTCTTATTCATGGATGAGATTAAAGGATTTGAATTTAAGGAAAAAAAGGCAGTGAAAGAATTGGCTGATGATTTTGAAAGCATGGGCTTTCAGGCAGCGAATATTAATCATGCAGTTCAAATAATAAAAAAAATGAAAAATGACAATGCCAAAATAATATTGACTTTTACGAGCAACATGGCTTCCAGCGGATTAAGGGAATTGTTTGCGCAACTATGCAAATCAAAATTTGTTGATGCCATAGTTACCGGGGTTGGCAGCGTGGAAGAGGATTTAATGAAAACGAAAATGCCTTTTATTAAAGGAAGCTTTAATATGGATGATAAAGAGCTTCATCAAAAGGGAATTAACAGGATAGGAAACATCCTTGTTCCCAATGACAGGTATGAGGCTTTAGAGGATGAATTATTGCCTTTTTTTGACAAAATTTTAAGATTGCAAAAAGAGAAAAAAAGGCTGCTTGGACCGAGCGAAATAATTTATGAATTGGGAAAAATAATCACTGATGAGAATTCTTTTCTTTACTGGGCATCTAAGAATAATATCCCAATATTTTGCCCTGCAATTCTTGACGGAGCATTCGGGCTTCAATTATATTATTTTAAGCAGGAGCATCCTGAAATGGGGATTGATGTGACTGCTGATATGAAAGCTGAAAGCGATTTAATTTTAAATGCTGAAAAAACCGGGGGAATAATCCTTGGAGGAGGCTTTGCAAAGCATCATGCAATTGGAATGAACATTGTAAGGGGAGGGTTTGATTACGCTGTTTATGTTACAACTTCTGAGGCTTATGACGGCTCATTGTCAGGCGCAAGCGCAAATGAAGCAATTAGCTGGAGCAAGATAAAAGAAGATGCTAATACTGTTGTTGTTCATTGCGACGCAACAATAGCTTTTCCAATAATTTTTTGCTCAATCATTGAATAAAAAATTTTTGATAAAAACAATTGAATAAAAAAAAAATTATTCAAAAAATATTTCAGCCAAGGTTTTATAGGAGTAAACATCTTTTTCCTTAAACCACAATTCTCTTTCAAACTTCGCTTCTTCAACGCATCCTGAAGCATGCACAATGTTTCTCGTGGTTCTTTTGCCTATGTTTGAATAAAATGCTGAATCAAAGCTGTAGTCTCCCCTTATTGTTCCTGGCTGAGCGTTTTGCGGAAAAGTGCTTCCAACAATTTTTCTCACAATTTCAACCACGCATGGGGCTTCAAGAAGCATTGCAACAACAGGGCCTGAAGACATGAATTCCATATTCCATTGCCTTACTTTTCTTCCTATTTCTAAAGGGTCTTCTGTGCCCAAAGTTTCATGGGGGTCAACCCCGTATTTCCTGTAATTTTCCAGCGTTTTTTCCCCTATGCTTCTTAAATAGTCTTCTTTGTCAGCGTAGTGCTTTCCAACAACGTCTTTTTCAACCCAAATCATTTTCATGGAAACAATTTTTAATCCCACTTTTTCGAATTTGGAGATTACTTCCCCAATGATTCCTCTTTTTACGCCGTCAGGCTTGATTAATACAACTGTCTGTTCTGTCATGATTACAAATTTTAAAATTGCTTGCTTAAAAACTTAACTGTGTTTTTTTTTTATATGTAAAATTTCATTAATGCTTGCAGTTTTTTTTCATCTGTTTTAAGCTCTATGTAAAACATTGTTTCTTCTTTTCCATTAATAGTGACATTTCCTTTCCAGGCAGAGTATGATGAGGGATTTCTGTATAAGTCAATGATTATGGGCAGCATTTCTGAAAATTTGGCAATTTTTTCCATGACATAATCACCGTCATCAACCAAGGCGTCAGAATTTTCTTTAATTAATATGTTGTAAGGTATTTGCTCGCCAATCCGCAACAAATAAGCGCTTAAGGCTTGCATTAAATTTTTTTGAATTCCTTTTATTGTTTTATTGTAAAAGTTTCTGGCTTCTGGCAATTCGCAGGGCATTCCTTCTTTTTTTATTTTTGTAAATTGCTCCAGCAATTCTCCCATATCTTCTTGGTCCATCATGTTTGCTTAATGTTTTTTTAACATTAAAATTGTTTCGCTATTTTGAAAAAAGTTTTTAAATGAATTGGTTATATTCAATTATTGAAAAAGCGGGATGATAGATTAATTGTCTTGATCCGCGATTAAAGGAGTTTGATTAAAATATGGGACTATACAAGTTCATGCAAAAAATTTGGAAAAATCCTAAACGGGACAACCCTTATTATAGGGAGCATTTGATTAAGTGGAGAAGCGAAGATGCAATAATAAGCGTTGATAAGCCCACAAGGATTGACAGGGCAAGAAGCCTTGGATACAAGGCTAAGCAAGGAGTTTCTGTTGCAAGAGTCAGGATTAACAAGGGCGGAAGGAAAAGGAAATCCACTCATCAGGGAAGAAAGCCAAGCAAAGCAGGGCAGAACAAATATTCAACAAAGAAAAACTTTCAGACTATTTCTGAAGAAAGGGCTCAGAGAAA
This sequence comes from Candidatus Nanoarchaeia archaeon, assembly GCA_028710615.1. Lineage (GTDB taxonomy): Archaea > Nanobdellota > Nanobdellia > Tiddalikarchaeales > Tiddalikarchaeaceae > JAQTTT01. The sequence goes on from JAQTTT010000013.1 coordinate 14,832, forward strand.
ATTCAAGAATCTGAATATTCTAAACAGCTATGAAGTGGGTGATGACGGCAAGCATAAATGGTTTGAAGTAATAATGATAGATTCAAATCATCCGCAAATATTCAATGATAAGGATTATGCCGGCTTATGCACTGACAAGCACAGGGGAAGAGTTTTCAGGGGATTAACGAGTGCTGGAAGAAAAGGAAGGGGATTGAGAAAGAAAGGATTTGGCACAGAAAAAAACAGGCCAAGCATAAGGGCAAAAAAAGGATTGGGAAAATAAATATTTAAGCCAATCCTTTTTCATTACTTTTTTAAATGCTTGGCTCAATATTTTTTTATTAATCATGAAAAATTTTTTTGACATTTATTATAAGGAGCATAAAAAGCTTTTTCTCATACCTTTCATTCTTTTAATATTCAACATTTCAGTTCTCATATACAGTTACGCAACTACTGGGAATTTTGTTGAAATGGATTCAACCCTTAAAGGGGGCGTTACTTTGACATTTCATTATGATTTAAGCATTAATATTGAAGGGCTTAAAGAGCATTTGATTAATGGTGCTGAAACTGATGATATTGATATATCAATCATAAGAAACATGCTTTCAAATGAGATGATTGGTTATGAAGTTGTGACAGAGCAGGGGATTGCGAAAGAGTTATTGGTTGAATTAATTGAAGAATACATTAATGATGAATTATTTGAAGATGACATAAGCTTTGGCTCGCAATCCAGCGTTATAGGGCAAAATTTTGCAAAAGAAGCAGGGTGGCTTTTTTTCATAGGCGCGCTTTTAATGCTTGGAGTTTCATACGCTTATTTCAGGGATATTATTCCTGCTTTAAGCATTGTAGTAAGCACTTTGGCTGATGTTATAGGCGTGCTCGCAGTTTTTAATCTGTTTTCAATAAAAATCAGTGTTATAACAATTGGAGCTTTATTAATGATTATGGGTTACTCCACAGACTCAGACATTTTATTGTCAACAAATATTTTAAAGAAAAAAGACGGAACTTTGAAAGACAGGATGATTGGAGCTTTTAAAACAGAGCTTACAATGAATGCAACTGCTTTAATAACATTTATCATAATGCTTTTATTGTCAAGCGTTGAGGCAATAAAGCAGATTTCAATGGTTTTGATTGTTGGAATGTTTTTTGATCTTTTGAACACTTGGCTTATGAATGCAAGCATTCAAAGAACGTATCTTGAATACAAGGAGAGCATAAAAAAATGAGCTTAAAGAAATACTTGAAGGATTGGAAAATCAGCCTAATGATTGCATTATTAATCGCGAGTTTAATAATTATTCATCCTAATTTTGACAGGGAAGGGGCAATTGTTTCAAGCGTTTCACTGCCTGCATCGAATTATATTCAAAAAGATGTTATAATAACAGGAGTTAACGGGATTTTGGTTTCAAGCGCCGCGGATTTTAATTTGGCAATATCATCTTTTTTGCCTAATGATTCAATTTCAATAACTTACAAGGAAAAAGGGCTTTTTA
>JAQTTT010000014.1:0-8113 GCA_028710615.1 Candidatus Nanoarchaeia archaeon
CAGGCCTGTTGCTGTCAGCTGGCTCAAATTTAATAATGTCATTTTTAATGTCCAACTCTTCAATCTCTGTTTTAACTAATAATAATTTTTTCCACAATTTTTCCCTGTTTTTAGGCAGTTTTTCTCCGGTTAATTTCCTGAAATCTTTAAAGCTTGCTTCAAAAGTTGGCATATTTATTTTTTCACCTCAACATTTCTAAGCCAGGAGATGTCAGTGCTGAAAATATCCCTTATGTCATTGATTCCATAGCTTGACATGAAAGCCCTGTCAAAACCCATTCCCCAAGCTATTACTGGAACTTTAACTCCTGCCGGCTCCGTAACTTCTTTTCTGAAAATTCCTGCGCCACCCAATTCAACCCATTTATTGTTTGTAAATATGTGAAGCGATGCGCTTGGCTCAGTGTAAGGATAATAATCGGGCATTATCAAATATTTTTTGGCTTTAGCTATTTTTTCAGCAAACATTCTAAGCAAAGAAAGCAATGAAGCCAAATTCATTCCTTCCCCCAAAATTATGCCTTCCATTTGAAGAAACTCTGCTCCATGAGTCCTGTCAATCACATCAGGCCTTGCAACCCTGTCAATAATAAAATATTTTCCCGGAATTTCCAAATCTTTGCTCATTAATTTTCGTATGCTCGCGCTTGTTGTTTGCGAGCGCAAAACATGCGCTTTGCTTACATTTTCATCAAAGTCAATGCCCCAGCCAGCGCTTCCTTTTATTCCTTTTTCATGCGCAATACGCACTTTTTTAATGAATTTTTTATATTCTTCCAAATCAGAGTATTGAGGTTCTTCTACATAGAATATGTCATGAACAGCTCGTGCAGGGTGGTCTTGGGGCATGTATAAAGCATCGCAGTTCGTGAAATTTGTTTCAACATAATTGCCAGTCATTTCTTTGAATCCCATGCTTACAAACAATGATTTAATCTCATTAATGAATTCATTATACGGGTGCTTTTTGGCAAATAACGGGGGTGGCACAGGCTCTTTAACATTGTATCTTCTGAACTTTTTATTTTCCCATTCCTTTGATTTAATCATTTGCGCGCTTGGCTTTTCAAGCAATTCTTCATCAAGATTTATTCCTTTTTTAATTAATTTTAATCCCAAAGGCGTTGCTGAGAATTCCCAATCAGTCCTGTCAATCAAGGATATTAATCCCCTGTCTGACAATTCTTTAATCTCTTCAGCGCTTGCTTTCAAATCTTTTATGCTTAATTCCTTTTCATTAATAGACTCAAGTATTTTTTTCTTTTTTTCCTCGCTTTTCAAATAATCATTTCCCAACCCGGTTATTTTCATCACTCCATTAAGCAATGACAAAAACCCTTCCTTTTTGCACAATCCCAATGCTTTATTGAATTCGTTTTTGTCAAAACTTTTTATTTCATCAATTTTTTTTTCAGAATCTTTTATTTCATTTAGCAGCCTTATTTCAGGAAATCCTTTTAATTCAACTTCTTTTCCCCTATTGGTCAAAGCAACTGACTTTTTTTTTGTTTCCTTGATAATTGCCAATTCTTTGTTGCTAAGCCATTGCGCAGCTTTCAATGCCTGAATTTCTTCCATTTCTGAAAGCTTTGAAGCTTTTTCTAAACTCAGCTTTATTGTCAATACTTTTAATAATTTTTTTTCAAAAATATGCAAAGAATCCAGCAATTCATCAATATTCGGCATGAAATTATATATTAAATCCTTTTATTTTAAAGGTTTTTATTCAATAAAAAAGAAATTAAAAAAATTTGTTGATTTTTTCCTGGCTGATTTCATCATTTTTAAAATTCTTAGGCGCATTGACTTGCTTATAGCTGAATCCCCAATCAGTGAGCATTTTCAGGGCTTTGGGGGAAATGCTTGGCGCAGCAATAATGCCCACAACATTGCTTACTCCTTTGCTTGATTTGACTTTTTCAACATACCTTCTTAATTGAGTTACTGCATCCAACCCTGCAGTGTATCTTTTGCATTCAACTATCACGAAATTGCCTTTTGAATCATATCCAAAAACATCAAGGAATCCGTAATCAGTTTTTTCCTCCCTGTTAATGGGCTTAAAATCCTCTTTTACGAGCTGTGGTTTTTCATAAATCATATCACTCATGTCTCTCTCGCTTCCAGCTAATTTTAATTGCTCAGTGTCAATAAGCGGATGCGAAGAAATTGAATAAACCTCAAAAACATTTATTAAAAGCTCTTCTTTGGGCTTAATGCTTGATGCTTTTAATTGAAAATAATCAAGTTCCATGCTAAGGGTTATTTCCGGAGTAGAGCTCATCCAATTAACAGGGTTCCTGCCTTTTGGCTTATGAATCAATATGCATGAATCTGATTTTATGATAATTATCCTGTCCCCTTGCGCTAAATGGCTTCTTGCCCTTCCAAAATAATTTATTTCGCAATTGCACATAATTATTGTTGAAAATTTTTTTCCAATTGATTTTTCAATTGCTGCGCACGCATCAGTCAAATTCATAAAATATTATGTAAATGCCTCTTATTTTAAAGATTATTTTTTTAAAAAAAGATTAATAAACAATGGTTTGCTTTAATTATATTCAATGAATTACCCTAAAAAATGGAAATGCCCGAATTGCGGGGAAATTGTTGAAAAAAACAAGCTTTGCCCAAACTGCAAATTCAGGTTTAGCAATTCTTATCCGCAGCTTTGGAATTGCCCAAACTGCAATAATCTTATTTCTGATTCAGAATTCTGCAAAACATGCAAATACCCAAATATTTTATCTTTCCCCCAATTATGGCACTGCCATGAATGCAGTTCCTTGGTAAAGGATTCAGCCAAATGCGATGTTTGCGGTTTTGAAAAAAAAGAATTGAATGGTAAAAATGATTCTGAGCCAATTATTGAAAAAAAACTGAAAAAAAATGATTTCTTGAATAAAAAAAGCGGCTACTTGATTGCTGGCGGAATAATAGTTTTGTGCTTTATTTTAATAATTTTCAGCTTGGGCTCAAATAATTACCTTCCTGAAGAGCAGGAATTTTTTGCAGGCGTGCAGTTTTCAAAAGATTTTGCTCTTGCTTCAAATATTGAAAGCGCCGCGTTTGAATTTAAAAGCGTTTCAGGAAAAACAATAATTTTATCCGGTGAAAAAAAAGATAAAAACATTTGGAGCATTAATGATTTAACGCTTAATGAGAGCGGAATTTGGGAAATAAAAATAACTTGCGTTATTGGGCATTCTTATTTCGAATTAACTGATTACTTGAATATGAAAAGCTCATGCAATGTTGATGACGACTGCATTAATGGCGTTTGCTGCCTTGGGGCTTGCCTTGAAGAATGCGAATAATCTTAAAAAAATGCGCAGAAATTTTTTAAAACAACCGCTTTATTCTTTTAATAATGCTTAAAGCTGTTTTTGATTATGAAAGCAATAGGGCAAAAGCCTACACTGTTTATAATTCTGAAAAAAATAAAAAGCACAGCGTGATTTACAAGATTGATAAAAATAAATGGACTTGCGATTGCAAATGGAACACTTTAAAAGAGACTTATTGCTCCCACATCTTAGAGGTCATTAACATGGAGAGGAAGAAGAAAATAAGCATTCTTGCAAAAAAGCTTGGGATTAATTAAATCATTTTAGCCAAATACAAATTATGCTTGGTTTTGACTATTTTTGCCTTTATCAAATCGCCAATCTTTTTTTCTTTTCCAAAAACAGTTATTAGTCTGCTGTTTGAAGAGATTATTGATTCATTTTTAAGCCATCCGGGAAGTACTTTTTTTCCTGAAACAATCTGCCCTTTTTTAAAAATTATTGGCAAAGATTTGGCTTTATGAATTCCAAAATCTTCTTTTTTTAAAACAAGCTTTGTTTCGTGCTTTTTTTCCAATTTTTTTAAATACTCGTTGAATTTAAACCAAGTCCATTCTTTTGCTTTCAGCCTTCTTCCATGCTTATAATGCTCATATTTTTGGATTCCAATGCTTGCATTAATGGCTTTTGAAAAACTGATTAAATCATCAATGTCTTCATTAAATCCTGGAACAATAATTGGAGCAATCAAAAGCTTGATTCCTGATTTTGAAATTTTTTCAGCCAATTGAATAATTTTTTCAGCATCATAAAAAGGATTTCCGCTCATTATTTTTGCGATGCGCGGATTCATTGAATTAATGCTTAAATTAATCCTGTCAATTCCCGCATTCTTTAATCCTTTAAGCAATGAATCAGCCAATAAAACCCCATTTGTCTGCATGCTGATTATTTTAATGCGAGGGTTTTTTCTCAAGCCCTTAACCAAATTTATGATGTCCTTATTTAGCAGGGGCTCGCCTGCGCCGTCAATATGCGCTTCAATATCATTAATTCCTTTGAATTCAGCAACTTTGCTTATTTCTTTAAGCAAATAATTTGTTTCAATTTCATATGAATTATTTTTTTTTGAATCCTTTCCTTCATCAACGCTGCAGTAAATGCAATTTAATGGGCATCCAGTTATGCTTCTTATTTGAAGAATATTCGTTCCCCTGTCAATAATTCCGAATAAATGGGCCCCTATTAATGGAATATTGTCATCTTCTTTTATTACGTAATGATTTTTCATAATAAACCTCTAAAGAAACCAGTGAAACAAGCATGCCTATAAATAAGCTTAATGTTAAATTTGGCAAATAATGCATTAAATCAATCATTTCTGATTCATTCATTGGAATCGCATAGCTTATTAATTGCTCGCTTAATATTGAGAATTGCTTTGAATATTCAAAAAATATTATTGACTGAAAAGGGTCTGATTCAATGAAATTTTCTCCGTATTCATAATATGAATGCGCGAGTATGGGCATAATGCCTTTGGCGCTTGCTGAATTAATATTTTTTGCAGCCAAATCCCTTAACACGCTTATTCTTTGATTAATATTTTTATCTGTGATTCCTGAAAGAGATAATGCAAGATTTGAATTGGAAATTGATTTCAGGCTTTCAAATAAAGAATAAATTATGTCTCCATCATTATACGCTGACAAACTGTTTGATATTAATTCCTCTGCAAGAACCGTGTATCCTGATTCCTGTATTGATTTTGCATAATTAAGCAGAGTTCTTGCGTTTTCAATCCTGATATATGCCAGCTCTGAGAAATCATTTTGATTAAATTCGTAATCCAAATCCCCTTTAATCAAATCCTTTAATCCAAGCCATGACTCGCTGGTTTTTAGCCTGACTAATAAGAATGCCAAATTATAAATTGAACTGTATGAATCATCTTTGTTCTTATAATCTATTGCTGAATTCAGCAACTCTTTTGCCTCAAATAATCTTTCAATGGATATGCTTATTGCCTCAAAATCATTGGCGTTGTCAATTATTAATTCTTCATAAAAATTTGATTCAAACGAGTTGATTGAATCATTTGCTTGTCTGAATTTTTCCTCAAAATCAAAATCATCCAGCAAATAATCAATCAAATATTCAATATACAATGAATTTATGGCTATTCCCACTGAGTAGCTTGATGCGCTATAATAATTCTCTGATTCAAATAATTGATTCATTGTATTGATGTCTTCATTTGTTGAATTAATTAATAACTCTATTGCCAAGGCATCTGAATCATCAAGCATTGAAAGATTTTGATTTAAAAGGCTTTCAAACTTAGGCATTGAATATAAAATTAAATCTTGGCTCATAATCCTCATAAAATAATTAAAAAATGATTTGTCTATTTCTGTTAATGGCTCATCAAAAACTAATCCAGTGAAGTGCGTGAACGCTTCAGTTATTGTTGAAACTTCAACAACACTTATGTTTAATGATTCATTTTCAAATAAATGCAGTGTTCCAACAGGTATTAAAATGGTTTTTATTCCATGGCTTTGTGAAGTTTTTGCTTTTTCAACTATTCCTCCAACAACGCCTATGCTTTTATCAGGGCTGATTGTTCCTGTAATTGCAACGCTTTTTGACAATTGCTTATTCATTAATTCTGCCATGGCAATTACAGCCATTGCGGCTCCAGCGCTTGGACCTTCAATTACTTGAGAATTAGCGTTTATTGTAAAAAAGAAATCTTTGTCTTTGCAGTTCATTTCAAGGGTTTGGCAGGCCACATCAACCGCTAATCTTGCGCTTGCCTGGGTGTCTGTTTGGGATAAAGGCATTGTATTAAAAAAAATTCTTCCGCTCCCATCAGCTATTTCCAATTCAAGGGTTGCAAAAACCCCTTCAAATCCAAAAGAGTTTTGCTGAACTCCCAAGATAGTCATGCTTGATGCAAAGCAAGCATTAATCATTAGCAAAGGCAAAAGCAATTTATTCATTGCTTATTATAATAAAGCATTGTTTTTAATAATTTCTGAAAAAATGGGGGCAGAATCATGGAATGCTAAGGGGATGATCAGTCCGCCTATTATTCTTCATCTCATCCGCTTAGCAATTATTTAAAAGCGCTGGGATTAATAATATTTTAGGCATGGAAATAATAAAGCATAAGGGTTTTTTTAGGGTGAATTCAGATGATTTTTCCATTTCCCTTGATTGCAATGATTCTGAATCAAATTTCGCTTTCTTGTCTCACAGCCATTCAGACCACTTGTTCAAAACAAACACCCCTGCAATTATGAGCAATGAAACGCACAAATTAGCCAAGCTTAGGGGATACGATTACTCTTTGGCAAAAAATGTTCCTGAAAATATTTCATTGCTTGATTCAGGGCACATGATAGGCTCAAAATCATTGTTCATAAATGATTGCAATGATTCAATGCTTTTCACCGGAGATTTCAGCACAAAATCCCGAGCATTCATTAATGGCTTGAAAGTGAAAAAATGCAAAAACTTGATTATTGAATCAACTTTTGGAAAGCCTGAATTCATTTTTCCGAATCATTTAGGCGAGGTTAAAAGGGCAAAAGATTTTATTAAAGAAAATGCGAGAAAAGATTATTTGACTGTGCTAATGGGATATCCTTTGGGAAAAATGCAGGAAATAATGCATTATTTCAGGGATTATTCAAGCATTGTTCATCCTGAAATAAAAAAATACTTGCCTATGCTGAATTCTTTCGGATTATGCGAATGCAATGCCTGCGAAAAAAAGCCGGATGTGCTGTTTTGCCCGTCATTAAATTCTAAAAACGATTATTTTAGCCCTTTTAAAAGAATGCGCGGATTAAAATTCGGCGTTTTCAGCGGATGGAACATTAACCCTTTTTATAAAAAGCGCTTCGGAGCTGATGAAGGCTTCACTTTAAGCGACCACGCAGATTTTAAGGAATTGCTCTTAACTGTGAAAAAAAGCGGGGCTGAAAATGTTTATGTGCACCACGGATATTCAAAAGAATTCAGCAATTTTTTAAGAATTGAAGGGATTAATGCAATCAATTAATTCATTTCATTTTTTCCCAATGAGATTCAAAATAAGTGGCGTCCCCTTCATCATCAATTATTCCAAGAATCATGCTTTTTTTAACGCTGTGGCAAACCCTTATCATTCTCGAATAATCAATGATTTTCAATGAATCATTCTGGCTAATGCAATAAGCAAGCCATTTCGCATGGTCTTGCCCAATTTTTGAGCCTTTGTCATAAACCCTGAAATCAAAGCCGTACTTAAGCGCTGTTTTCACAATGAAACCGCTATTCCTTAAGTCAGAAAAAATTTTGCATTTAATGATAAATCTTTTGTCTTTTTTTGAAAAAAAATCAGCGAACTCTTTTTCAGTTAATTCTTTTTTTTTCCTGAAAACTTTTATCTTGTTTTTTGACAACAAATAAAAAGCTTCCACTCCCGACAATTCAAGCCTCTTTTTTTCAAGATTTCCAATAAAGCCTTTTGAATGAAGCGAATTCGCCAATGCCTCATCATTAATAATGATTAAATCATTTATTAAATTGGCTTGCATAATTTAATTATAAGCTTTTCTTAATTTTTAAAGGATTCTTTTTAATGAATGCTGCAATTATTATTGCCAAAAGAATTAAGCCAATAATGCCGTAATTTTCCTGAACTGAAAGCGCAATCATTCCAGTGATTGATTCAGAATAACTTGTCTGGCCAGTGACATTCAGCCCTTTTGCAATAACATTTACTGAAAAAACGCTTATTCCATAATCATTCATTATATTATTCAATCCCA
>JAQTTT010000014.1:8213-16292 GCA_028710615.1 Candidatus Nanoarchaeia archaeon
CCCTGAGTAAAGGGATTGAATATAAATTTCTGCATTTTTAATTCCTTTCTCATCGCATCCTGGAAAAATGCTGAAATCAACATGTTTTTCGTTTCCAGATTCAATAATGATTCGCTGAGGCTCAATTATTGCGCCTCCTGATGAATTAATTATTTGATACGCGTCTGTTTGGGAGCCTAAATTCTTAATAATCAGTTTTGAATTAATTAATTGCCCTGGGCATGCTTTAATGCTTTCAAAAAGTATTCCTGTTGCATCGCAATTCCTTAAATTAACATATTGCTCGGCAGATTCTTTTATAAAATCATTTTCAACAAGCACGGATATTAAATTATTATGAAGGAATGAGGAATAAAATTCTAATTCATAAGTTTTTGATTCTCCGGGCAATAATTGAAAATTAAATATTTCATTATTAATTGTTGCTTTCAAATCCTCAGCATAATTGCCGGTATTATTAATAAAAACTTGGTAAGGCGCTGTCTGCCTTAGGCAGTAATTGTCCTGCGCAAATATTTTTACGTCAACGCCCCTGCAGTCAAAAACATTGAAATCAAAATGCTTGATTTCTTTATTCGCCCTTGAATCAGAAATCTCAAATGTCAATGAATATTCCCCTTTAAACGGGAGAATTATTTCATAATTAAGGATTTTTTCCTGGCCTGGAACAAAAAATCCCATATCCAAGGAATCCTTAAAATGTATTATTAATCCTGGGCTTGCAGCATAAGAAACTGTGAAGTACTCATTTGAAGAATAATCATTGCTTATTATTAATGAAGAGTTAAAGCTGTCATCAGCGCAATAATTCTCTGCAAAAGTTATCCCTAAAAAAAAAAATAAAAAAAGGGAAAAAAAGCATTTTTTCATTTCCAATACTTTAATTCCATTTTTGACTGGTTAAAAGCCCTTACGCCAAAAACTATTAGCGCTGAAAGAAGGGCTAATCCCAATATTGAAACAGCTATGTTTGATGCAGTGCCCGCGGTTATGAAGCCTGTTAGGAATCCTGAACCATAAGACAGCGTAAAATTCCCTGATTGTATTGCCATGTTTGATTCAAGCACTTGATATTGCACATCCTGGGATGATTCGCTCTCAGGCAATAAATACACAAAGAAACTTTCTTCTGCCCCGCTTAAAACAAATTGGGTTTCAGGGCTGATTTTTGCTTCTCCCTCAAATTCAGGAATAATGATTTTATACTCCCTTGTATTGGCATTGTTATTTCTAACAATTATTTCAAATATTCCTGCCTGCCCTTTATCAAGGCTCATGGATTCATTTTCAATCTTAACTTCTGCATTGCCAAAAACAGGCAACTCATATATTATTAAATTAAAGCTTGCTGAATCGCATGAAGTGCTAATCTCTGAGCAAACAGTGGCGCTCAAAGGATAAACTCCCTTTTCTTTTGAATCGCTTGATACAATTTTTACTTCCACTGTTGCGTATTCTCCTGGCTTCAAAGAAACAGTTTCAGTGTGAGTCGCGTATTCTGTCTGAACAATCACCCTATAAATGTCATCAACATTTCCATTGTTTTGCACAGTCAAATTATTCGCTGAATTCCCGCCTTTTTCAATTCTAACAATATCATGATTCCAGAAAGCAACAGGTTCATAGTTTCTTGGATTTATATTAACTCCGCTAACTATTCCCCCAAGGCTTTCCATATCCTCATTCATTGCTTTTATTTCAAAATTAAATATTCCTGAAATTCCCTGAATATGCCTTGTCAAATCAATTTCTTTTGAAATAGACTGCCCTTTATTTAAAGTCATTACTTTTCCGCCATCAAGGTAGTATTCTGTTTCGCCAACAACGTACACGAGCATCACGCTTTCATCATAATCCCCTGTATTATTTAATCTGAAATTAACTGACAATTTGTCTCCTTCAATAATATTCCTATTTAGCCCAATAACTCTTATATCAATTTTGCTAATTTTATCGCGAGCATAGACATAAGAAGACACTTGCTTTGAATCAAGAACATTTGATGAATGCTTAAGATTAACAGTCAAAGAATTTGAGCCCAAATCCTTGTATACTGGATTAAGAGTGATGTTTCCCTTAACAGTTTGCCCTGGATTAATCAAGCTAGTCGTGAATTCAACAGAACTGGCAATATTTCCAATAACTTCAATCCCATAAACTGCCGGATAAACTCCAGTGTTTAAAACGCTGAATTCGCAAAAAGACTCATCATCCTCTTTTGAATTGCATACTGAACTAATTGACAATTCTCCATAAACATCTATTGACTCCAATCCTCCTGAAGGCACCATTCTTAAAACGCTCAAAGGCAATTTCTGAACACTTTGGTCAGTTGAAGAAACTCTTGCAATCAAAATATTAGCTCCCTGAACAAAAGCGCTTCCAAAAACAACTGATGAATCATTAGAACTTTTATTCTGAACAAGCATTGAATCAGCAAATAAAGAAGCTCCCAAGCCATCCATTCTTGGAACAAAAAAATCAACGCCATAAGTAATATTGCTTGTTGCATTATTATTTTCAATCCTGTATTGAGCATTTATTGAGCCCGCTATTTCATTCAAATAAGTCAATGAAAGCTTTGAATCCTTTGAAGCTGACGAATCATAGTCAAAAAATGACTGGGAAGCAACTTCATTATTAATTAAAAGCTCAACAGTATATCTTCCATTGCTAAGCGATGGAACATTAATTGAAGCATAATAAGCTCCGCTAACCAGCAAATTCTCAGAATTATGGTAATTGCTCAAATAATTAATGTTTGAAATAATCACTGCCCCTGACGGGCTTGTTCCAACCTTGAAATACCTTAACTTTAAAGAAGATACATCATAAGGGTTGCCTTGTCCAGCTGCATAATTTATGAAGCCGTAAAGAGTCAATGAATCACCAGAAGTCAATACTGGGTCAAGAACATTGACGCTTGCATCGTAATTTTGAACAGAAAATCCTGCTCCCAAACCTAATACAAATAATATTAGGGCTAAACTAAATTTTTTCATTTTTTATCTTTAACCTCGCGATATTAACTGGTTAATAAAGTTAAATTAATCTGTTTAAAAAGATTTCCATAATTGCTTAATTAAGAGTAAAAAGAATTATTTTTTTTCAGTGCTCCATGAAACAAAAACCAATCTTTTGCTCATGAATTTATTTGAGTACATTGGCCTGAACGGAAGCCCTTTAACCCTGCTGTTTATATGGGATAAAAACGCTTTTTCGCTCATTTCTTCTTTTTTGTCTTTTTCAGACAATGATTCTTCCCTAATAGTTACAGAATATTTTTTTGATTTTTTTTCTTTTTCTCCAATAACAATGATATAAGGCACCCATTTGCTTTTGGCATCAAAAATCTTTCTTGACAATGAAAGGCTTCTGTCATCAACACCCACTCTTATATTATTTGATTCCAATGATTCGGAGAGCTTTATTGAATCATTTAAAAATTCATCACTCACTGGAATTATTCTTGCCTGCTCAGGGGAAAGCCATAATGGCAGCATTGGGCATTTTCCTTTATTTTCCTGATAAACAGTATTTTCCAAAACCAGATACATGCACCTTTCAAGGCTTCCAATCGGAGCAGTATGCGTTATGAAGCACGGCTGTTTTAGCCCATCAGCATCAACATAATTTATTCCAAACCTTTTGCCGTCTTTAACATCCAGCTGAAGCGTGCTTACCTGAACATTGCTTCCATCAAGCCCAATAGCCTGATACTCATTTTTAAAAGCATAATAATGGCTCATTTTAGGCATAACCTTAACAAAAGTCGGGCAATTCATTTTTTCAGATATTTCTTTAAAATAATTTTCATATTTTTTCCAATACTCATCAACAACTTCCCACGCAAGCACCCATTTATCGCCTATGACTCCCTTAAGCATATCAGAAAAATTATAGCACAACTCCTTTATTTTATCAGTTGATTCTTCCTCAGTCTTAGTGAACAAATGAACATCAAGCATGTTAAAAGTCCTTAATCTTTTAAGCCCAACGCACTCACCCCTTTTTTCCATCCTGAAACTTGGAGCCTCTTCATAAATGCCAAAAGGCATTTGCTTATAAGTAATATTTAAATTTTTAAGCATTGGAAAATTCAAAGGATCACTGGCATACCTTAAAGTGAATTCTTTCTTGTCAGTCACCACCCTATAATCTTTTTCGTGAAAATCCCCAGCCAATTCTTTTATTAATTTATCTTCCATGTCAAACATGAAAGGATTATACACTTTTACGCATCCAAGCTTTAAAGCGCAATTATACAAAACATAATCTTTCAACAAATCAAAAATCAAAGCCCCATTAGGATAAGCCCTTAAATTGCCAACATCGCTTTCATCAACATAATCATACAATTCCAATTTTCTCATTATGCCAACATGCTTAGGAGAATCCTTGGGCGTGTTCCCAACCAATTCATTCCTAACCAAATGCTTAAGCATGCCAACTCTTTCATCCTTGCTCTTCCAAAACTTTGCATCATTCCAATTATTTTTGCTTATGCTTTCAACAACCCCTTTTTGAGAAATCAAATAAAACTTGGAAAATTCGCTTCCCTCTTTCCTTGCTTTTTCACCCTTAGGATTAGAAACCTCTGCATTAAACTCCCTGGACAGCTCGCTTAAAGGATGGCCTTTGCACTTGATTTCAAACTTTTTATACCAGCCAAAAGGCGCTCTTTTAACTTCATAATCCTTGCTTAACTTCTTTTCAGCTAATTTCAAAACCTCTACTGCGAAATCAGGATTGGATAAATCCTTTGACAAATGAGCATAAGGATAAAGCACAACATTTTTTGCCTTAACCTGCACAGAAACCTTATTAATCTCATCAACTAACTTATCCACTATTCCCTTTAAATCAGATTCATCGCTTTTTTCAACAGCAGTGAAAACAACCAAGCAATCCTTTGACTCCTCTTTTTTTAATTCAACATCCTCAGCGCCCTTAAATGCTTTTTTAGTGGGCTCAAAATTAATGTAATCCGAATGAATGGCCAAAATCTTCATAATAACCCCTTTTTCATAATGCTTAAAGTAATTAATCTTTGCTTAATAAATTTTTCATATCAATAAAAAAGAAAAAGCAACTGTCAAAGCCAAGCCAATAATCAAATACGCTGTTGCAGCCCTTTTTGAAAAAATCTTTGCAAGCATTCTTAATTCATTAATATCAGTTATTACTCCAGCCATTATTATTGAAAAAACAGCTCCCAAACTTGCTCCTGACAAATAAATTTCTCCTGCAAATAATGTGAAACCTTCGCCTATTATCTCAATAAGCGTTGCCAAAGGAATCGAATAAAGCGATGCATAATTACTTGAAAAATTAAAAGCAATGAAATCTGCAGTGAAAATCACCTGAAAAAAAGCAGTCAATAATACTGCAATAAAAACATTCTTTAAAATATCTGAAACTGAAGCTGAAATCTCTTTAATCCCGGATTTTCTGCTCAAATATTTTGAAAATTTCGAATAATTTATTTCTTTCAAATAATTTTCATTAATTCTTGGCTTGTGCTTTAAAAGACTCAAACCTTCAAGCAATGAAAAAATGAATCCAAGCATTATTGAAAGCAAAAAAGAGCATCCAAGAAGAACCAATAAATTAGTCATTCCAACATACCCTCCAATAACTATTAAGCCAAAAGCTCCTGTCCAAGGAGTGAATGCAAGCATTGCTGCGCAAGCAGAAATTGACGCCCCGTTTTTTCTTAAAGAAACTATCAAAGGAACAACTCCAAAAGATAAACCGCTTATAAGCAATCCTGAAACTGAAGCCCTGATTATTGTAAAAAAGTCTTTTTTTTCAAGATTTGACAAAATAATTTTTTTAGGAATTACAGCTTCCAAAATTAAATTGGCAATTATTCCAATCACTATAAACATCCAAGAATTCAATATTATTGAAAACACGTTAGCCAAATACGAGGACAATATCATGAAGCTCAATAAAATTATATTGCGCAATCAATTAAAAAACTTTAGTTATAAAAATAAGAATATGGGGCCGCAGGGATTTGAACCCCGATTTGCTGGTTTCTTCAATGGCGCATCAAGCGCCTCAGCGCTCCAAAAAGCGTTTGTTTCTGGAGCCAGCTGCTCTGCCAAGTTAAACTACAGCCCCTTATAATGAATTAATTAAAGTTTTTAATTTAAAAAGATTTAAGTTTTAAAAGAGAATATTAATAAAAAAGCAAATTAAAGGATTAATTGAATAATGAATGAATTTGAAAAAAAGTGGCAAAAGAAATGGAAAGATGCGGGGATTTTCAAAGCAAGCCCTGATTCTAAAAAAAAGAAGTTTTACTGCTTAGAAATGTTTCCCTACCCTTCAGGAAAGCTTCACATGGGGCATATGAGAAACTTTTCAATAGGGGACGCGATTGCCAGATTTAAAAGAATGAAAGGATTTAATGTAATGTATCCCATAGGTTATGATGCTTTTGGATTGCCTGCTGAAAACGCTGCAATTAAAAATAATATTCACCCCAAAGATTGGACTTTTAAAAGCATGCAAGACATGACAGAGCAATTGAAAAGCATTGGTTTCAGCTATGACTGGGACAGATTAATCATGACTTGCGTTCCGGAATATTATAAATGGAATCAGTGGATTTTTTTGAAAATGCATGAAAAAGGATTGATTTACAGAAAAAAAGCAGCTGCTAATTGGTGCCCAGACTGCAATACTGTTCTTGCAAACGAGCAAGTTGAAAATGGGAAATGCTGGAGATGCAAATCAACAGTGAAGCAGGAAATGCTTGAGCAATGGTTCATTAAAATAACTGATTACGCTGAAGAATTATTGAATGATTTGGATAAATTAAAAGGCAAATGGCCTGAAAAAGTCCTGGCAATGCAAAAGAACTGGATAGGCAAAAGCTCAGGAACAATGATTGATTTCAAAATCAAAGAAAGCAATGAAAAAATAAGCGTTTTTACAACAAGGCCTGACACTATTTTTGGAGCAACTTATTTAGTCATGGCTCCTGAGCATGAATTAATATTAAAATGGGTTAAAGGAACAGCGCATGAAAAAGCAGTCAATAGATTCATTGAAGAAGCCAAAAAGAAAAGCATGCTTGAAAGGGAATCCTTGCTTAAAGACAAAAACGGATTATTCATAGGCAAATGCGCGATTAATCCAGTTAATAACGAAGAATTGCCAATCTACATTGCTGATTATGTTGTAATGAATTACGGAACTGGCGCAGTAATGGCTGTTCCAGCGCATGACCAAAGAGATTTTGAATTCGCAAAAAAATACGGATTGCCTTTAAAAATCGTTATTCAAACAAAAGACAAAAGCTTGAATGCTGAAACCATGAAAGAAGCATACGCTGAAAACGGCGTGCTAATTAATTCAAATGAATTTAACGGATTAAATAATGAATTAGCCAAGAATAAAATTTCTGCATGGATGGCTAAAAATAAATGCGGAAAAACAACAACGCAATACAAATTAAGGGATTGGCTTATTTCAAGGCAAAGGTATTGGGGAACCCCAATACCCATGATTAATTGCGAAAAATGCGGAATGGTTCCTGCAAAAATAAAAGATTTGCCAATAGTATTGCCGAATGACATTAAATTCGGGCAAGGCAATCCCTTAAGCACAAGCAAATCCTTCAAAAACGCAATTTGCCCAAAATGCAAATCAAAAGCAAAAAGAGAAATTGAAACCTTGGACACCTTCTTCGATTCATCTTGGTATTATTTAAGATATTGCGACCCAAAAAATAATAATGATATTTTCAGCAAAGACAGCGTCAAGCATTGGATGCCTGTTGACCAATACATTGGAGGCATAGAGCACGCAATACTCCATTTATTATACGCAAGATTCTTCACAAAATTTTTAAGGGATTTGGGATTGATTAAATTTGACGAGCCTTTCAAGAAACTGCTAAGCCAAGGCATGGTTTTAAAAGACGGAATAAAAATGAGCAAAAGCATTGGAAACATTGTTGAGCCAAAAGAAATAACATCTAAATACGGAGCTGACACTGCAAGATTATTCATATTATCATCTGCTTTGCCTGAAAAAGAAATGGAATGGAATGATAAAGGCGTT
>JAQTTT010000049.1 GCA_028710615.1 Candidatus Nanoarchaeia archaeon
GGAGAAAAACTGCCTAAAAACAGGGAAAAATTGTGGAAAAAATTATTATTAGTTAAAACAGAGATTGAAGAGTTGGACATTAAAAATGACATTATTAAATTTGAGCCAGCTGACAGCAACAGGCCTGACATGTGGCACGTTGAAGGCCTGGCAAGGGCTTTGAAAGGGGCTCTTGGAAAAGAAAAAGGCATACCAAAATATGAAATCATTGATTCAAAAGACAAAGTCTTTGTTGAAAAAAGCATAAAAAAAATAAGGCCTTTCATTGCTTGCGCAGCAGTGAAAGGGCTGAAATTTAATGATTTTTTAATAAAGCAATTAATGCAGCTGCAGCTAAAAGTTGACGGAAGCCATGGAAGAAAAAGAAGCAAATCAGCAATAGGGATTTATGATTATGATTTGATAAATTTTCCAGTAACTTATAGGGCAGTGGGAAAAGAAGAAGTTAAATTTATTCCATTGGGTTTCACAAAAGAATTAATGCCAAGAGAAATATTGGCCCTTCACCCCAAAGGAATTGAATATGGAGAGATATTAAAAGAATATGATGAAGTTCCTTTGCTTGTTGACAGCAATAACAAAGTACTTTCAATGCCCCCCATAATAAACAGCAATGGTGTTGGAAAAATAAATGAAAGCACAAAAAACGTTTTTATAGAAGTTACTGGAACTAATGAGCAGGCAGTGCTCGGAGCATTAAACATAGTTGCAAGCGCATTAGCAGACAGGGGAGGAAAAATCAGCAGAGTAATAATAGTTAACGGAAAAAACAAAATTCTCACGCCTATATTGGAATCCAAAGAGATAGCAATAAATAAAGAAAGCATAAAAAAAAGGATTGGGATGTCATGGAAAGATGATGAATTGAAAGATTTGCTTTTAAGGGCAAGATTTGATGTTTTAAAAATAACTCCCAAAGAAATAATTGCAAAAATACCTTTTTACAGATTGGACATAATGCACGAGTTTGATGTTATTGAAGACCTGGCAATAATGCACGGTTTTGAAAACATTGAATCCCAGGAAATAAGCATTTCAACAAAAGGAGAATTGCTTGAATCAACGAATTACGCCAATAAAATAAGGGATTTGGCTCTTGGGATGGGATTCTTGGAAGCCATGAATTATTACAGGTGCGACAAAGAAGCATTGTTTAATCCTGATTGCGTTGAAATAAAAAATCCCATGAGCTCAGGAATGAGCGCTTTAAGAAATGAATTAATGCCTATTTTAATAAAATGGATGTCAAAAAACACGCATCATCCGTATCCCCAAAGAATATTTGAAATTGGAAAAACATTCATAAAAAATAAAAATTGCGTTGATGAAGAGAACTATTTATGCTTATTGTCTTCGCATTCAAGCGCTGATTTCACTGAAATAAAGCAATGCGCTGAATGGATTTTATCTTCAATGGGATTAAAATACGAATTAAATCAAAAGGATTATTTCCAATACATTCCAGGAAGAAGCGCAGCAATAATAGTCAAAGGAAAAGAAATAGGGAGCTTTGGAGAAATTCACCCCCAAATCTTATTGACTAATGGAATAGAAACTCCCATGGCAGGCATGGAAATAAAAATAATATAAAAAAATAAAAAACAAATAATTATTTTTTTATTGCGTCAACATGCCATTCTCCAAGAAGCCTTGCAGAAACAAGAAGCATTAATGAAGTTCCAAGCAAAGGAATAATCACTGTAAATGACAAAGCAACAGATATTGCAAATACTGCTATGCTGTAAAGCACGCATATTCCAACATATTTTAAATACAGCCCGAAATTTGAAAAAACAGCCTTAAACATTTTTCCCATCTCAAAAAATGCGCTGAATTTCTTTTTTTTAGCAAAATTCGCAATTAAGGGTGGAATTATTATCCAATACGTTATTGTTAATATTGTAATTGGAAGCATTAATGCCGCAATCATTGAAAAGATTCCCAAATCAGTGTTTCTTGCGGAAAAAAATGACCAAATCATTAATATTGCAAAAGGAATCATTGCAATAATGTGAAAAACAGACAATTTTAATCCATTCATTAAGTCTTCTTCCATGTTTCCAAAAACTTTTGGGATTCCTTCTTTTTTATTAATAGTGTTTGAGATTATTCTTATTAATAATCCGGTTATTAGCAGCCCGCCAAAGACTGGAATGAATCCAACCAATGCAAGCAGTAAGCAAAAAATCAGAGTTTCTGAACCATTTTTTGCCAAATATTTATAAGCTGAATCAATTGATAGCATAAACAATAAAAAAGCAACGCAATTATTTAATCTTTATGGCTTTTTACAGCAAAGGAGCTTCTTATGAAAGGGAATTAATGGCTATTTTATGCAAAAAAGGCTTTGCAGTTGCAAGGATAGCTGGAAGCGGGAAAGCCAAAACAGAAGAGCCGGACTTAATAGCAGGCAACAATAGGCTAATAATGGCTATTGAGTGCAAATATTCAAGCACAAAGTATAAAACTGTGAAAAAAGAGCAAGTAAATGACTTGTTCAATTTTTCAAAATGCTTTGGAGCAAAGGCAATATTGGCTTTCAGATTCCCCCATTCTCCCTGGAAATTCATGGAAATAAAAGAAGCAGTGAATGAAAATGTAAGCATAAAAAAAACAGACAAATTAATTGAAATGAATGAATTAATATGCGAGGAATTATGAAACTAGAAAACAAGATATTGGACCTGAAAAATTCTAAAATAAAAAAAGCAGTGGATAAAAGATTAAAAGAGTTTAAAAGCAAAAAATCAAAAAACAACCATGAATGGTTCAGCGAATTATGCTTTTGCATACTCACCGCCAACAGCAGAGCCAAGACTGCGATTAATATTCAAAAAGAATTGGGAGCAAAAGGATTCATTGAAAAAAGCCAAAAAGAATTAGAAAAAACCATTTCAAAAAACAAGCACAGGTTTTCAGGCATGAAATCAAGATACATTATGAAAGCGCGAAATCATGAAAGCATAAAAAATGAGATTAAAAAAATGGCTGATAAAAACCAGCATGAAGCAAGGGATTATTTGGCAGAAAACGTGTTAGGCATTGGATATAAAGAGGCAAGCCATTTTCTAAGAAACATTGGATACTTTGACTTGGCAATACTTGACCGCCACATACTTGCTTTGCTTAAAGAGCATGATTATTTGAAGGGCTTGCCCAAAACCCTGACCAAGAAAAAGTATTTTGAAATAGAAAAAATTTTTAATAAATTATCAAAAAAACTAAAAATGAGCTGTGCAGAATTAGACTTATACATGTGGCATATGAAAACCGGCGAGGTATTGAAATGATTGAATACTTTGATTCAATAGATTTGGCTTTTAAGGGAAAAAGCTTTGTGAAGAAAGACTTGTTTTACGCCTTAATTAAAAATAAAAAGCTTGACTTGAAAAAATATTTCATTATAGGAGTTGATGACAAATTAGGCGTATTGAAAATAATTGAGCATGCAAAAAGCAGGAGGTTTAAGGCAGCAAGCTTCTGGATTAACAGGCATAATTTTAAAGCCCCTGAAAAAAAACACTATGATTGCGAGATTAAATCATTGAAAGAAGTCACTGATTTCATAGAATCCAAGAAAATAAAAAACCCCTTAATCTTGCTTGATTTTGACAACACTTTGGCAAAAGCGAATTATGAGCTCACTAAAAGAAGCATGAAAGAAAAGAATTTCTGGGACAAATTGCAAATCAATTTTTTAACAACAGCAATCATGAGGATTCTTGCTCCATTCACTTACTTGACAATATTTGCCGACTTTTTCAAGCCATCAAACAAGCCTTACCCTGACAGCAAAGACTTCAAAAAATATTTGATAAAAAACAAAATTCC
>JAQTTT010000015.1:0-6779 GCA_028710615.1 Candidatus Nanoarchaeia archaeon
TGCATATGCTGGCTTGGCTGAAAAAAGGAATAATCTTGAAAAAATAGGTTTGGGAATACCTGAATTAATGGGTGGGGAAAAAACATTGAATGTTTTGGAAGAATTAAAGAAAAAGTATAATCAAAAAAAGTTTGCTTATGAAACTTATAAATTATTCTGTGAAGAGAATAATTATGAATTTGAATTAACTCCTGATTTTTACAAAGAAGAGGAAGAAAAATTAAGCGCTTACATGGATTATTTGGCAAATAATCCCCATTTTTTGGAAATGGGAATAAAAGAAGCTGGAAATATTCAATTTTTAAACACTTATGTTAATTCATATTTTGAAAACATTAATGATAATTGGCAAGAACTGGCAACAATTGCGGGAACATCAGGAGTAGTTGCAGCAGTTCTGGGAGGAGCATTAACTATTTATTCTAAATTAGCAAATGAATCTTTTGGAGCCTCTTTTGGTCCGGTGATGCTTTTGATTGGAATGGTTTCCCAGCTTCCAAAATGCATTGAAAGAAACAATATGATTTGGCTTAATTCTTACTTGTATGGCTCAGACAGCAAGGAAACCAAGGCGGCTTTAAACAACCAAGTGTTTTATGAATTACAAGTAAATTCAGCAGTAATAGGTGCATTAATAGGTAGTAAAATAGGTAATATTGCTGGTTCAAAAATAGGGGATTATGTGAATTATTTGAAGATAAAAAATGAGTTATTAAAAATACATAATTTTGTTGAAGAAGGCAATTCTCTTAAAATTTCGAGAGATGGAAAAGAATATAATTTGGAAAAGCACTCATACACCTTAGATAAAAATAAGGTGTATGGAAAAGGATTTGATAAAATATTGGCAAAACACTCAAAATTGTTGGGATTAGATGTTGAAGGATCAAAATTCCCGTCAACTTGGACAAAAGAAGACATAGCTAAAGCAATAATTGAAACTGTTCAATTTGGCTTAAAAGGCGAAATATACTTGACTGAATCAAACTTGCCAAGTATGGATTTCATAAAAATTATTGAAGGTGTGAATGTTAAAGTGGTTGTTAATCCTGAAACTTTAGAAATCATAACCACTTTTCCAATATAGGTGAATAATAATGGATGATTTAAAAAAAAGAGTTTATGAAAAATTCAAAAAATTAGATAATTTGCTGAAAGATAAAATAATCCAAGAAATAAGGGGCTCTGCTGATTACATCTGCGACGTTTCATCTTTTAAGTGGAAATCAGATAAGCTTGAAGAATTCTGCCCTAACTGCAAAAAAAAATTTATTTCAATCAGGTTTAAATCACCTGCTAAATTCAAAAAGTTCACGATTAGAGGGGTAAAATTTTACAGCGATGAAGAATTATAAAATTTTGATTCTTTGGGAGTTATTATTAATATGAAAGAAATGTCTGAGGGAAAACTATTATATGGAAAAAAAAGACAAAAAATTATATGAATTAATTTTGGAAAGGCGAAGAAAATTCAATGAATTGATCAAATCAAAAAATTATTTATTAAAAGAAGACATAATCACATGTCCTTGCTGCGCATATCCTAAAAAAAAAGAATTCGATATTTGCCCGATTTGTTGGTGGCAAGATGAAGGATATGAGAATGAAAATGCTAAAATTGTTCGCGGAGGACCTAATGGTTATTTATCTTTAGAGCAGGCAAGAATTAATTTTTCTAAAACGCTTAATTGCGGAGATACAAAAAAATTAAGCATAAAAGAAAAAACAAGAATAAAAAAAATTATGAAATTATTTGATGATTTGCTAATAACTCCTAAAAAAGATTTAGCAAACAAGGCATTTAAAGAATTGAAAAATTAAAAAAGAAGTTCCTCCAGAAACTGATTGAAACCATGAAACACGAAATGATTTACTTGGGAGAATATTTTGATGATAGCAAAGAAGAAGAAAAAATAAAAGAATTTATTAGAAGCT
This sequence comes from Candidatus Nanoarchaeia archaeon, assembly GCA_028710615.1. GTDB lineage: Archaea > Nanobdellota > Nanobdellia > Tiddalikarchaeales > Tiddalikarchaeaceae > JAQTTT01. Next base: position 1,936 of record JAQTTT010000015.1, read on the forward strand.
ATTTTTTAACTTCAAAAATAGAAGTATTTACTCCAAAAATAGAAGTATTTATAAATAATCTTGAATATAGTAATTATTAAATATGAAACCCGAAGAAAAGATTTACAAAGCATATTTTAATAGCCAAAAGAACAATCTTTATTTTAATGAAATAAAAGATTTATCCAAGCTCTCTGACAGTTCATTAGCAAGAGCATTGGATAAATTGACAAAAAATAATATATTGGTTCGGGAAAAAACAAAATCAAACACTTTTTACAAAATAAAAGACAAAAAATTATTTGCCCTGAAATTTTCAGAAATAGCAATTAACAGGTTCAATAAATTAAATTTAAATGTTAAAAATCCTTTGAGAAATTTTTTAAAAAATGTGCCAAAAGAAGTATATACTATTATACTTTTTGGCTCATCATCAAAAAATGAGGAACACAAAGAAAGTGATATAGATTTATTGGTAGTGTCTGAAAATAACATTAATATGAAAGAGAATAAAAAAGAAGCGGAATTAACATCAAAATATCCATTATCATTATTTAATGCAACAATAACTGAGTTTATGGAAAATAAAGATGATGTTATTATTCAAGCAAGAAAAACAGGATTCCCCATACATAAAGAGCAAAATTTTTATGAGGCAATAATGAATGAATATAGATAAATTATTCTCAGATAAAAAACATTTACAAAGCGAAATAAATTTTTTTATAGAGAATAAACTGATAAGATTCATATCTGAAAACAAAGAGTTGGCGCAAGCTCATATTAAAAAAGCAAGGCATAATCTAGAATTTTATAAATTGAGCAAAAAGCATTTAAACTTTAATGATTGGCTTATTGTAATACTTTATTATGCCCTTTATCATTCAGCATTGTCATTAATTGTAAATAAAAATTATTCTTCAAAAAACCATCAGGCTACAATTTTATTATTGATAAAAGAATATGGCATATCAAAGGATGAAGCAGAATTAATAAATGAACTATCAATAAGCAAAGAAGATGCAGAATTATATACTAATCTAAAAGAAAACAGGCAGTCTGCAAGTTATTCAACAAACACTAAATTTACAAAAGAAACAATAGAGAATTATGAAAATAAGGTTTTAAATTTCATAAATAAAACAGAAGAATTATTGGAGATAAAAAAATAAAAGAAAAATATTATCTGGTCAAAAATTCATAATAATTTGCAAACAGGATGGTTGAAACCATGAAACACAAAAAGATTTTTAATATTCTTCTGGAGCATTCTGGGTTTGGTAGTCTTTGCTGAGTATTTCAGGGCTTCCTCCTCCGTGCCATGTTATTCTTGGCCTGACTTGCATGGGGTAGACGTTCTCGTTTAAGTCATCCATTACTATTGCTGAGCCTTTCATTTTAGGCAAGTCGTTCATCATTTTAAATAAATTGGTTGATGAGAATGAGCTCATTGCTGCTTCCAATGCTTTTATGTCTAATTCCGCGGTTAATCTGTGGGATAATATGATGTCTGCTTGCGTTATTGCGTCTGTGTGGATTTTTCCGGGCTGTTGAGTGGCTAGTACGAGGTTTACGCCTGGCTGCCTTCCCTCTCTTAGAATCTGCACTAACGCGTCTGTTGCAAGTGTTTTCTGGGGCATTGGGGGGAGGAATTCGTGGGCTTCATCAACAAACACCCAAACTATTGGTATTTCCTTGGTTTCTGTTTCTTCTTTTTTGCTGGCTGATTTTGAAAAATATGTTGTGCTTTTTTCCACATCGCTTAATTCCTCTGTTTTTCTTACAACCATTCTGCTGTTAAGCAATCTTCTGCAAATCAATCCTATTACTAGGCTTCTTATGTCAAATTCTGCTGCTGCGCTTACGTAAATGCTTATGTCTAATATGCTCATCACTCCTTTTTTTACTAATTCTTCCAGGGGCGTGGCGTTTTCGCTGAATAATCCCCAGCTCTCAGCTATTTCGAATCGGTTAATGCTTCCAAGCTTTGTTATTTGGCTGAATGTTTTGTCTGAGCTTATTTCTTTTTTTATTTCTTCAATTGAATACTTTTCCTTTCTTTTCTTGATTTGGTTGATTGCTCTTTCTATGCACACCCCGACTTCATCATTTGAGCTTATGCCAAAAACCATGCACCACTCGCTTGAAGATAAATCTGCCGGGTCTATTGTGAATGGCTTGTCTACTGGAACATTTTTTTTCTTGTAATAATCAAAATATCCTGCTGGGCAGTAAACAACTGCTTCTTTTTCAAAGCCTTTGGGTCCCAAGTCCCATTCCATTAAATCCTTGCTTTGCTTGTAATTGGGGTACTTAGTGGTCCAGTATAGCCCCATTGTGTCAAAGAATATCATTCCAATATTTTCCCTTACATCTTGCGGCAAATCTAAAATCGCTTCTGCCATGACTCCCATTGTGTAGCTGTTATGGACTATTACATTGTTTGCTATGAAATTATGGTTCTCTGGAACATTTATGTCATACACTGTGTGCTCTCCCGGCAATTGGGTTATGCTTTCTATTTCATCCCAGTAAATATCTGATGTTGCCAAATTAACCATGCTTAAATTGTTTTCAATCAATGCGATTTGGCACAATTTTTGCCTTGAAGGAGAGTAATTAATGCTTGTTCTTAGGGATTTGGGATTGGAATAATTCATTTCTTTGCCTGTTTTTGCCCAATTCGCTGGCTTGAATTTAAGCCATACTTCTTTAGGTATTGTGTCTAAATTAGGGTTAAAAATTATGCTTTCTGATTCTTTTAACGCTGTTTTCGCTATTTCATGCTTGCTTGAATAAAAACCTATCTCCCTTATGAAAGTCACAGAGTTTTGCCTGTTAATTTCCAGCTCATAATTAATTCTTGGCTCATTTAAGTAATTGATTTTCTTTGTTCTTATTTTTGAAAGTATTGAGAATCTTAAAAGAAGGCTTTGAACCTGATTAATCAATTCTTTGGATGATGAGCTGTAAGAGATTTTCCAATATCTTTTAGTTCCTGGATATTTTTTTTTGTAAATGCTTCCGTCTCCGCTGAAAAGCCTGTTAAGAAAAAGAGCTATCTGCCTTTTTGGCGCTGAAAAAATGCATTCAGGCACTATTTTTTCCAAAGATAATTTGTCATAAATTCCCTGGCTTATAAGCCACTTGATTAATGATGATTTTTTTGCCTTTATTCCTGATTCAATAAATTGCCCTGATTCATTCCTTGTTGCTTTTGATTCATTGAAATCATATTTTTTATTCTTTGAAACCACTCTGTATCCTCCTTTTCCATGAACTTTAATTTGCAGGCATGAATCGAATTCTTTTACGCTTTTTTCAAAATCATTTATTATTTCTTTGTCAAAATTTGTGAATATTGCAAACCCATTGCTCAAATGCCCTTCGCTAATCAAGTAAGCAAGCAGCTTTATCTCGCATTCCCTTAGCTCATTATTGCCAAAAGAGGGAATAATTCTTGGAGTCGCTATTCTGCTTCCCTTATTTAATTCCCTGACTGGAGTCCAGCCGTCAATTGTGAGCAAAGGATGCTCGCTTGTAAGCTTTAATTCCTTTCCTGATTTTAATTTAAGAAGCATTAAATCATTGGCTTTTCTTTTGAAAAAGTCTTGCTTATTCATTGATTTAATCTTTAAATCCTTGTCTAATCCCATAATATTGCTGGTTTCATTATGCAAATCCTTAATCTTTGCAAGCTTTCCGCCTTCAAGAGCAATTAAAGTGTCTTCATGAAGGCATTTTCCGCTTCCCCTTTTTCCGCAAATAAGGACTACGTGGCTTCCATTAACATCAACGTATATGCTGTTTGCAAGGCTTACTGTTTTTCCCATTGTAACATAATGCTTGCCTATAAGCATGCTTGCGTCAATTCCAATTTTCCTGTAATCTTTTGCGCTTCTGCCCAAAACTATGTCAAAACCCATTATGTTAAATTTAACTGCCCTACTTTATTAAACATTTTGGAAGGCTAATTTTTTTTAAAAATTATTCCAACTTCTGCCAAAGAAAATCTCCAGACATAATTGTGCTTTAGCGTTTTTGCTCCCAGCTCTTCCATTTCTTTTATTATTTTTTCTTTTTTTAACGGCACTTCATCATGAAAAATCCATATTTTTAATGCTTCCATGATTTTTCTTAAAAGATTATAAAAAAAAGTAGGTGTTGGAGAGTATATTACGCAATAGCCGCCTTTTTTTGTTGAATTAAAATGCAATTTAAGCAAATCTTTGCGCTTTTTGTCCTCAAAGTGCTCTATTACTCCTTGGCTGTGAACTAAATCGTATTTCTCATTTGATTTGAATTTGAAAAAATCTTGATGCACAAACTCTTTTTTGCATGAAGCATTTTTCAGCATTTTTTTTGCAATATCAAGCATTTCCTTGTTTGAATCAACAAGGGTTGCTTTTTCAACATCATATTTTTTGCACAATCTTTTTGTAATGTATCCTGTTCCGCATCCAAGCTCTAAAATCCTTATTTTTTTCTTGAAGTTTGCGCATTTTAATAAATCAGCGTATCCTGAAAATAATAATTTAAATACGATGCTGCTTATAAAAGAATTTGAGCTGTGTGAAAAATGGTTCCAATTTGTTTGTTTTCTCATGCTAAAAATATTTTTTTTTGATTAATAAAGTTTTATATTAAATTCTGCGAATAAAATGCGAAGGTTTAAAAATCTCTTTATGCCTTAAATTAATATTAGCGTCCCAGTAGTCTAGCTCGGTCAAGGACACCAGCCTTTCAAGCCGGTAACCCGGGTTCAAATCCCGGCTGGGACACTTAAATTCTTATTTTTTTTCTGTCCACTCTTTTCCTAAAAGAGTGGGCTGGCAACCCCCCGCTCACAATCCCGGCTGGGACAC
>JAQTTT010000015.1:6879-15778 GCA_028710615.1 Candidatus Nanoarchaeia archaeon
TTTATTGTTTATCCTATTGCTTCAAAAGTTCATGGATTAATCAATATTCCTTTGCTTTTGCCAATAATAGTGTATTTTTCTTTGCTTTTTTATGCGCTTTTATACACTTTTCAGTCATTCATTTTTTTAAAAATCATTTTCAATCCCAAAAAAAAGGAGGGAATTTTCAATATTAATGAGCTTAATCCTGCAGTGCTTTATTATTCCTTGTCTAATGTAATAATTACTTCAATTGAAAAAATTTTTTCTGTTCTTATTGTTCCCCAGGCTTTTTATGGAAACTTAATAATGAAATTATTCGGTAAAAAATGCGGCAAAGGATCCCTTGTTAATCCTGTGAAAGACCCTTATCTTGTTTCTTTGGGAAATGATTCAATAATTGGTTTTGGGGCTATTATTACTGGGCATGAAATTGTGGGAAAAAAAATATTCTTAAAAGGGATTGATATTGGGGACAGGGTTACTATTGGAGCAAATGCGATAATAAGCGGGGGAGCTGTGCTTGAGGATGATGTGATTGTTGGCGCAAACAGTTATGTTAAAAAAAATGCTGTTTTAAAAAAAGGCAAGTTCTATGTGGGTTGCCCTGCAAAAATAAAGATAAAAAAAGTGAAATAATCAGTATTTTATTGCTTTAGGCAATTCTTTTAATAAGGGTATGAGTGATTTTGCGCCGTAAAAATATACGCTGAAATCCCTATACCAGCTCATATTGCAGCAATTGCAGGGCTTCATGTTAAAATCTTTTTTTGTTAATTTCAATATGTTTCCCATGTTCTTGTTTAAATGCATGCAGGGATAAGTGTTTAAATTCCAATCAATAAAGAATACTTTGCTTCCTCCAAAGCAGTAATATTTGGGGTTTTTTCCGCTAAGATAATCTATTATGTTGTTGATTGATTCATCAGTATTAATGATTGGGTATTTTTTCTTAAGCGTTTTAACAGTTTCAAGGGCTTTGATTACCTGTTTTTTTGTGAGGGTTATTGCGTTTCCTCCCAATTCATAAACCTCTGATTCGCTTATTTCAGGATAATTTATTGCTATTTGTTCAAATCCTATTTCCATGCATTTGTCGCATAATTCTTTAAGGCTTTTATGGTTATAATTGCATATCACTATGCTTCCCAAAGTTTTTATTTTCCTTTTTTTTAATTCATCAACCGCGTTTTTTATGTGATTGAGCAGATTAGGTATTTTTCTTGAAATGTATTCAATTTTGTCAGTGTGATGGTCTATTGATATTGAAACCCATTCAGGCTTGTCTTTTTCAAGCTTGTCTAAAACTTTGGGAGTGAATATTCTTGCATCAGCATTTAACATTGCATTCATTATTCCAAGATTGTTGCATTCACGGATTATTTTGTCAAAATCCGGGTGAAGCAAAGGCTCTCCTCCTGTAAGAGTTATGAATCCGACTCCAAGGCTTTTTAATTTTTTTATTGCCTTAATGGCTTCGCTTGTTTTAACTGTTATTTTTGGTTTTTGCTTCCATATTGAGCAAAATGAGCATTTGCAGCTGCACACATTTGTCAAGGCGAATTCGCAGACTTTTAACTTATTTAAAAGGTAATTCATTGTAAAGCTGAGCTTTTTATTCATAAAAATAATGATTTTGCTTGATTTTAAAAAAGTATTGTAATGAAAAAATTTTTAATTCATTTAGGCTTTAATTAAAAGAATGGTTTTGGTTCCTGAAATAAGCTTTATCATTCCTTGCTTTAATGAAGAAAAATATTTGGAAAAAACATTAAAATCTATATCTTTGCAATCAATTCCAAGGGAAAAATATGAAATAATTGTCAGCGATGGAAAATCATCTGACAAAACTTTGGAGATTGCAAAAAAATATGCTGACAAGGTTGTGTCAAAAAAAAATAAATCCATTTCGCACGGAAGGAATTTGGGCGCTCGCATTGCAAAAGGAAAGATTCTCGTATTCCTTGATGCTGATACCTTGATAAAAAAATCATTTTCAAAAACAATTCTTAATGATTTTAAAAATTTTGAATTCGATGTTGGAATCCCTGCTTATAATTTTATGTCAAAAAAGAATGTCATTATTATTGGAAACATGCTTGTTGCAAAAACCAATGAATTAATCCATGCTTTTACCAAAAAATGCTGGGTTGTTAGCGGGGCTTGCATAGTCTGCTCAAAAAAAGCTTTTGAAGAAATACGGGGTTTTAATGAAAATCTTAATCTTAATGAGGATGTTGATTTTGTAAAAAGGATTTCAATTAAAAAAAAAGTGAAGTTGATTAATCAGAAGGTTTATTCTTCGCCGCGAAGGGCTAAAAAAATAGGCTTGGTTAATTTCGTTATTTACAGCTTTAAAAATTATTTTTCATACCTCTTTAATAATGATTTTAGGGGAAATTATGAAAAAACTGAAGATATTCAGTGAATAGTTTTTTAAAATCATTTTTTAAATTCTTCAATTTTTTTTAGGAGGAATGTTCCATGGAATAAGTTAATTGCTGTTATTAAAACCATTAAAATAATGGATAATTCGTTTATGAAGAGCGCTATTATTGCTGTTATGCCAATGGGCAAAGAAAAGGAAGTGTATGATTTTTTTGAAAGCAATTTTTGATAAACGTGTGTTATGACTATGAAAAAAATTGATGCAATAGTTAAAAGCATTAATTCAAAGCTTATTAATTTAATTGAATATATGGAGATGATTAATAATGAAGAAAAGCAGTAGTCAATTAAAACATCTATTACGAATCCGTATTCATTGGCTTTGTATTTTCTTGCCAGGCCCCCGTCAACCAAATCAGTGAATGCTGATATGAGTACAAATATTGTTGCATGAATAAATTTAAATAAATGTATAAAATATGCTCCCATGATTAAGCTTATTCCTGTCAATAAGCTGATAGTGTTTGGTGATATTTTCAGATTAAATAATGCGTTTATCAGGGGATTTAGAATTTTGTCAGTTATTTTTCTTCTTTTGTCCATTATTTTTTCAAAAAAATTCATTATAGTTGATAATTGCCGTTGTTTTTTAAAAATTGGGGTATGGGCGGGAAGGGATTTGAACCCTCGACCACTAGTTGACTCAGACGAGTCATATAAGTTTGTGCTAGTGTTCGTCTTATAAGACTAGCGCTCCACCAGGCTGAGCTACCCGCCCAAATATTATTAAATTGATAATCAGCGTTTTTTAAAAGTTATTATTGGCAAAGAAGGGATTAAATTTATAAGCCAGTGGCAAGTATTAATTAGCATAATGTTTCATGGTTTTAAAAAAAATAAAGCATATGAAAAGCATTACATGGCTCTAATTTTCGTAATCATTGCTGTTGTGATTGCATTGTTGGGAATATTGCTTTTTAAGGATGCTCTTTTTCCATTGCTTATAAGCGGTTTTTGGGCGTTTTTGATAAAAATGATTAAAAAAAGCGTAAAAAGCTATTTTTACAATTGATTTTTTTAAAAAAATAGTTTTTTAAAAAGAAATCTTTCTTTTTTATGATTGAATATGGTTAAATGCGTCAAATGCCTTAATCCGTTAATTATTAATATTGATGCTAAAAGGCAGGAATTTAAATGCAGGGATTGCTCTGAAAATTATAAAGTTCTTTTTGAAAAAAAAATGCTTAAAATATGCCATGAAAAAAAATTTATATCTTTTTTTTTAAATGATTTGTCTAATTGCGACAAAGATTTTTCGCTAAAAAATGTTTATGAGATGTATAATAAGGGGTATTTGGATTGCGTTAAAAGCCTTAATTCAAAATATAATCAGAGCGATAATCTTTGGCAATTGTCTTTATGCAAGCTTAAAAAAAAAATCAAGAATAATATTGAGATTAAGATGAATTATTTGCTGAATTCTGCGGCTGAGAATTATGAATGCGTTAATTGCAATTCAAAGTATTCGAATAATGAGGCTTTGCTTAATAATTTTTCCTGCATTATGTGCTCATCGCCTCTTTCTGTTGAAAATAATGAGAGCAAAATAAGCGTTTTAAGGGATGGATTGCTTAATATTGATAAAGAATGGTCTATACTGCCTTGATATTGAATTTTAAGCCTATTATTATGCTTATTGCAATAGATATTAATATGAATAAATAATCTCCTTTGAAATCCGCCCATTTTTCAAGGAAGTTGTTTTGATTAAAATAAGTTAGGCCGAAATGCTCAAGATTCATGAACAATACTGATTTAATGCTTATGAGCACTGAAAAAATTATTATTGCAACTACGATTTTAATAATCATCATGTTTTTAAAATCAGGCATGAATACATTTTAATTCTTGGTGTTTTAAATATTTTTTTGTCTGCTCAATATTTCTTGAAATCCAAGCTGAAGTATTCCAAAAATCGCAGGTCCGATTATGAATCCCAGCAATCCGAAAGAATAAAATCCTATTATTACTCCAAGTATTAATAGCACTGGATGTATTGTTTTGTTTTTATTTGTAACTTTTCTTACCATTTTAAGTATATAGCTTAAAAATGCGCTAAATGCAATCATTAATGCCATGCTGAAATATTTTTTTGAATAAAAAAAATATGCGGATAATAATGTTGGCACTGCCCAGTTGCCAACAAGGGGTATTAATGAAAAAAGCCCTGAAAGTATTGCGTAGTCAAGGGATAGGGTGAGATTTATGAAATTAAAAAATAAAAATGACAGAAGCATTACGAATACTGATACTAAAAAGTATCCAAAGCTTAATTCTTTTATTAGCTCGCTTATTTTTGAGAAAAATCTTGAAATAGATGCTTTTGATTCTGAAGGCATTTTGCTTATGAAGATTTTATATATTTCATTGTTGTGGGCAGTTAAATAGTAAACTATGAACAAAAGAAGGAATATGTCCAGTATTATTGTGGGCGTTTTAAGCAATAAATCCATTGCTTTTTCGCTGAATACTGCGAATATTTGGGTTGTTAAATCATCATTAAAATCTATTAGTGCTCCTGCGTATTCTGAGTTTTCAATAAATTCTTGTATGTTTATGAATTGGCTTATTATTGGGGAGCTGAAATTGCTTAATTGGTAATAAAGGCTGTTTATCAAAAATATTGCAAGCATTATTATTGATGAAAAAAACAATAATTCAGATATTATTGCGCTTGCTGAATCATTTCTGAGCACTTTTTTTATTGCGTTGTGAATGGGCCTTAAAAAATATGAGATTATTATTCCTGTAATGATTAAAGGTATAAAATCTTTTATCATTGCTATTGTAAGGAGGATGAATATTATGAATAATATTTTAAAAAGGGGATTGCTGATTTTCATAATATTATTTATTGCGTCAATTCTTTTAAAATCTTTATAAGCGCCTTAAAATCTTTTTCAGAGTATGTTTTTTTATACGCAATTGAGGCTTTCATTATTTTTTTCGGGCTTATTTTGTATTTTTTGCAGAAGTATTGGCAGAATTGGGTTACGTTTTTGGGTTTTTTTGAGATTCTTGCCTTTTCAAAGTCAATCATTTTTGGTTTATTTTTTAAAATAAATATGTGTTTATAGGGGTTATTCATTTCTTGCTGATTAATTCCTTTGAGGTCAAGCTCTCTTGCAAGGTTAAGTGCGCCCAAAAATGCGCGCTTATCCTTTGTTTTGCTTATGGGATTCCCTTTTACATATTCTCTTATCAGGAATCTTAGCTTTTCATTAAAAAGCAGGGTTTTGGGGAAATATTTGCTTGGCTGCAATTTTTTAAGGATTTCATGCTCATTTTTTGCAGTATTCTTTGCTTGGATATCATCTTTTTCAATCTTTACAGCAAGGCTTTCGCTTATTCTATAAACTTCCCCTCTTTTTCCTTTTCCAAGGAATTCAAACCGGGGATAATTTTTAAGCGATTTCTTTATTGCTTTCATTCGGGATTCTTTAATCATTGCAGTAATTATTTTATTCTTTTGATGTTTTTAAAAAAACGCTTTTTTTTATTCAAAGGCTTTAAAAATAGATAGCTTTTTTTATTATTTCATGGAATTATTTAGCGAGCTGGAATTAAGCAAGAATATATTGTCGGATTTGGAATCAAATAAATTGGCAAAGCCCACATTGGTTCAGGAAAAAACTATTCCTTTTGTTCTTAAAGGAAGGGATGTTTTGGTTCAGTCTGAAACTGGGAGCGGAAAAACTTTGGGTTTTGCATTGCCTTCAATTCAAATGATAAAAAGGGGAGAAGGCATTCAGACCTTGGTTATTGCTCCCACAAGAGAATTGGCCAAGCAGGTTGCTCAAGAGTATGAAAAATTTTCAAAATCAAAGGATTTGAAAACTGCTGTGGTTTACGGAGGAGTTTCAATTAATAATCAAATCAATGACATAAAAAAAAGCGAAATAATTGTGGGCACTCCCGGAAGATTGCTGGATTTGATTCAGAGGAATGCGCTTAATCTTACTTGCTGCCCTTTATTAATCATTGATGAGGCGGATAAATTAATGGAAATGGGTTTTATTGAAGATATTGAAAAAATAATGAATCATATGCCTAAAAAAAGGCAGACTTTGATGTTTAGCGCAACTATTAATAGCCAAGTTAACCGGATAGTTGAAAAATATTTGAATAATCCTGCAAAAATAATTCTTGAAAACATTATAAAAAGCTCTGTTTTAAAGCAGTTTTATTATGATGTTCCTTCTAAGGACAAGGCATCATTGCTTGTTCATTTGCTTAATAAAAAAAAAAGGGGTCTTGCTTTAATATTTTCAAACACTAAGCATCAAACAAGGTTTCTTGCAAAAGTTCTTCAAAAAAATAAGATTCGGGCGGATTGCATAAATGGGGATATGAGCCAGAATGCGCGGGAAAAAGTGTTGTATAATTTCTCTGTCGGAAAAATTGACGCTTTAATAGCCACTGATGTTGCTGCAAGGGGCATTCATGTTGATGACATAACTCATGTTATTAATTATGATTTGCCTAATGATGCTGAGACTTATTTGCACAGGGTTGGAAGAACTGCAAGGAATGGAAAAACCGGCACTGCAATAATTCTTTTATCTGAAAGGGATTATGTTAAATTGGATGCAATTAAAAGGGGAGTAAAAGAAAAAATTGAGAAGCTGCAGGAAAGCTTTGAAAAAATAGCCATTCCTTTTCAAAAAAGGATTGGGAATGCAAGGAATTTTTCTTCAAGAAGGGATGATTTTAATTCAAGGTCTGGATTCAGGCATAAGAGGAATATTGGGCGCAGAAGAAGATAAATTTAATAATGTCAAAAGAATTAATTAATAATTAATGATTGAAGCTGTTTTATTTGATTTGGACAATACTTTGACTGACACTTATTCCATTAAAATTCAATGCATTAAAAAAGCTTTGAAGAAAATGATTAAAGCCGGGCTGAACATGCCTTTTGAATGCGCGTTTAATCTTATAATGAAGATTTATAAAAAAAGTGATTATGAAAGCTCCAATATTTTTCAGGATTTCCTCACTCAAGCTTTGGGAAAAATTGATTATAAAATATTGTCTGCTGGAATAGTTGAATATCGGAAAATAAGGTTTAAGCATGTCAAGCCTTATCCTGAAATGAAAGATGTTCTTAAAAAATTAAAAAAAGATAATGGGTTGATTCTTGGGATATTAAGCGATTCTCCGAGGATTAAGGCTTGGATTAGGATTATGAGCCTTGGGTTGTCTGAATATTTTGATTTGGTTTTGACTTACGAGGATGTTAAAAGCAAAAAGCCGAGCAGAAGAGGGTTTATTAAGGCTGCTAAAATGCTTGGCATTGCTCCGGGAAAAATATTGTTTGTTGGAGACATACCTCATAAAGACATTATTGGGGCAAAGAATGCTGGAATGAGAACTGCTCTTGCAAAATACGGGCAATTTTTGCCTGACTCTGTTAAGCCGGATTATGTGCTTAATTCTCCAGGGGATTTGCTGAAAATAATCAAAGCCCAAAAAAGGTGATTCTTTTATGAAAAATAATTCAAAATCTTTCAGCATTGATGCGGTGAAAAGGATTAAATCATTGCTTAAAAAAAAAGGCTTGGCAAATAAAGAGCTTGATAAAAATTTAAGGAAGCAGTTTTATGAAATTCATTCAAATTATTACAAAAATTTTGATTATTCAAAAGCCCTTTTAAAATTAAAAGAGTCTGGCTCTTTAAGCGTTCATGAAAAGCTTTTGAAAAAATATGATTCAAACAGGTTTATAGTGATTAATGACTTATATGACATTATCTGGAAAATAACTGGAAAGCCTAAAATTTTGCTTGACCTTGCTTGCGGATTAAACCCTTTGACTTTGCCTTGGATGAAATTGCCCAATGATTGCAAATATTTTTGCTATGATTTGGAAAAGAATTTGATAAATTTTTTGAATGATTATTTTAAGATAATGAAAAAAAAGGGCTGCAAAGCTTTTTTGATTGATGTTTTGGCAAGCCCTCCTGAAACGAAATGCGATGTTGCTTTTTTGTTTAAGGCTTCTACTTGTTTTGAATGGCAGAGCCCGAAAAGCACGGTTTTGTTGCTTGAAAAAAAAGGGCTGCAAAGCTTTTTTGATTGATGTTTTGGCAAGCCCTCCTGAAACAAAATGCGATGTTGCTTTTTTGTTTAAGGCTTCAACGTGTTTTGAATGGCAGAGCCCGAAAAGCACGGTTTTGTTGCTTGAAAAAATAAACGCTGATTATTTGGTTATTTCAGTAATGCTTAGGGGCGATAAAAATGTTGCTGGTTGCAGGAATTATTTGGATTCAATTATTGGCGATTTTTTGAAAGGGAAAATTGTTCGCGAAATAGTGCTTAAAAAAGAATATTTTTTGTTGATAAAAATTAATAAAGGATTGGGGCATTAATTATTGATTATGAAGTATGAAGATTTTATTGATTTAAAATATGCTCCTAACAATGATGAATTGATTTGCTTGTTTAGGATAACTCCTTCAAAGGATTTCAC
>JAQTTT010000016.1 GCA_028710615.1 Candidatus Nanoarchaeia archaeon
CAATTATGATGAAGCCGTAAATTTTTTGATGGGCAAAAAATCTGAAAATAGCCATGCCTGCATCATAAGCATTGGAGGCAATGATTCAAGCATTGAAGAAAATGGGGTAAAAAGAATAAAAATATCCCATCCAAAAGACATACCAAAAATAGTGATAGGCGAAGAATCATGAATATTGATGAAATTTTTCCAAAAAAAGAGGGAGAATGCCTTGATTCCTTTGTGCAAGAAAAATATGAAAAAGAGCATTGCAAAATGAATCCTGCAAAAGATGTGATTTTAAACGGCTCAAAATATTCTTTAAATCTTGATGAATACAAAATTTTAAAAAAGGTTGCAAAAAAATCAAAGATTAGGATGTCTGAAATAGAGGATTATGAACCCAAGCGCGCATTTACAAAGTATTTGGGCGTGGAAATAGAAAATTCCAGGATAACGAAGATTCACTTGAATAATTGCGGGCTAAAAAGCATGAAATTTTTAAAGCATTTTAAGAATCTGAATTCCATAAACTTGAGCAATAATGAAATTTCAAAAATTGATGGATTGGATGGTTTAAAAGAGCTTAAAAGCCTTTATTTAATGAACAATAATATTTGTGAAATTGCGGGATTAAAAAATTCTCATTCTTTGGAAGAATTAAATCTCCAAAGCAACAAAATATCAAAAATAAATGAGTTGTCCTGCTTAATGAATCTTAAAATCCTTATTCTCAGCTATAATCCCCTGCCAAGCCTTGATGGATTGAATGGCTTGAAAAATTTGTCAGCCCTTTGCCTGCAGGGCATTAAAACAGTATATGAAAATGAACTGCTTGAAAAATTATGCAATGAGGGGGCGGTTGTTACATTATGAATATTGATGAAATTTTTCCCTGCATTGATGAAAATGAAAAAGATAATTCAAAGCCTTTTTATTTGAATGATAAACAAATTTCATGCATTTCTTCAAATGGAAAAAATTATTTTCTGAATCAAAAAGAGCATGATGCCTTAATCAGATTAAGCAATGAATTAAGCATTCGAATGAGCAAAATTGGAGATTATGATTCCGGAATCATTGATAAAAATTTTGGAATAATGATAGAAAACGAATCCATTACAAAACTGCAGATTACCGGTTACAGGCTGATAGAGATTCCAAAAACTGTTGCGTGCTTTGAGAAATTAAATTCTTTGGATGTTTCATACAATGACTTGAAAGATTTGCCGGATGATTTTAAATCATTGGCTTCATTGAATTGCCTGTTTTTAAATTACAATAAATTTAGAAAAATGCCGAAATGCGTAACCCATTTCAAAGAGATAAAGTATTTATTCGCGGGAAATAATGAATTATCCTGCTTGCCAAGAAGCATTGGAAATCTTAAGCAATTGCAAATATTGGATTTAAGCAGCAATTATTTGAAAAAACTGCCTAAAAGCCTTGAAAAATTGGTTATGCTGGAGGAATTCGAGCTGAGAAGAAATAATTTTGATTCAAATTCGCTCTCAATAATTAAAAAATTAAGAAAAGAAGGCGTGAAGGTTTATTTATGAATATTAAACATGGATTCTTAATTAATTGTGAAAAATAAATCTTTTAAATAAAAGGAGGCAATTAGTTAATTCATGGATTACTCTGAAGGATTGGTTAAAATAAGCATTGGAAAAAGGGATTTGGTGCCGTCCAAAAAGGATGACATATTCTTGAATGAGCATAAAAGTTTTGACAGGGATATTAATGTTTTGTTAGTTAAGGCTTTGGGCTGGAAGAATAAGGCTTATTTGGAAGTTATGAGCGGCTCGGGAATAAGGGGTTTAAGATTGGCTGAGGAAACTGCTGCTTTTTCCAAGATTGTTTTTAATGATTTAAAAAAATCTGCTGTAAATAATATCAAAAAAAATATTGGGTTAAATAAAATTAAGGGTTGCGAAGTTCATGATTTGGATGCTCATGAGCTACTGAAAACTTATGAAAAGGGAATTGATTATATTGACATTGACCCTTTTGGAAGCCCTGTTTATTATGTTGTTGATGCCATGAAAAAGCTGTCAAGGAACGGCATATTAAGCGTTTGCGCCACTGACACTGGCGCTTTGAGCGGAACATTTCCTTCTGCTTGCAGGAGAAGGTATCATTCCAACTCTTACTTGTCTGAATTTTACTATGAGAGCGGATTAAGAATACTCATTAAAGAATGCATTAGCTTAGCCAGTTCTTATGATGTGGCATTAATTCCGATTTTTGCCCATGCAACAAGGCATTATTTTCGCGCGTATTTTAGGAAGGTTAAAGGGGCTAAAACTGCTGATGAACTAATTAAAAAGATTGGATTTATTTCTTATTGCCCTAAATGCCTAAATAGGCAGATTGGAATTAAATGCGAGTGTGTCTGCAAAGAAAAAATGATATTAATAGGCCCTTTATTTGCGGGAAAATTATATGATGAAAAATTGGTGAAAAAGATGGCTTCTTTTGGCAAGCATGAAGATTTTTTTGGAAAAATTTTAAGCGAGGCCGAGGTTGACTCCCCCTGGTTTTACACAACGGATTCTATATGCAAAAAGCATAAAATAAGCATTGAGCCAAGAATTAAGGAATTGGGCTTTAACAAAACCCATATTCATCCCAAGGGTTTTAAAACTGATAAAAATATTTTTGAAATTTTGAAAAAGTTTTAAATTATGAGTGTTCCGGGGTTTAATAAGTCAGTCACTCTTATCCTGCATCTTTGCCATTCAAAGATTCTGCTGTCAAGCACTTGCCGCACATTTTTTTCATTCAATTCTTTTGCGCTTATTCTTTCAATAAATTTTTGATTGCAGGAGTCAAAGTTTTCAAACACTCCGCAAACATCTTTCACATAAATCAATTCAGACACTCTTGAATCAAGCTTTGCAATCATTGCAGCTATTAAATCTGATGAGTTTCTTCCAAGCAAAACTTTTTCACTATTAAGGTTTTCCGCCCCAAACCCCGGGATAAGGGCTATTCCTTTCATGCTTTTCAACTTTTTTGATTTAACCCTTGATTCTTTGAGCCGTATTTCAGCATTCAAGTAATTTCCGTTAGCTATTATTGGAAAAGCTCCGCTGCCTTGGATAATTGATTCATGCTCAACGCTTTTTTCTTTAAGCAATTCTGAAAGGGCATTAACTGATTCTATCTCTCCCCACAACAGGTTTTGCGCAATTTCTAAAGCATTGTATTTGCTTTTTTGTATTAATGAGTTGTCAAGGGCTTTAAGCAATTCTCCCAATTCTTCCCCGCCGTTTTGTTTTATTAATTCATTTGTTCTGCCTTTTTTTGCGCTTAAAACAATGTATGCATTAATATTGCTATGTTTTATTTGCTTAACTGCTTCTGCCAAAGATTCGTATGAGGATTCATTTATTAAAACGCTTCCGCCAAACTTAATCACTATTGTTTTGCCTGAATTATTTTTTAAGAATTCGGGGAAATATTTTGAATACATTATTTTTTCAAGTTTGCCGGTTTTATCACTATTATTCATTTTATTATTAGCCTCCATGAATAACACAACGAATAATGCTTTTACATTGTGTAATAGAACTTCTTAGCCATGGCTGAAAAAACTGCTTTGTTCAATGATTTGGCTGCGTTTTTTTCTTGCATAGCTATTAATATTAGAATGCTCTTTATTTTTAAAAATATTGTTTTTACAAAAAAAAAAGAATAAAAAAAGAATAAAAAAAAATTATTCTTTTTCAACATCTCCAAGCTTTAATTTGTCTATTAATTCTTTATACCTGTTTCTTATTGTTACTTCTGTCACTCCTGCAACATCAGCAACTTCCCTTTGCGTTTTCCTTTCATTGCACAAAAGCGTTGCCACATAAAGCGCTGCAGCAGCCACGCCCATTGGCCCTTTTCCGCTTGTAATTTCCACATCCTGGGCCTTGTTTATTATTTCAACTGCTTTGCTAATTGTTTTAGGGCTTAATTTTAATTCGCTTGCAAACCTGTAAACATAGTCCAGCGGAAATGTCGGAAGTATTCTTATTCCCAATTCCCTGCAAATGAACCTGTAAGTTTTTCCTATTTCTTTTTTGTCTATTGAGAATGTTTCGCTGATTTCATCCAATGTCCTTGGAAATTTCTGCCTTCTGCACGCAGCATATAATGCTCCTGCAACAACTGATTCCATGCTTCTTCCTCTCACCAAACCTTTTTCTGCAGCGTTTCTGTAAATCTTTGCCGCTTCTTCCATTGCAACATGAGGTATGTTTAAAAAGCTTGAAACTCTCCTTAGCTCAGCCAATGCGTATTTAATATTTCTTTCAAGCGCAGTGCTTATCCTTGATTGCCATTTTCTTAGCCTGTAAATTCTTTTTTTTTCGCTTCCGCCTATTCTATTAAGGTCTCCTGCGCCCCCAATTTTAGTGCTTACCCCTTTGTCATGCTTAATATATGTTAAAGGATTTCCAGTTCTTCTTTTGCTTTGGCCTGAATCCCCTGAAAATTCCCTCCACTCTTGCCCATAATCAATTATGTCTTCTTCAATAATTGAGCCGCATTTTTTGCAGACAGTTTCTCCCGCTTGCCGGTCTATTAAATATTCTGTTGAACCGCAATTGCCGCATTTTTTTTTAGCTTCCATACAAAATCCCCCCAAAAAGTTTATAAATATTTCGCATTTAATATTTAAAAAACTTGCTATATTCTTTTTTTTATGAATCCTGTTAGTTTTTTTCCAGCAATGCTTGCATCAGGATGTGAGCTGTCTATTATTATATCTGGATTTGAATCAATTTCCTGCATTGCCCTTTTTATCCTTTCATCTATTTCTTTTTGTTTTTCCCTTTTTCTTTCAATCAATCTTTTTTTAATTATTTCAACAGGCACTTTGAATTCCACAACATAAGTTTCTTTCCATAATTTCTTTGCCTGCAAAAGAGCATCTCGGCTAATGTTCAATATTATGCTTAATCCATTCATTAATTGAAAAATCACATCTTCTTTTTTTACTCCGTAGAATTTGCCATATAATTCCCACCAGATTTCATAATCTTCTTTTTTGAAATCTTCTTTTTTTATGCTTACAAAATCCTCTGTTTTTGAAGCTTCTCGCGTTATATGCCTTTTTGCCTTTTTAAGATTGGATATTTTTGAAATCGCATAATCAATTGCCGTATCTTTGCCTGAAGCGCTGCTTCCAACAACGAGAAATAATGCACTCATAAGTCAATAATTATTCCTTTTTTTCCTGAATTAAATATTTTTGTTTTTCCCAGATAATCTGTTAGTCCGAATGTTTCATGAATGTGCCCTGTTAAAACCATGTCTGGCTTGTAATTTAATATGAATTCCCTTAAGGATTTGCTTCCAACATGGCCCCAGCCAATATTGTCAATTTTTGTGTTAAACGGAGGCTCATGAGTCAACAATATTTTTTTTTTGTTTTTGAATTTTTTAAAGTTTTTTTTAAGCATTTCAGAGGTTTCTTTTTCGCTTAAGCTGAAAGGAGTGAATTCTGTTCCTCCAACACCAAAAATCACGAAATCCTCAAATTCCCTGTAATATGAATGCAGATTATAAACTTCTTTGCCATATTGCTGGGATAAAAAATCGATGTCGCTTATTGTGTCATGGTTGCCGTGAACCATCATTACAGGGATATTGGCTTTTTTGAAGGGGCCGATTATGCCTTCAATGTTTCCTCCCCATTCAACAATGTCTCCCCCAAGCAAAACAAGATCTGCCTTATTTTTTTTGGCTTTTTCAGCCAATTTTATGGAAGCATTTTTGTCTGAATGCAAATCACTTGCTGCTAAAATTCTCATAATAGTTATTAATTGCCTTTTTCTTTTTAAAAACAATTACCCTAAACATAGAATAACTTATTAGTAGTAACATTTATAAAAGGATTTTTTTCAAATAATTAAATTATGGTTGAATATTTGGAAAGAATTTTAAATGAAGAAAAAGAAGTTAAAAATTTCATTAAAACGTTTAAGAAATTGCAGGATAAAAACCCTGAATATGCTGGCATTCTGGGAACATTGTTTGAAACTTGTTCTCATTTAAATCCGGAAAATGCGGATTACAGTTCATATCAAATAATCGGGGGTTATGCTGTATTATTAACTCTTATAAAAAAAGCCCAGGATTTGCAGAAACCGGGAGAAAATTCGCAGTTTGAAGATATTATTTACAATTGGAGAGGTTCGCATGATGTTGATTTGGTTTCAGACCAGGAAAGAACAAAAAATTTGCCATTAGATGTATTTAATCAGGCAATTTCCAGCAATAAAAAATTGGTGAATGCTAAAAAATATAGTTTTGAATATGTTGGCAGATTTAAAGAAAATAAAAAAATTCATGGAGATATTTATATAATCCCCTTTGGCAAAAAAATAAAAATAGCTAATGCTGAATTTGAAAGAACTGGGCAAAATGGGGGTTTTGATTCAGAAATGGTTACATTATTTGGAGTTAAATTCTTCATACCAAGAATCAGCACATTGATTAAATCAAAAATTGTTGAATTGGATTCTGGAAAAACTATTGCGGAAAACTACAATAAAATTAAATCTGAAAGGGAAAAAGATTTAAATGACATAATAAACCTTATAAATGCTTCAGACTCAATCCTGAAAATAGATGATTTTAATGATAAACAAATAGAAATGCTTAATCATATCTATGAACTGGGCGGAAAAAGTGAAGAAATCTTTTTTAAAGAGATATATTTAAACAATAATAAGAGAATAAAATGGAAAAAATAATTAAAAAGTTGAAACAGTCTGGATTTGAATGGTTGGCTTCAGGAAGATTTGCAATAGATAATCTCTTGGGAGAGGATTTGAAAAACATTGATTCTTTTTCAATCATAATATCTGAAAATGACAAGGCTAACTGTGAAGAATTGATTAAAAGCTTCAAAATTAAAAATGTTAATGCATTGATTTATTCCAACAGCGCCCATATCGAGTATTTGGAATTGCATGGCATAAAAACCGTTATTTCTGAAGAGATTCTATCAGAAATTTCTCCAAGATATTTCAACAATAATAAATCAAGAATACGGGAAAAAATATTAACATATAAAGATAAAGTAAAATCAAAGGTTTTTTAAGGAAAAGATTTTATATTTTTTTTATTAAAAAAAAATGCGGAGGGGTGATGATAATGTCTTTTGACATGGAACAAATACTTAAATCAAATGAAGAAAAAGTTGAGAATTTCATTGAAACTCATTTGCCAAAAATGCAAAAACTTACGAGAAGAAATTATTTAAGAAAATGCGGAAGAAGTCATATTTCAAGAAGCGGGCAGGAAAGCAGGATGTATCATGCATTGCAAAATGAATTTTTTTCCCAAGAAGATGGCAGTGAAAGCAATATCTCATGCTATAATTAAAAATTCATATTTTTAATTCTGCTTTTTCTCCATTTTTTAATATTTTTATATTTTCTGATTTATAGCCTTCTTCTTTTGCAAGCTCCGCTCCGCTCCTAATCTTTTCTGGAGTGCCGTGGCTTGGAATGAAATACTTTGGCTTTAGCATTGATATTAAGTCCCTATGGTCTTCCCTTGATGCGTGGCCGCTCGCATGGTAATCAGTATATACTCTCACTCCTTTTTTTCTCAGGTTTTTTTCAATCTCAGCCCTGTTTTTCATGCATTCAGGAGTGGGTATTGTTTCGCTGCAAAAAACAACCAAGTCTTCTTTTTCAAGCCTTAAAGGCAATTCATCTTTTGATATTCTTGAAAGCATTGAATTCGGCTCTCCTTGGTTTCCAGTCATTACAAGCAAATACTTGTCTTTGCCGTTTTTTCTTATTTTCATGAAAACATCAGCGACTTCATTATTGAATGACGCTATTTTTGCTTTGGAAAAATCAATAAGCCTTGCATTAGTGCTTGCCTGCAAATAATTCTTCATGCTTCTTCCCATGATTATTGGAGTTCTGCCCATTTTCTTGGAAATCTCTATTATGTTGTTTATTCTTATGCAGTGGCTTGCAAAGGTTGTCAATACCACTAATTTTTTTTCAGATTTAAGATTTAACAATAAATCTTTTATCATTTCTTTAACTATTGACTCGCTGAATGTCCTGCCAGGATTATCTATCCTTGTGCAGTCATCAATCAAAGCAATCACTCCCTGCCTGCCTATTTTTTTTAAGTGTTCATAATTCGTCTTTTGCCCATATGTCGGGGAATCGTCAAATTTGAAATCATTTGAGTAAACAATTGCTCCTTTTGGAGTGTGAATTGCTATCATGACTGTCTGGAGCGTTGAATGCGTTGCATAGATGAATTCAACCCTTAAATTTTTGCTTAATTGAATTGATTTTCCCGGATTAAGCTTTATTATCCTGTTTTTTATCCTTTGCTTCTGGTTTTTTTCAAGATTTTTAAGCACTTCAAAAGAGAAAGGGGTTATGATTATTGGCGCAGAGTAATTGTTTGAAATTTTTGGAATTGCTCCCAAGTGATCCAGGTGCGCGTGGCTGCAAATTATTGCTTTCACTGTGTGCCCAAGTTTTTTTAACACTTCCCTGTCATTTGGCAAAACTTCCAATTCCCGCAGTTTATCATTGCTTAAATCAGATGATTCTCCCTCATAATCCATTAATTTGCTGACATCCAATCCCATATCAAGGATTATTGTCTCATTTTCGTATTTTAATGCAGTCATGTTTTTTCCAATTCCTGAATATCCGCCGACTGCGTAAATTTCTATCATTTATTATTTTATACACCTCTTTGATTATTTAATAAGTTTTGTAAAGAATTTTATGAAAATTTTTATTCTAAAACTTTTCTTCACATCATCTTATAATTTTTCTAATATCTTATAGGCGCTTTACTGTTTTTAAATATTTTCAATTTAATAAAAAAAACCTTTATATAGGATTAAATCATTAAAATAAAGAATAGAGGTTTTGCAGTATAATGATTTTAGTAGTTAACAATGGCTCTCGCTACATGAAGACCTTGCTTGTGAGGCTAAGGGAGTTCAGGATAAAGTTCAGGGTAAGCGATTATTACAATACTTTGCCCAAATTTTCAAGATATAATGGAATAATCCTTTCAGGAGGAAGCAGTTTTCAGCAGGAAAGATTTGAATTCATCAAAGGAATCATAAAAAACACAAATATTCCTGTTCTTGGAATCTGCATTGGAACTGAATACATTACAAATGTTTTTGGGGGCAAAACAATCCATGACATTCCTGAAAGCGAAGGATTTTATGATGTAATGGTTTTAAAGCAAAATAAATTAACTGGAACTTTAAAAATCTTAAAAGGCATGGATTGCCATCAGCATAAAATAATTGAATTGCCCAAAAATTTTGAAGTATTGGCTGCAAGCCTTTATTCAAGGTTTGACATTATCAAGCACAAAGAAAAAGAGATTTACGGGGTTCAATTCCATCCTGAAAACAATGAAGTTGGAAGGGAATTAATGGAAAATTTTCTAAAAAACATCTGCAAAGAAACGCAATAAAAAGCTTTAAAAATAATAAATAATCAGTATTACTTTGTTAGCGGCCATAGATTTTGGGGAAACACCTGTTCCCATTTCGAACACAGAAGTTAAGCCCTTAATCGTTGCTATATAGTACTCCGGAATACGGGGGAATGTGGTAAGCTGCTAACTTCTTTTATTTTTTTTAATTAAGGATTAAATGAAAACTTTTAAAAAATTCGTTGAATTCTAAATAATCAATGGCGAACAAGTTTTTAGAAGGCATTAAAGGATTTTTTTACAAGCTATTCATAGGACAAAAAGAGATACGCTTGGGGTGCTATGGCAGCCCTAATGCCGGAAAAACAACGCTTGCAAACAAAATTTCAAAGGAATTTATTGGAAAAGAGGTGGGCAAAGTGAGCAATGTTCCTCATGAAACGCGTGAAGTTGTTGAAATAGAGCACATAGAGATGTCCAATAATGGAAAAAAGTTGACGATTAATTTAGTGGATACTCCTGGAATTGCGACAAAAATTGATTTTGAGGATTTCATAAAGCATGGAATCAAAAAAAAGCAAGCCAAACTAAGAGCCAAAGAGGCGACTAAAGGAATTATTGAAGCAATCAAGTGGCTGGACAAAATGGATGTGGTCTTGGTCGTGATTGACTCAACGCTTGATCCCTACAATCAGGTTAATCTGACTATTTTGGGAAATTTGGAAGCGCGAAAGATTCCGGTGATTATTGTTGCAAACAAGATTGATTTAAAAAATGCTAATCTGAAAAGGGTTAAAGAAATGTTTCCCCAATACGAGATTGTTGGCATAAGCGCGAAAACCGGAAAAAACATTGAAGAATTATACAAAACTATTTTCAAGGTGTCTAAATGAAATCAGGCTCAAATTTAAAGGTTGATTTGGAATTCATCCCTTTTGAAATATTAAAGAACATGGACTTAAGCCAGCAAGTTAAATTCATAATCAAGAAAACAAAGGAGGGTAAAATTTTAATATTCGATTCCCAGTTAAATCCAAAAGAAGAGGCAAAATTAATAAGCGAAACAATGAAGCATATTGACAAAAAGTTTTCCGGCATAGAGATTTGCTCGCTTCATTCTGAAAAAACTGGCACTTTAATTGAAAAGGCGAAATCATTTATTTTCAAGGGATTAACCGGAAAAATGCGCGGAACAAGCATTGTTGGGCCTGCAAAGATTATTAAGCAGATTAAAAGGGACCCTGAAAGCATTAGTATTTCTATGAAATAATGGCAATTATTTACAATATAGTAAATAATTAATAAGTGGCTTAAAAAGCAGAAAAACAAAGATTTTTTAAAAAGCAATTATTCTTAATTACTACCATGGATTACGAATTAAAAGATGAAAATGCTGCAACTTATCTGAAAGGGCAAGAAGTTGGAGAGTTCATTAAGAAGAATTATGGGGAAGAGTTGCTTACTTATACAAATAAAGATTTATTGAAAGAATTAAATAAAAAGGGGCATTCCGCCAATTATAATACTTTGAGAAAAGAGGCTGGAAGAATAAGGCAGGCTTTTAGGTTTAAAAATATGTGCCTTGAAACTGTTTTAATCGAAGGAACAAGCATTGAAGAAGATGAAATTTCTGAATTAATTGAAAAATATATAAAAAATCCGAAAGCTGCTGAATCCTGCTTTAAAAAAAACGGAGTAAAAAGAGCGAGGAAATCAAAAATTGCTTTAGCCAAAAATCTTGGAATGACTCTTGGAGAATTAGAGAATTATGTTTATTCTGAAAGCAAAAAAGTTGCAAGCTTTCTTAGCAAAGAAGAATGCGATGAATACCTTGGTGAATTTGACAAGTTAATTGAAAAAAACAATTATGTTAAGGCAAATAGTTTAACTATTAAAATGGCTGAGCGTGCAAAAGAATATGAAAATGCTTTGAAAGAAAATCTTGAAAAAATTGATGATCTTATTATTCAAGAAAGACTGGATGGGCTTCAAAGAGAGGTGGAGCTTGAAAAAGATTATAATGAAGAGCTTGAAAAAATCATGGAATTTGAAGAAATCAACGAAGAAGAAGAAGAAGAATCAACTATTACCTATTTGACTCAGATGCTAAAAGATTTTAAAACAATGTATCCGAATAATAGATGCGAAATAATTCCTGTTTCTCCGGAAAAATTATTGCATATTTCTAAATATTTGCGAGATAAAGATATTGGAGAACATGGAGCAAAAACAGTTATTTATACTGATGGAAAGCAGGCTTTTTCAGCGTTTCCTGATGCGCATGGAGTAATTAGAGATACAATAACCCTTCATAATATTGAAAAAAATCCTGAAAAAGCGATTGAATTAATAAAAACTCTTTCTCCAGAAATATATAAACTTTCAACAATGTACAATGGCAATGTAATCCTTTCAGCAATGAATATGCATGCAAACCCTGTTTCTATTGGAAATCCAAACATTGAATACAAAAATTTCAGCGAATTGGTTGAAATATTAAATAAAAAGCAATAACTATTTAATAATATTAATGTGATTTTCTGCTTCAGCAACGCGTATTTCTTCGCAAACCCATTTCATTTCCTTGTTTGTTTCCAAAAAATCAAGGGTTTTCGGCGTTGAAGAAACGTTTTCATGCTCTTTTTTAAGGAAGTGCTCCAAAAAGATTCTGTGGGGCTCTCCCACAAGAATCACTATTTCATATGGGCTGAATTCTTTTTTTGTTTTTGAAAACACTTTCCTGAAGGTTCCCGGGTTAAGATAAACTTTTTCTTCTTGAAAAGAAAAGCTTGCTGGAATCATTCCTTCAATTATTTCCATTGCAAGCTTTGGCGAAAGCTCATTCTTTTCCAATCCTGAATAAAGCATTACATCCCGTATTAATTCTCCCATGGTTCTCATTTTTTTCCCTGTCAAAAATTCTTTTTTCAATTTTTCAATATTTTCAAACTCATAGTATTTATTCTCATCAAGCTCTGTTTCTTTAGCCAAAATGTCATTGTAATTCCTTAAAACATTTAAAGCATTATTTGTTATTTTGACGCTTCTGTTAAACCTTAAAATGTTTTCTAGCAAGGGATTTTTATAATCAAATTCATCCAAGCACCCTATTGGAAAGCAAAAATCATATTTATTAAGCGTTTTATAAGCCACCCTTAAAAGCAGTGGATTCACATAAGTTCCCACTTCTTTTTTTAAGCAATCATTTACTGTTTCAACAAAAGATTCCTCATCCCTGAAATAATCCGCTTTTCTATTATTTAAAACTGTTAATAATTTGGGAATTTTTTCATCAGTTGCAGGAATTTCCTGCAATTGGTAGTGCGTTAAAGGCATGTCATCAATCCATTCGGGCAAGGTTAGTGCCCTGTCATTTATGCCAAAAATATGAATTTCTAATCCCATGTTCAAATTAATTACTAAAAGATTTTGTTTAAAAACTTAACTGAAATAAGGGAATTGTCATCATTTAATTTTTAAACAACTCCTTAATTAAGAGACTTCATGGAACTGCTAAAACTGCTTGAAAACTGCGATTGGCAAGAGTTTGAAAAACTGGTTTCTGAAATATTGCGCGTGCATGATTATGCTGTGCATCACAACACTAATTTAACAATAAATAAGATAAGAAGGCAGTTTGACATAATTGCCCATAAAAAAAATTATTCCTTGGTTGTTGACTGCAAGAAGTGGCGCAACAAGAAAACCCGGGTTAATGCTTTGATGAAGGCTGCTGAGAAGCATGCTGAACGATGCAGTTTTTTAGGAAAAATTTTTGATAAAAAAATAATGCCTGCAATAATCACCTATGCTGAAGAGCCAATAATCAATCATTGCGGAGTTTTTATTGTCCCTTTGAATAAATTGAATGATTTTATTCTAGGATTGCCTTGATTCTTCTGATTCCTGCTGCAATGCTTTCTTCCTTAACTATTTTGAACCTGCCCAGCTCCTTGGTGTTGGAAATGTGCGGTCCTCCGCAAACCTCTTTGGAAAAATCTCCTGCAGAGTATACAAAAACTTTTTCTTTGTATTTTCCTTCAAATTCCGCATGAGCTCCTGATTTTTTAGCTTCTTCAAAGCTCATCTCTTTTTTAATGATTGGCAAGGATTTGCTTATCTGCTCATTCACTAAAGCTTCTGTTTTTTTCAATTCTTCATCTGTTAATTTCCTGTTAAAATTGAAATCAAACCTTAATCTTTCAGGGGTGATATTTGAGCCTTTCTGCTTAATGTCTTTGCTGACTATTCTTCGCAAAGCCTCTGCCAATAAGTGGGTCGCTGTGTGCAGCTTAGTTGTTTTTTCGCTGTTGTCTGATAATCCTCCTTTGAATTTCGCTTCAGCGCCTATTTTTGACAATTCTTGGTGAAGCTTCATTTCAGCATTAAAGCTTTTTTCATCAACGCTTAAGCCTTTCTCAGCAGCCAATTCCTTTGTGATTTCTATTGGGAAGCCGTAGGATTGGAACAATAAGAATGCGTCTTTTCCGCCAACATCATTGCCTGATATTTTTTCAAAAGCTTTCAATCCTTTTTCAAGGGTTTTGCTGAATTTTTCATATTCTTTTTTTAATTCATTCAAAATGAATTCCCTGCTTTTTTCAATTGAAGAATGCCTTTTTTTGTAAATATCAATTGTTTTTTTTGCAATTTTTTCAAGAGTGAAATACTGCAATCCTAAATTTCTTGAATGCCTTATTGCTCTTCTAACCAGCCTTCTTAAAATGTATCCTTGGTCTGTTTTTGATGGAGGAACTCTTCTTTCATCGCCTAAAATCATTGTTGCTGATTTGATGTGGTCAGCTATTATTCTTGCGGATTTTTCTTGGTAATTTTTTGAATCATTTTTTATTTCCTGCATTAAGGGTTCAAAAAGTTCTGTTTCATAAACACTTTTTTTGCCTGATAAAATGGCTGTTGTCCTTTCAACCCCCATTCCAGTATCAACATTTTTTTTAGCCAATGGCTTATACACTCCTTCTCTTAATTTATTGTACTGCATGAAAACGTTGTTCCATATCTCCACATATTTTCCGCAACTGCATCCTGGCTTGCAATCCTTTGAGCAGCTTTTTTTTCCTGTGTCAAAAAATATTTCGCTGTCAGGCCCGCAAGGCCCTGTTTCTAATTCCCACCAATTATCCTTTTTAGGCAAAGCATAAATTCTTTCCTTAGGCATTCCGAGTTTAATCCAAATATTTGTTGATTCCTCATCTTTTGGCGCATTTTCGTCTCCTTTAAACACTGTCACGCTTAATTTATCCGGATTAATTCCCAATTCCTTGGTCAAAAATTCAAAGCTCCAAGTTAATGATTCTTTTTTAAAATAATCCCCCAAGCTCCAGTTGCCGAGCATTTCAAAAAAAGTTAGGTGCGTGCTGTCTCCAACATCTTCAATATCCCCGGTTCTTATGCATTTTTGCACGCTTGCTAATTTTTTTCCCATTGGATGAGGGTTGCCCATTAAATAAGGCGTTAATGGAAACATTCCTGCAGTGGTGAATAATACTGATGCATTATTTTCAGGTATTAATGAATCGCTTTTTAATGTTTTATGCCCTTTTTTTTCAAAAAATTCCAAATATTTTTGTATTAATTGCTCTGCATCCATGTTTTTATTTATTAATAAGGAATATTAAAAAACCTTTGCTTAAAGAAAACTTAAAAAAGAAGGGGATTTTCTAATACTTCATGCCTCATCAATGCGTTAAGTGCGGTAAAATTTACGGGGATGCAAGCAATGAATTGCTGACAGGTTGCGGAGAATGCAAGGGAAAATTCTTTTTTTTCATTAAAAAAGAAAAAATGAAGACTGATTTTATTGAAAAATTAAGCAATAAAGACATTGAAAAGATTGAAAAGGATATTCGCGAATTGATTCCTGAGCTTAAAAGCGCTGAGCCAATAATTCTTGATTTGGAAACTATTAGGGTGATTGGCCCTGGAAAGTATGAGATAGATGTTGGCAGCTTAATGAGGGGAAAGCCTGTGATTATTCAGGTTGGCGACGGCAAATACTTTATTGATTTGCCTAATGCTTTCAAGAAATGAAAATGTTTTAAAAATCATGGATTTCAATTAGTTTTTACAGCCCTGTAGTCTAGCGGTCAAGGACAGCTGGCTCTGAACCAGCCAACCCAGGTTCGAATCCTGGCAGGGCTAAGAATAATTT
>JAQTTT010000017.1:0-6447 GCA_028710615.1 Candidatus Nanoarchaeia archaeon
GAAAATAAATATTGCTATTGGAGATAAATTAATCATTAAAAAATGAAAGAAGCATACCCTACAACGCTTTGCGCGTCTCCAGTTGTTTTAGAAGAGTTTTCATAAGCCAAAAGTTTGGGCTTGAATTTTTTAATCCTTGCCAATTGCATGAAAATTTTCAAAGCATTGATTCCGCAAGCGTCAATTCTTTCAACATCATTAATCTTTAATTTTTTGATAATGCTTACTGAGTCAGAGTCAACTTTTTTAGCATCCGAATCCTTTAAAAAATGGCTTAAATCTGTTGAGAAAACGAATAATCCATTAAAATTTTTGAATTTTTCAGCAATGCTTTCAGCCTCTGATAAACTAATATCGCCCACAATTAAAGGCAAAACTTCAGTTACTCCCAAGTATTTAAGGAAAGGCAATTGATTCTGAATAGAGTGCTCATAATTAATTTTTTCAAAACCATTTTTAATTATTTTCAAATCCCCTAAAGGAGTGGATGCTGATTTCAAGCACTTCAAGCCTTTAAAACTTTCATAATGGCTGGGACCGAAAATAATCGCTTTCTTGAAATCATGAGCATAAGAATAAGCTTTTGCAGCAATTTTGCCAGAGTATTGATATCCTGCATGAGGAACTATGACTCCATTAATTTTTTCATTCTTTTTGCTCATAACTGATTTAATGAAGTCATTTAGCTCTTTTTTATTTGAAGGATGCCAATTCATAACTTATTTAATTTAATGGCACTTAATAAAACCTTATGCCTGCCAAGGAATGCTTGTTTTACAAGCAATTTAAGGGGGATGCAGTTAAGTGCATAGCTTGCCAGCATTACTGCATAATAAAGCCGGGCAACTTCGGAATTTGCGGAGTAAGGAAAAACATTAAAGGAAAATTATTCTTAACTGTTTACAATAAAGTTGCTGCGCAAAATGTTGACCCCATAGAAAAAAAACCGTTATACCATTTCTTGCCTGGAAGCAAAGCATATTCTGTGGGAACAATAGGATGCAACTTCAAATGCAGTTTTTGCCAAAATTATGGCATCTCGCAAGAAAATAATGCTGAAATGGGCATAACTATGAGCCCTGAAAAAATAGTCAAAGAAGCTTTGAAAAATGGTTGCGAAAGCATTGCTTACACTTACACTGAACCTGCTATTGCAATAGAGTATTGGATGGAAGCAATGAAGATTGCCAAGAACAAAGGGCTAAAAAATGTCTTAGTCACGAACGGCTACATTTCAAAAGAAGTTTTAAAAAAAATTCATTCCCTGATTGACGCAATGAACATTGATTTAAAAGCATTTAATGAAAGGTTTTACCAAGAGATTTGCAGGGCAAAGCTTGGGCCTGTTCTTGAAACCATTAAATTATCAAAAAAGTCAGGAATATGGATTGAAATCACAATGCTCATTATTCCAGGATTAAATGATTCAATTAAGGAAATTGAAAAATCCGCAGAATTCATCAAAAGCGTTGATGAAAATATTCCTTTGCATTTGTCAAGGTATTTTCCAAGCTATGAAATGAGCAACCCAATGACTTCTGAAAGCTTTTTAAGGCAAGCTTTGAAAGTGTGCAAGAAGCATTTAAAGCATGTTTATCTTGGAAACCTTGAATGCGACAGCTCAACATATTGCAGCAATTGCAGAGAATTGCTTATAAAAAGGGATTATGAAATCATCAATTATTTGAAAAAAAATGAGTGCAAAAAATGCAAAGAAAAATTAAAAGGAGTGTTTTAAATAATGATGGAATTGGCTTTGATTGCAAGAAAAGCAATAGAAAAATATTTTGAAAACGAGAAATACATGCCAAACAGCGAAGACAGAAAAAAATATTATGAAAAAAAAGCATGCTTTATAACACTGACAATTAACAACACCTTAAGGGGATGCATAGGCTCATTAATTGCAAGCAAGCCATTATGGCAGGATGTTGTGGACAATGCAATAAACGCGGCATTCAATGATTACAGGTTTCCTCCATTAAAAAAAGAGGAATTAGGGCAAGTCAAGATTGAGGTTTCAATTCTGAGCGAGCCAGCCCAAATAAAATACAAGAACCATACCGAGCTTTTAAACAAAATAAAAAAGAATTATGGAATAATACTTGAAAGAAACGGAAAAAGCTCAACATTTCTTCCGCAAGTGTGGGAGCAAATAAAAGACAAAAGAAAATTTTTGGAAGAATTAAGCTTGAAAGCAGGGCTTGAGCAGAGTGCATGGAAAAAAGCCAAGATTTACTATTACACTGTTAAAGCGGAAAAAGAATGAAGATTTAAATCTTCACTTCTGACAAGTCATTATAGCATTCAGCGACTTTTTTCAGCTCTTTTTTGTAATCGCTCTTGGCTAATACTGCCATGAATCTGATGCCTGCTTTCTTGGCTGACAAGTAGTCAAAAACTGAGTCCCCGATAAAAATTGAATCCTTTTTGGAATATTTTAATTCTTTTATTATTAATTCAAGCATATCTGGATGGGGCTTGGCTTTTTTAACATCATTGGCTGTGACAATTTTTTTGAAGAATTTGGCAAGCTTTAATTCTTTAACAGCTTTGTCAGTGAATATTTTTGAGGAATTCGTTGCAAGAGCCAAGTCATGCTTTTTATAATTATCAATAATGAATTCTTTAGCTCCATTAATGAATTTCACATTGTGAAATTCCTCACTAACGCTGATTTTCTTAACATCTTTGGAAATTGCGTCAATTTCTTCATCTAATGCCTTAATAAGCACGCCCCTTATTATTTCTTTGCCGGATTTACCGAACTCGCTTTTTATCTGCTTTTTTTGCGATAAATTCAATGGAAAACCATGCCTGTTAATGGCTTTCACGAAGCTGTTAAAATGAGCTTCTTCGCTGTCAATTATTGTGCCATCCAAGTCAAGAATTAAAAGCATTATTATTCAGCCGTAAAGACTTTTGGAATTATCATTTTCATCCTTTTTGAACCTTGACAAGCTGGACATAATATCCTTGACTTTCTTGTCAATATCCATTCCTTTCTTGTCCAATTCTTTGGTGTTAATTTTTACATTTAAAATCTCGGACAATTTTTTTATAATAGCGCTTGCTGCTGAAGCATCAGGCAGGTTCATATGGCTCTCAGCCATTAAAGCATATCCAGAGAAACCATTTTGAACGCTGGATAATAATACGCTTCCAGCAACCCCCAATATTGCTCCATTGCTAATAATATTAACTTTATTGTCATTCAAGTATTTGCTCATTTTCTCATTTGTAGGCACGCCAAAAATCTTTGAATGATTCGGATTCTCAGCCTTGGTGACTAACCCTTCAAGAACAATGATTTTTTTTGACTTGAACTGGTTCATTAAATCCATCAAGTCATGGCTCATTTCAAAAGCAAACTCGCTGCTCACAGGCACCTCGCTGCTGATAATTATAATATTGTTCTTTTTTTCATAATAAATCCTTATAGGATAAGTCAAAGAGCTGTTGTTTAATATTGCAATGGGAGGCAAATATTCTGATTCAATATGCCCTATTAATTCGCAATTCAATGCATCAGCCAAGTGCTGGGAAGCCAAAGTGCCAACCATTCCAACGCCTTGAAAGCCCACAATAAACAAGGGATTAGAAATCTTTTTTTTGGAATTCAAAACAATTTTAAGCCTGTCCCTTACTTTCATAGCAATTAATAAGATTTCAATTCTTTTTAAGTGTTTTTAAGGCAAAAAATATTTAAACTATTGATTTTATCAGAAAGCTGATGGAAATCACAGCGTATTATAAAATCAATGGAGCAGAAAGCAATGGATTTGGATTAAAACACCATTTAGATTATGATGAGAAAAAAACATTTCAAGTAAATGATAAAATTGAGGCTTTTTTTGAAGCAATTTACCAGGCAAGATTAATAGCTGAAGACGCTTTAAGCAGCCCAGCCACAGGAAAAACGATTGTAACTTTGGTGGAATTATGCGCCTCAAGCAAAAAAATACTATTTGAAGGAAGGAAAAATTATGTATCATGCTCAACAGCTGAGCACTTATTTAACTGCCATTTTACAAGAAAAGAATATTATGACTTAATGGGCTTCACAGAAGAAATAAAAAAAATAAAAGAAGAATTGAGAGAAAAACAGAAAAAGAAAAGAAAATTCATGAGGCTTGAAAACTTTTTATAAATTTTTTTTAAGCATTCAATTACTCTTAATATTTATAAATAATCAAAACCTTTTTTTAATTAAATGAAATTAAAATTAATGCTTTTAATTGCCGCATTTTTTGCTTTTTTTTTGGCATTCTCATCATCAATCAGTTCAGTGTCAATTGTTCCAGAGCTTGACGTCTCAAGATTTGCCTCTTACATGGTTAATGCCACGAATTCATCACTCATATCATCAGCAGTTCTTGAAATATCAGGAATAAATGGGGATGGAAGTGATTGCTGGGACTATTATGTGAATGGCTCATGCGCAAGCGAAACCCTTTACTTTGACATGATTTATGACTCTGAAAAGGGCTACTGGAAATATGAAACCATTTACCCTGATTACATTTATCCCGAAATAATGTTTGCTGGCTCAGAAATCACTTGGAATAATGAGCCATTGGATGACAATGTTTGGAGAAGGAATTATCACTTGCTTAATTTCACAAACCCTTTCAGCATGCAGAACAACATGAGCTTTTGGATAGAATTTAACGCAGTTCCAAACAATCTTTTAAATTCAAATGATTTATTTATTTACATTGTTGGAAAAGATCAAGGCATTGATTATTTTGAAAGCGACTGGAGAAATAAGCCAAGCACAGAATTAGTTGCAACATTTTCAAGAAATGATGATTTTGATCACACTCATTCATTAAATTCTTCACACATGCTTGTTCCTTTAAGCACAAACCCTGACGGAACAATAGGCAACAAAAGCATTGATGTGTCAGACAATTTTTGGATAATAATATACCAAGATTCAACAAATATTAACAGGGGATGGAACTTAAGATACCATCCTTTAAGCCTTTGCACTATCTCAAACGCGTGGTACACTGCTGACAGGTCAGGAGGAAACACTTGGAATGCTCCAATAATTCAGGATGGCTGCCCAGACGCGCACATACACATTGCAAGAAGAGAAGTAATAATAGACGGAGTTAATGCAACAATAATCCCTGATTCAGGAGATTCTTTTTCCCAGGAATTTTATTACTCGCCCCTGCCAAACCTTGCGCCAAACCCAACATCTTTCATAAACCCAGTTGTTGGAGGAGTATACAATGAAACGCATATTAATATAACTTGGAACCCAGCAACTGACCCAAACAATGATTTGCTGACTTACAATGTTTCATTGCTTAATTCAGATGAAACATACAATAAAACGCTTAATGTCACACAAGAAACATTTTATTATTGGAATATAACTGAAATTGTTGACGGAAAATACAGCTTAATGCTTGAAGTTTGCGACACAGAGCCTTTATGCATTAATTCCACCCTTAATGGAAATTTTACAATTGAAAAAACAGAGCAGATATATTCCTTGACAAATATTTCAATATTCTCAAATAATTCATTTAACTCTTCTTTTGCTGCAAACGAAGACACAGTGATACTGCTTTTTAATTCAACAGGCCCATTAATCAATCCTCAAGCAATATTTCATTCAGGAGGCCAGGAAATTTCCAATGCAGTCGCAATATTAAATGATTCAAACCATTACAACGCAACTTTTAAAGCAAACGCGTCTGACACCAATGGATTCATAAGCTTTGAATTATTTGCAGACAACCTTGATTTGATTTATTATGACTCAACAGATGAATCAAGCGTTTTTGTTGACACAACTCCTCCGCAAATATTAATCATAAGCCCTGAAAATGACACTTACTTTAATGGCACAATATTTGTCAATATTAGCGCAACAGATTCAAATCTTTTAAGCACATGGTTTTTTAATGGAACCCAAAACATAACTTATGGAGGAGCAGATTACTTTGTTTTTCCTGAAGGCAATAATTTCATCATTTCATACGCAAACGATTCAGCAGGCAATTTCAATTCATCAAGAATTGATTTCACAATTGAAACCATTATTGAACAATACGAGCAAGAAACCCCTTCAAGCAGCCTGATTCTTCAACCACTAACATATTATGCTGATGAAAACTTTTCAAAAACAGGAAACACTTATGGATTAAGAACCATTGATTCAGTTGTTTTTGAAATAAATAAAACAAACCACACATTAAAAGTCAATGAGTTTGATTTTGAATGGGTGAAAATATCAATATTTTCAGAGGAATTAACAGCAACATTGGAAAAAGGAGAAACATACGAATTTGATGTAAATAATGACGGATTAAATGACGTGAATGTCTCTTATCTTGGAATAAATAATTCAAGAATAATGATTTTCATTCAACAACTGCTTTCAGAAGCCTCTTCAGAGCAAGAGCCTCCTGAAATCATTGAAGAGCC
>JAQTTT010000017.1:6547-12587 GCA_028710615.1 Candidatus Nanoarchaeia archaeon
AATGTTGATATTTGCATCGGCTGGGAATCGAACCCAGGTCATCAGCTTGGAAGGCTGAGATACTACCGCTATACGACCGATGCAATAATATATTATAGAAAAGGAGAGGTTTAAAAAATTAACTGATTAATTTTTTTATACTTTAATAAAAACATTTAAATAATTAGTATTAATACCAAAAGCCATGAGAAATACTTCTGAAGCATTGAGTGTAAGAGACTTGCTTAAACAAACATATTTACTTCTTAATGAAAGACATAATCCAGAAAAAATTGTTTTTAGTAAAAAAGTTTTGGCAGAAATCGCAAATGATTCTGATTATCACAGGCAAAGAATTGGATACATGGGTTATGAATTTGCTGGCTTGTTTGAAATAAATGGAAAAAAATGGGCTATAGCAAGAGGAGAAGCTTGCGGAGGCTACCCTGCAGACCCGTATGACAGCGACATCATGGCATTGAAATTTGAATTGGAATCATCTTCAGATGAAGAAAAAATGAATAATTTAACCAAAGCCATAAAAGAAAGCGAATATTTTAAGAATTCCTTGATTTATGGAACAGCTGACGGAAACATTAATGTGAGCGGAAGAGGAAGTTTTGGAACAAAAATAGTGGACTTGTTAAGGCCAAAAATAAAAGAATTTATTGTCCAGAAAGCAGAATATGATTCGCAATACATATCTGTTTCTACACTAAGTCCTGTCTGCAAAAAGAGTATAAGATATAAACATGAATTCGCGAATTTCTTGGCTGATTCTATTGAAACTGTTTTGAAATAAAACCCGCATTCATTGATTGTGAAAATAAACTTGAAATTTTTTTTAATTGATTAAGTTTATAATAAAAAAAAGAATATTTAATTAACAATGAAAGAATACGAAATTATTGGCTTGGAAAGGATTGAAATACTTATGAATATGTGCAAAACTTACCCGAAAAAAGCTAAAAGGTACACTTACCTGGCTAAGAAGATAAGCGAAAAAATAGGATTGCCAATACCAAGGAAATACAAGCAATGGATTTGCAAAGGATGCGGAGAATACCTTGTTCCCGGAAAGAACTGCACAGTAAGATTAAGCAACAAAATAAGATATGTAACGTGCAAGGAATGCAAATCAATCAAGAGGTTTAAATATGCAAGCAAGTAATCTGCCTGTTTTTCAAATAGGAAAAAAAGGAGCTGACAAAGAGCACTTAATAAAAGCATTAAAGATTCATGGAATGATTAAAGTCAAGTTTTTGAAAAAAGAGTTTGAAACTAATGATTTGCCTGGAATAATTGTGAAAAAGATTGGAAGAACTGTTGTATTAAAGGAAGATAAAAAAAATTTTAGGAAGCCTTAAATGGCGGGCGAAAAGAATACCCTGCCTTTTGTTTAGCCCCCATTAAAAATGAATCAATGGTTGGGCAAAGCTGATATTCTACTAAGCGCACAAAAAGTGCTTGCACCTCAAATGCCAAAGCAATCATTATTCCAACAGCGCAAATGAAATATCAGGCAAAGCCATCATTTTACGCCCAAAAGCGCTGGACGTTTCTGCTAATTACTTTTTAAGCAGGCAAGCCTTAAGCTTGCAAGCAAAGCATGATTTCAGTGGGCAGAAGTTCCTCACCTTAAATGATAAAGCGTGAATCAGCTTCTTTAAGCCAGCCATAATCAACAGCTTCCTAAAGAATAATATAGGATTTATTCTTTTAATAAAGGTTTTCATCTCTTGTAAGCAACGTAGATGTCAGCCTCAATCATAACGCTATTATTATAATAATGATGAATGAAGTATAAGTTGCCTTCCTCATCAAACGTTGGCTCTCCGGCGAATTGCGAAACTATTAATTCAGGCTCGCCCCAAGCAGTGCCATTCCAAACGCTTTTCATAACTGCAGGAGTGCCCATGTACCATCTTAGAAACCATAACTCTAAACCATCACTGCTAATATACGGCCAGCCATCAGTGACTTCACTATTAACAGCTTCAACATTCACAGGCTCGCCCCATTCATTATCAGCAAAAGTGCTTATCCAAATATCATAATCCCCTTTGCCTCCAGGCCG
This sequence comes from Candidatus Nanoarchaeia archaeon, assembly GCA_028710615.1. Taxonomy (GTDB): domain Archaea; phylum Nanobdellota; class Nanobdellia; order Tiddalikarchaeales; family Tiddalikarchaeaceae; genus JAQTTT01. Next base: position 8,604 of record JAQTTT010000017.1, read on the forward strand.
AGTTGAATGGAAATATAATTGGTTGCCATGAATGTGCAACTCGCCAACCTCGTAAGAATCAGGGAAAGGAACAAGCTTAGCAGGCATGGCAGCATCATTTATAATCTCTGAAGTAAACCAATGCAATCCAGTATATCCTTCCCTTGCGCTGCAAAACCATAAAGTATTATTAATCACGAACTCGCAGCCATCAAGGCTTAATTTTCCAGGCTCATTCAATGCCAATTTTACAGGCTCAGTCCAGCCTGTGCCATTCTTATGGGTAATGTAAATTCCTGTTGCTCCATCAGTTAATTGAACACTTAAAGGCTGATTCACTATGGGCGTAAAAAAATAATACAAAGAGCCGTTGTAGTAAAATGGGCTGTCTTCTCCGCCAGCAGTATTAACAGGGAAAGGCAAAGGAACAGGGTTTTCAAAATCATCAGTATGTAAAATTGGGGGATGGATGTCAGTTTCAGGAGTCATCTTAGTTGCATTAGAAGGAATCAAATCATACCTGTTAATTATTGAATCATTATTTTCTTTTTGGCTGCAGCCGCTAATAATGATTATTGCAAATAATGCGAATATTATTTTATTATTCATTTTTAAAACAAAAGGGGCTGAAACTTTAAAACTTTATTTATTTGCAATATTATAAAAAAAAATTAAAAAAAAGCGGAAAATAATTGCAGCGCTTATTGTAATAAGAGTGAAGATTTATTGTAGTCTTTGTTCTAGACCGCTAAGTTTGAAAGTAAGAAACTTTTGAAGGTTTTGACCTGTTAGTAAACGCAGGCTGAATGCCTCGTTGCCTTGGCACTTACACCCCGTTTCTATCGAACCCGTCATTTACGGGAGGTCTCGGACTGTGTCTCGTTTCGCGGCGGGCTTCAATCTTAGATGCTTTCAGATTTTATCCCTTAAGGCGTAGCTGCCCAGCGTTACCTTGTCAGATAACTGGTACACCAGAGGCCTCGAATGATCGTTCCTTTCGTACTTAATCATCCTTCCACTCAGACACAGAGCACCCTCAGTAGATATTAACCGAACTGAGTCACCTCGTTCTTAACCCAGCTCACGATCCCTTTTAATCGGTTAGCACCCGCACCCTTGGCCGCTTGTGCACGGCCAGGATAGGAAGAGCCGACATCGATGAAGCAAACTCCGTCGTCAATTCGAACTATTGGACGGAACCACTCTGTTATCCCTAGGGTAGCTTTTCTGTCAGCCCCAGCTCTCAGAAAAAGAGCATGGGGGATCGCTAATCCATACTTTCGTAGCAGGAATCCTTGCTTTGCAGATTCCTGTCAATCCAGCTTTTGCATTTGTACTCTACTTCGGAGTTCTGACCCGAATGAGCTGAACTTTGGTCTCCGATGATATTTTGTCGTCGGAATGCCACCCCAGCTGAACTGCCTACCAATAGGTGTCCTCAATAAATAATTATTAAGTAAAGTGCTACCAATTGAAAATGTCAGTGTTACATTGTTGACTCCACACCGTCTGACGGCAATGCTTCGATGTCTCCTGACTACTCTATAATCCCCAACTAATAGCACAGCTACAGGCTGCAGTAAAGTTCCTAGGGTCTTCACATCCCACTGAGGGTCACCGGCTTCTGCACCGGTAAAGTAAGTTCTCAGGGTTCAAGCCCGGGACAGCAGGAATCTCGTTACGCCATTGGCAAAGCCAACAATTAATTGGCAAGGCATTGCGCTACCATAAGAAGGTCATAGTTACCTCCGTCGTTAACCAGCCCTTAAATCCGTTGAACCGGATGTTCAGATACTGGCACTGGACAGGCGTCGCCGATTATACTAGTCGTTTCCGATTTGCAATCAGCTATGTCTTAATTAAACAGTCCAATTCCCCTTGTTATTGCACCCAGCACTCGCAGCCATGCGGCTTCAAGCGCTGAGACCCTTTCTCCCGAAGTTACAGGGCTATTTTGCCGAGTTCCCTGGGCTTGCTTGTTCCCTATAGGCCTTAGGCTTCTCACCTAGGGGCACCTGTGTTGGTTCTGGGTACGAATAATTGGAATCCTTGAAAACAAGATTTTCATGGGCTCCGGGGATTAGCTTAACCCGCGTACACGGGCCATTCTAAGCTTTAATCCGCTTCTCCTCATTACAAGACTCCGCGGACCTATGCTTATTAGACAACAAGACAATGTTGCAAAGCCTACCCTGAAGCGTCTCTTGTTCCCCTTACGTTACCGTACGTATCCAATTAGTACAAGAATATTAACTTGTTTCCCTTTCTCCACTAATGCAGTTAAGCAGTGGATTAGGATCGACTAACTCTTCGCTGAAAAACAGTGCGAAGAAACCCTTGCCCTTACGGCCATGTGAATTCTCATCACACTTCGATGAATACTAGCAGCAAAATCCTTAAACCCAAGGCGGTCCACACAAACTCACGTTCATGCTTCTGTCCACCCAGGTCACCTCCCTAACCAAAACAGCCTTACTGGCTGTTTGCTGAAGTCTCGGTAGCAATGTTTAGCCCCGTCCATTTGCAGCGCAAATAACCTCGAAAGGTAAGTTGTTAAACACTTATTATAGGATGGCTACTCCTAAGCCTACCTTCCTTCTGTCTGTGGTTATTAACAACTTTGCTTGCACTTAACTTGCATTTAGGGACCTTAACTTCAGTCTGGGTTGTTCCCCTCGCGGATATATGGTTTACCCGTATACCCCGACTCCTTTCATCTACGACGTTATGGTATTCTGAGTTTGACTCAAGACCGAAGGATAAAAATCCCCCTAAATCTCGAATCAGTATCTTTACCCCCATAACTATCTCCAAAAAGGCTTGACTAAGGCCAAATTTGGGAGGAACCAGCTATTGCCAAGCACGATTAGCATTTCACTCCTATTCTCAGCTCTTGGGAATGCATGCACGCAATACCCCTTTGACCCTCCACGAACTGGAATGTCCGCTTCAGTCTGTCCAAGAATAGCTCGCTCGGCTTCGGGTCTTACAGCAGTAACTCCGGGCGCTATTCACACCCCGCCCCTCATAAATTGCGGGCATATCGGTTTCCCTGCGGCTTCGCGCTAACGCGCTTAACCTCGCTACTACCATAAACTCTTTGCCTCTTTATCCAAAAGGAACGTTGCAACGCCGAAAACGCCGCAACTTACCGTAACTGTTAGGTTTCAGGTTCTTTTAACTCTCTTTGTGTCGAGTTCTTTTCAACTTTCCCTCATGGTACTTGTTTGCTATCGGTCTCATAGAGTGTTTAGAATTGGAAGTTTCTGACTCCCGACTTCCCAAAGGAATTCCGACCCTTGGTACTCTGGAAATAAATACTAACTAATCAATCCTTCTTTACGGGACTATCACCCTCTATGGTCCGGCTTTCCAGCCGAGTTTAAGTAAATAGATTAGTCAGATGGCTTTACTCCAACAACAGCACATCTCAGCAATAGTCGCCTATGCTGATTCACTTTGTTCTGCATCCTTTTCAGTCGACCTTACTAAGGACATCCTTATTTAGTTTCTTTTCCTGCGGGTACTAGAATGATTTGATTCCCCGCGTTACTCTTAAGCCAGATGCTTAATAATCGTATAGATTACGTCTCGCATTCAGGAATCCCAGGATCAACGGCTCCATGCGCCTACCCTGGGCTTATCGCAACTTGGTACGCCCTTCATCAGCTTATGAGCCAAGTCATCCACCTAACAGCGTATTCACCTTCTTTAAAAAAGCTCTTTCTCTTTTTGAGAATTCAAACTTACTTTTTAGAACAAATACTCTTTAGTTTTTTCTCTCTTTAAATCTCCACTCCTATGCAATAGACGCTACCATCATTTCCCGCTTTTTTAAGCATGATAGTAAAGCATCGCAATCAATATGCCAAAATCATTTTTAGCATACCTCACAATAGCTTTAAATCGCCTATTAACCTATCAATATTGCCCATAGGAACGGGTTATCTCTCATGAATTAATAGTAATACAATAATGGAACACAGATATTTATAAAGGTTTTGC
>JAQTTT010000017.1:12687-15428 GCA_028710615.1 Candidatus Nanoarchaeia archaeon
TTTTAGCATACCTCACAATAGCTTTAAATCGCCTATTAACCTATCAATATTGCCCATAGGAACGGGTTATCTCTCATGAATTAATAGTAATACAATAATGGAACACAGATATTTATAAAGGTTTTGCCTCATTTAATTTTAGATCTTAATTTCCAGCCATTAATTCCTGCAAATCCCATTTTTTTCAGAACATAATTGCTTACTTCCCTGTAATAATCCATCATTGTATTCTTTTCAGATAAATCAAAGCATTTCAAAAATACTTTAATGAATGCTTTATCAGGAAAACTGAAAAGCCCGTATTTAACCATATCTTTTTTATCAGTCAAAAACCTCAGCAATTTATGGCATCCAATATTTTCATACCCCATGAACTGAGAATAATTATAGAAAATATTGCTCAAAAAATTATAATAAACAAAATAGAACTCTCTGCCATTTTTTTCATAAATTTCCTCTAAATTATCAAGCATATCCCATAAAGCGTATTTTGAAATCTCTTTCTTAAATCCAGTTGCTTTTTTGAAATTTTTAACATTGAATTTTTTTGCAACTTTAATAATTTTTTTAACATCACCTGTTTTGTCAAACAAAACCTTGCCAGTGGAATACATATGGGCATCCACCCTTTTTCTGTCAGCGTAATCATCTTTAAAATACTTCAATTCCTGCTTAACAGGATTCATGAAATACTCAACCAAGAATCCATTAATCATCTTATTGCCCCTCTCCCTCCAATTAATGCTGTTTTTCAAGATTATTCTTAAGTCAATATCTGAATGCTTGCTAGGATTGCCTGTGATGTAGCTTCCGCAAGCAACAGCGCCAATAACATAATCCTTATTCCTATAATTTTTCAAGAACTCATTAACAGCTCTCTCCCAGTCTTTCATACTAATAAAATATTAACCAATTATTTATAATCTTTTTTTCAATTCATTAATCTTATCCCTTAATATTATGGCTTTCTCAAAATTCAATTCTTCAACCAAGGCATCCATTTCCAATTGAAGATTTTCAATAATTGCGGGAATATCAGATTTAGGGATATGCTTAACATCCGCAATCTCCCTTTCCTTGGCTTTAACAGGCTTAATAATTGTTTTTGGAGTAATATTGTTTTTTTTATTATATGCTATTTGCATTTCCCTTCTCCTGCTTGTTTCAGACACCGCTTTTTTAATTGAATCAGTCATTTTATCCGCATATAATATTACATAAGATTCGCTGTTCCTCGCTGCCCTTCCAATGATTTGAATCAAGCTTTTTGCATCCCTTAAAAAACCCTCCTTATCAGCATCAAGTATTCCAATAAAACCCACTTCAGGCAAATCCAAACCTTCACGCAGCAAATTAATTCCAACTAATACATCAAATTCTTTGGCCCGTAATTGCCGGATTATTTCAGTCCTGTCCAAAGTTCCAATTTCTGAATGCAAATACCTTGCCTTAATCTTTTTCTTAGCCAAGAACTCAGTCAATTCCTCAGCCAATTTCTTGGTCAAAGTAGTCACTAAGCACCTGTACCCTTTCTTAATAGTGAAATTAATCTGCTCCAATAAATCATTCACCTGATTATTAATGGGCTTAACAATCACTTCAGGGTCAATTAATCCTGTTGGACGGATTATTTGCTCAACAACGCCCCCAGATTTATTTAGCTCGTAATCTGCTGGAGTGGCGGAAACAAAAATAACGTTATTCATGTAATCCTCAAACTCATTGAATTTTAAAGGCCTGTTGTCATAAGCGCTTGGCAATCTAAAACCGTAATCAATCAAATTTTTCTTGCGCGCATAATCCCCTTTATACATGCCGTTTAATTGAGGCAATGATTGATGGCTTTCATCAATAATCAATAAAAAATCCTTTGGAAAATAATCCAACAAGCAATACGGCTTCTCGCCTTTTTTTCTTGCGTCAAAATGCCTTGAATAATTCTCAATGCCCTTGCAAGTGCCAGTCTCTTTAATCATTTCAACATCATACAAAACTCTTTGCCTTAGCCTGTGAGCTTCCAAATCATTCATTAATGGAAGAGTCTCATCCAACTCTTTTAAAATAGTTTTAATGGCGTTTTTGTTTTCTTCTTCAGTGCTTACAAAATGCTTTGCAGGAAAAAAGTAAAAATATTTGCGCTCAGCAACTAAATCAAGAGTGTTTTTATCCAATTGCTTAATGCTTTCAACCATGTCCCCTTCAAATTCTATCCTGATAACATCATCCATGTAGCTTAAAACAACATCAATAATGTTTCCAGTCACCCTGAACCTTCCGCTTACCAATTCAATCTGATTCCTTTCATAAAGCATGTTAACTAATTTTTTAATAACTTCATCCCTCTTGATTTTTTTTCCAGCGCGCAATTCAAATCCCAAGCTCAAGAAATTTTTCGGATTGCCCAATCCGTAAATGCATGAAACGCTTGCAACAACAATGGTATCCTGCCCAGACATTAAAGAAGCAGTGGCGCTTAACCTGTATTGCTCAATTCTGGGATTAATCAAAGCATCTTTTTCAATGTATTTGTCCTGCGCAGGCAAATAAGATTCTGGCTGATAATAATCATAATATGAAATGAAATACTCAACCCGATTGTTCGGAAAAAATTCCTTGAATTCATTATAAAGTTGCGCAGCCAAGGTTTTATTATGCGACAAAACCAGAACCGGCTTATTAACTGCGTTAATCACATTCGCGATAGTGAAAGTTTTGCCTGAGCCAGTAACTCCAAGCAATGT
>JAQTTT010000018.1 GCA_028710615.1 Candidatus Nanoarchaeia archaeon
AAAAGAAGGCCTGACAGCATAAAGGATGAAGAGGCAGTTGAATTAATAAAAGCCCTGCAAAAAGCGGATTTGCAAAGGCCTCCAACAGATTGCTTAAGCCCTGTTGGCAGGGGAGCAATAGAAAAAAGCCTGAAAGTTGAATACAACCCTGAATACATAGCAGCAACAACAAGGCCTCCGAATGTTTACAGGGGATACCCTTTCCAAGTTGAAGCAGCCCTGGCTTATGGAGGAAACATTCCAGAAGGCAATGCGCAAGTATTAAGGGTTGCAAACAAGGTTCCATTATTATATGAAAGCGGAGCATGCGCAATAACAATTTCAGTTAATGAAATGGATTGGAAACGCTACGGCATACCAAAGAATTCAGGAAGCCACGCCCCCAATGCTCCAATCATAATATTGGTGCATGTTTGCAGTGTATGGGTGCCATTCACAAGCGAAAGCAAGGCAGCAGTTGCGAATTACCCAATAATAATAAAAGAAATCAAGCTCGCATTGCAGGAATGCGCAAGGCAATTGGGAGTTTTTATAAAAAGAAAAATGAAAATAAAAAGGGAAGGCCAAAGAATAAACACTTTCATAAAATACAGCGAAGTTTTGGCTTCATCGCTTGCAATGCTTTCAAGAAAAGACGAAAAAGAGATAAAAAAATTAATGAATGATGTTTTGGAAAAAAAATACGGCGACGTGTTAAAAAAGAAAGAGGAAATGCTTAAAGAAGAGGCAAAAGCAACAGTCAAAGCAAAGGCTGAAGAGGAAGAGAGTGATGAAGAATGAAGGATAAAGAGCAGATTAATCTAAAGATTCAAAAAAACAAGGAATTGGTTGATAAATTAGTTAATATAGGAAACAATGCAATAATACAATTAAAAGAATTCCAAAACCCTTCAGTGAATATTCCAGTAAGGACTTTAAGCAATGTTTATTTTGATGAGAAAGCAAGGCTGTTAAGATTGGGGAATTCTACAAGCGAAAGAAGCTATTTCAATTTAGCGCAAGCCAAGAGCTTTATGCAGACAATGCTTGTTGCAAGCAAATTAAGGGAAGTGCTTGAAAGGGGAAGCGCAGTTGGTTTAAGGCAATTATTTTACATGTCAAAAGGAGGGATACAGGGAACAAAAGAAAACACATTTGATTTGCAGAAAGAATGCGACCCAATAGTTGAAGACATAGAGGGAGTGCTCAAATGCTTAAGGGAAGAAATGGGAGTGGAAGCAGAGCGCAAAGGAATACTTGCAGGAGACATAAAATTAATGGACAGCGGAGACGAAATTGACTGCTCAAGGCTTGGAAGCAGCGGATACGGAATACCAAGCATTGTAGAAAAAGGAACAATTGATTTCATTGACTGCAAAGCAGAATCAATACTTGTAGTGGAAAAGGCGCAGACATGGAGCACTCTAAACCATGACAAGTTCTGGAAAAAAAACAAGTGCTTAATACTAACAGGAAAAGGGCAGCCAGCAAGGGGGGACAGAAGAATGCTTGCAAGGCTTCACAGGGAACTTGATTTGCCAGTATACATATTCACAGATATGGACATATGGGGATACTATATTTACTCAGTTTACAAGCAGGGAAGCATTAACTTAGCTCATTTCAGCGAAAACGCGGCAGTGCCAGACGCGAAATTCTTGGGATTCAAAATGAGCGACGTGGAAAAATACAAGATTCCAAAAGAGCACTTAATCCCTATGAACAAAGGAGACTATAAAAGAATAAATGAAATCTCCAATTATGACTGGTTCAAGGAAAAAAAGGAATGGCAAAAAGAATTCAAGGAATTAGTTAAATTCTCAAACAAAATAGAGCAGGACGCGTTGATTGGAAAAGGACTGGACTTCATGAGCAGAACTTACTTGCCTGAAAAAATACAAAACAGGGACTGGATAGAATAAAGCAAAAACTTTTAAAAAACCAAAAACGCCAATTATTATTTGTAAACAGATTGCTCCAATAGCTCAGCAGGTAGAGCGACAGACTGTTAATCTGTAGGTCGCAAGTTCGAGTCTTGCTTGGAGCGCAACCATAATCATTTTTCTTAAATTTTTTTTAATTGCCTTAATTAATTTTTTATTATTTTAATTAATTTTTTTATTCATCACCTTAATTAATTTTTTATTATTTTAATTTTTATCAAAGAAAATATTTATATAGAATCAAAGGCTAATAATTAATCATTTCATTTAAGCAATTAAATGAAAAAAATAGTTAATGTGATAAAATGATTAAAAAAAAAGCAGTGAAAAGAAAGCCTGCGCCAAAGAAAGTTGTTGCAAGAAAGCCTGCAGTTAAGAAAAAAGTTGCAAAAAAAGTTGTTGCAAGAAAGCCCGCATCAAAAAAAATATCAAAAGCTCCAAAGCAAAGAGCTAAAAGCGCGAAATCAAAGGCTTCAAAAGTAAAAAAGCTTAAAAAAATTTCAAAAAAAAGATAAGGAATGATTTAAGGCGAATACAAAATCAAAAGAAATTCTAATGCTGATTCTAAATTAAATTCCTTATTTTTTTATTTTTATAATGATTATTCTAAATTCTTGCTCAATTCATTCAAATATGAAAGAGCCAATTCTTTTCCTAAAACTGCGCTGAATAAATCCTCAAAAGGCCTGCCGTAATTATAATAAGCCAAATCAGGGAAATATTTTTCAAAGTCAACATTGTTTAATGAGAATGCCAATCTCGGGCAGTCAGCAACTATTAAAGTGTTTCTGAAATCGCTTAAATCAGGGCATATGCAAAAAAGGTTAATCTTTTCCCTGAGATTTTCATCTTTAATGAGCCCGGTTTTTTGAGCAGGATTAATGACTCTTCCAATCCTATGCTTGCTCCACTTTTCAAACTCTTCCTTATATCTTTGCGAAACGCTTTTAAAATAAGTTTTTTTGTCATTGAAAAAGTAATCAATGCTGAAATAGGCATCCCTTTTTTGGGCGAACATGCTGATAAATTTTTGCCCCGCATCTTCCAAGCCGGATTTTTCAATCTCTTGTTCAAATGAATCCAGGCAATTTTCTATTGTTCTCGCCCTTCCATGAAAAATGTCCGGATTAATGCTTAATCTCTTGAATAATAAATGAATCATTTCAAACCACTCAATATCTTCAGAGTATTCACGGATAATTGTTTTATAGATGCTTTCCCGGTAATCCAGCTCATAATTAACCGCTGCTTTGAAATAACTCGGAGCAATGGATTTCTTGAAAGAGCAATCAATTGCCTCAAAATTAACATTGTCAGGCATTGGGCAAGAATTTATCACTTTTTTAGGAATAGGCACGCAGTAATAAAAAGTTCGGCCAACAGCCATAATTTCAACATTCTCCCTTGAAAGCATGATAAAGGCTTTGTTAAGCTTTTAAGTATAAAAAACTTTCCTTCAGGCAAATTTTTATAAGCAGTGAGAAAATATATTTTTTTATGAAAGGATTTAATTCAAACATAGAAAAAGACACTTTGGATAACAATAATTTCAGGAAAGTGCTTTACACTGGAAAGAAAAGCCAATTAGTCTTGATGAACCTAAAGCCTGGCGAAGAAATTGGAATGGAAGTTCACAATGACATTGACCAGTTCTTCAGGTTTGAGGAAGGAGAGGGAAAAGTAATAATTGATAACAATGAATATGAAGTGAGTGATGGAAGCGCAGTGATTGTTCCTTGCGGAGCAAACCATAATGTAATTAACACCTCTAAAGATAAGGATTTAAAGCTTTACACGATTTATTCGCCCCCAGAGCACCAGGACAAAGTTGTTATGAAAACAAAGGCTGAAGCTGAGGCTTTGCATGAAGAATTTGACGGAAAAACAACTGAATAAATTGAAAATAAAAGCATAAAAATCAATTAAAATTCAAGGACTGCCTAAATTTTAATGATTCATTTTCTTAATTGCATCATTGTTGCATCATACACTTTTAATGTCCCGAATGAAATAGCTATTCCTGTGCTTACAATAATGATTAAACCCATATTTATTGTTGCAATTTGGAGCGTAAATATTGCAACCAGCCACATTGTAATAATTGAAACAATCATTACTAAAAGCGTTATTTTAGCGCCATCCATAAACAAATCCGAAACATTATCTGAAAAAAGAGCTTTTTTTAATCCATCCTTCTTTGCCATGAATACATATTTACTTGCCCAAAATTTATAAAAGTTTTCAAGACGCCTTAATTCTGGAATTTGGCAAGAATAATTATGATTAAAGCAAACAAATAGAAAAAATTGCTTATTTTTCCAAGCTTTGAAATTTTTTGGCACATATTGATTTTTGCCAAAGTATTAGCCATAAAATAACCGGGGATTTTAGGATTTATAAACCTTTTTTTTAGGGCGATTTTTGCCCACCCAACAGGCGTAATGAAAATAAAAAGAAATAAAAAAAATTTTTTTGTTTGAGCGCATTGAATGAATCCGCGCGCAAAAAAATGCGATGATTATTCAAATTTATTTCTTTTTTTTTGCAGCTTTTTTTTTAGCAACCATGATTAATTATTAAGGAGCTGATTAGTTATAAACTTTTATTTTTTTAAGCAGCATAAGTTTTTTAATGTTGGGAAATTTTTATTGAATTGTGAAAAAAAGATTTGTATTATTATTGCTTGCAATTTTTTTATCAGGATGCACGATTATTGAACAAGATGCTCCCGCATTTGACAGCAGTTCAGGTGTTCAAGAAGAGGATTTAACCCAAGGGGCAAATAACTTGTTGGGAGAAAGCATTTCAGAACTAAATGATTCCAATGAGCTATTATCATTAAGTTTTACTTCACCCATTTCAAGATTCACCTCCCAAGATGTTGCTTTGCTGGGCGTTGATTGCGAAGGAGAAAAACAAGAAATAGCCCAATGCATAAAGGACTGGCAAGTAAACAATATGGATTACGACGCGTCAAAGCCTGATTCCTCATATTCTATTCGCTGGAATTACGCTTTTCCAGGATTATATCCAAGCAATGAAATAATAAGGGAAAAAACGCTTAATGGAAGAATTTATGGCATATGCATTGATTTCGCTTTGATTTATTGCTCAATAGCTGATTATTATGGCTTGACTTGCAGGGTTTCTAACTCAATAACCAAGCCAAGCGATAAAGACGCATCCTTATTGGAATATGCTACGGGATTGGGAATGGAGGAATATGATGATTTAATGGTTAAATTAAGAAGCAAAGGCATGGATTATTCTTATGAATTATTAAGGCAGATTATGAGAGAAACTCCTGAGCATTACTGGGCAGAAGTGTACTTGAATGATGAATGGGTTATTTATGATGCAACGAACATTTTAATCCAAGGCAGCAATACTATAGCAACTTATGTTGATGAGAATGATTGGGAAGCAACAGTTTGGGATAATGATAACACTGCTGATTTATTAAGCGCTTACACGCCCAATGTTGATGATTTGGGGCAAACAGGCAAGTCATGGACTATTGATGATTATTTCGGCTCAAAGACGAGCGGAAGAATAATTCCTGTTCCTTATTATGATTCATGCAGCAATGTTTGCGGATTTTTTGACGGAAAAAACCCTGCATGCGCTTTAGAATGCCCTTTTTTAGGGAGTTTTTATGATTGCTATGATTCTTGTTCGGGCGAAAAGTTTTACAAAATATGCGATTTTATCTGCACTAATGATGATGAAATCCAGGAATGCTACCTTGAATGCAGCGGGGAAGAACTAAACATTAACTGCTTTAATGACTGCTAAAAAAAATTATTCGCAAGATTCAATTATTCTTTTTGCGTCGTTCTCCAAGTATGCTTCAATTTTTGATAAATGCGCGTTAAGCTTGCAGTCATGGTTTTTATGCGAATCTATTCTCCAGGCAGTAAGCATTGCGCCTGAATACATAAAGCTTATTCCCCCCAATATTTCCAGAACGCTTGGCGCACCAATTCCTGCAATAATCATGCTGGCGCCCATTGCATGAAAAACAAGGCTCATTGCTCCGCCGACAAAAACATCAAGATTCATGTCAGGAACTTTGTCGTATTTTAAATCAAGAGCTTTTTCTGCATGGAATAAAACCTCTTCAAGCTTTAAAGCTGATTCTGATTCTTTTTTGTATATTTGCAAAGCCTTATCAACATTTGTTCCCGGAAGCAGTTTTGGAACCCAATAATCTTTTACTTTATTATACTCTTTTTTTAATTCGAAATACTTATTTTTTGTGTTAATGCCCCGCCAGCTATTTTTCTCAAGCTCTTTTAAAATGCAATTAATTGAAGAATTAAAATAAATCATGAAGCTTGATTTGCCCATTTTGCTCATATTAAATTCATTTATATCGCAGGCGCACATATTGAGTATTTAAATAAATCATTTAATTTAAATAAGTATCGCTTTTAATTGTTTATTTTTCTGATAATTCCGCTTTTTTAATATTGTAAAATGCAGTGTTTTCATCCTCTTTAACAATGCTTGCGCCAGTGATTTTTATTTTCTTTTTAAACAAAGGGCAGTTTAAAACTATTGTTTCATACTCCCCTCCTTCGCCTGCAACATTCACGCCCCATTTCTTGTTTAATTTGATTAATTTTTCAGCATCATTCTTTTCAATTATTCTGCCAAGCCAGGAATCATCCAGCCCCAACGCAGCAACCTTGACAATTATGAATTCAAAGCCAGATTTAAGCAATTCACTGATTTCAGCTTCCTGGCTTTTGTGCCACAAAGGGCTGAAAATTTTAAGATTCAATTCTTCGCATATTTCAAAAATCCTGCTTCTCTGATAAGCGCTGAAAATTGCTCCAGTTATTATTCCATCAAGGCAGTATTCATCCCTTGCTTTTTTGATGAGCTTTTTTAAGTCTTTTAATTCTTCCTCCTTTATTCCTTTGGTTTTGCCGAAAATAACAGGAATATCCAGGGCTTTGCTTTGAAGCTCCACGATTTTTTTGTCAGCCTTTTGGAACATGTAGCTGTATTCTTCCCTATTGAGCATTGTGATTAGGCAAGACACCTTATAATTTTGGTTATTCATTATGTGAACTGCCAAGTTGCTGTCTTTTCCTCCGCTATAAAGGGCTCCCAATCTTAAATTGTCAGGAGAATAAACGCTTCTAAGATAAGCGGATTTTCCAGCAAAGCCTTTGCTAATCTTTTTCAGCACCTTGTCGCTATTGCTGCCGTATTGCGCAGCAACTTTTTTCCTTTCAAGAACTGATTCATGAATGCCCAGGATTTTTCCAGCGCATCTAAGGATTATTTTTTTGCCAGAATCATTGATCTTTAATTCATCAGGAATGCTTAAAGCAAGATTAATCAATTCATAATCCAAAAAAGGCAACCTTAATTCCATGCAGTGATGCATTGTTAAGCAGTCATCCCTGTATAAATCCCGTTCATACAATTGCTTTAAGCCATGAATTGATTCATCAGCAATGCTGCTTGAGCCTTCAAATCTTTTATATCCTGCAAAGATTTCCTCGCTTCCAAGCCCTGAAAAAATCACTTTCACCCCGTCTTTTTGCGCGGCTTTGCATGCGTAAAAAAACGGAATGGAAACACCTGCTTTTACAGCGTTGCTTGACTCAATTATTTCGCAAATTTTAGGCAAATCTTTTTTAACAGACTCTTCGCTGAATTCTGAAACCTTAAGTTTAAAACCATGATTTTTTGCAGTTTTGATTGCGAATAAAACATCCGCGCTTTTTTTCAAGCCCGAAGAATAGCAAACGAAATCTTTGCCCATTTTTTTCAAAATCGTTGCCACAATAGTTGAATCAATGCCTCCGGAAAACAAAACGCCGATTTTAGCATTTTCAGGAATCATTTTTTTTACGCTTTCAATCAAGGCGTTTGAAACGCTTTCAGCCCAATCATTGCTTTTGACTTTCTTGGTTTCAATAAAGCCCAAGTATTTTAAGATTATTTTTTTGGTTTTCAAATCATATGTCAGCACGTTTCTCGGATTAAGCTCAACAGCGCATTTAATGCCCTGCGCATCCAATGCCTTTTTTTCGCTCGCAAAGCAAAATTTTTTAGGGCTGAACCATAAAGGCTTTTCCCCGATTTTGTCGCGAAACAAATAAGCCTTATTTTTATTAATATAACATGCCGCGTAAACCCCGTCAAATTCATCAAGAGCTTTAATTAATCCGATTTTGTCAATAAGCTTAATCATTAAATCAGCATCATTCAAAACATTCAGCTTAAATTTTTCAGCCAATTTTTCATAATTGTATATTTCGCAATTAGCAATCAATAAAGAATTTTTCAGGATTATTGGCTGCTTTACAAATCCAACTATTGAATGCAAAAGATGCGCAACAGAGTAATCTTTTTTTGACAAAATGCTGCACCCATCAATGCCGCGGTGTTTCATTATTTTTGCGGCATTTTTTGCAAAAAATTCATGGCCTTTGAAAAAGCATCCCGTTATTCCGCACATAATGAAAATATAAGATTAATAATGTTTTAAAATAATCGGTTAATACTTTTTAATATAAATGACTGAGAATAATGGAAAAAAAGCGCTTGAAAAATTAAAAAAAGATTTGAAAGGCGTTGAAAAAGACGCTTTTGAAAGCGGAAGCGTAGTTGATAATCTAAAAGAGGAATTTAAGCAAGATGGCGGATTAAAAAAGCCTGAATCCAAGCCTTTTAGCAAGAAAGAATTGAGCGAAGAGGATTTGGAAGATGAATTAATGGATAATGGCAATAAAAAAAGCGAAGAGGATTTGCTTGAAAGCGAAACACTCCTAAAGTCTTCTGCGCAAAGCTCCCAAATAGCGCCGCCCCCAAAGCAGGAGAATCCTAAAATTGAAGAAAAAATAATATCAGTTCCAGAACCGCAAATCCAGCAACAACCCCAAGCTCCAGTTACATCAGAAACTTCTCAAAATCAAGCGCAGGCCAATCAGCCTGAGCAAGCGCCTGCTGTTTCAGAAGTCCAATCGCAACCAGCTCCCCCCCAAATGCCTAAAAAGAAATCAAAAAAATTATTGATACTGCTGATGATTTTGCCAGCAATAATCATTGCCGGAGTGGTTTTGTTTTTGATTTTGTAAACCCTTTTTTTCCCATGAATTTTTTGGACAGCAAATATCCTGAATCAAAAAGCGCGAGCAAAAATAAAGTGCTGAAATTTGAATAAATTATTGAAATAATTAATGCAAGCATTTCAAGCAAAGGCCTCATGCTTAAAAATTTTAAGGCAAAGCCTTTGGCTTTTTTCTTGTCAACAATGCTGTCATTAATCCATTCTTCAAAAACGCAAACAATTGCAGACAAAAAAAGCACTGAAAAATGATTCATTTGAAAAGGGAAAAATATTGAAAAAACAAGGAAAGAAATCAATGCAATGGTGTGCTCCTTTGAATCAATTTTTCCAGCCACAATTACTCCGATAATTATTCCAAAAAAAAATTCAGGCAAAAAAACAATGCTTAAAAGAAACGCCATTAATGCGCCGTAAAAAATTGACAAGCAGAATTTTAAATATTTGCCCAGCTTTAATCCGTGCTCGCTTGCCAAGTCAATTGTTTTAACGCTGAATCCAAGAATAAATGAAAAAAGATACGAAATCATGAAATATTTTTATTTTTCTCCGCAAAGCTTTTTTAATTCATCAAACTTTTCATCAATGTTTTTCTGAATCTTTGCCAAAACTTTTTTATTTTCAGGCAAAAGCAATTGCTTGAATCTTGTCTGGGTTTCTAAAAATTCTTTTATGTTCTTTCTTTTGTCAGGATTAAAATTAAGGGCGTATCTCTTTTTTTCATATTCGTAAAGGGGCCAAAAATTGGTTTCAACAGCGAGTTTTGCAATCTTTATGCTTTGCGCAGTTTTGCTTCCCCATCCAAGAGGGCAGGGGCTTAAAACTATTAAAACGCTTGAGCCTTTTGTGCTAAAAGCCTTTTCTGCTTTTAACGCCAAATCCATGAAATTATTCGGGCTCGCTGTTGCAACATAATCAATTTCATGAGCTATTGCTATTTTTGCCAAGTCTTTTCTGAACTCCAATTTTCCTGCAGGGGTTGTTGTAGTGTAAGCTCCTTTTGGCGTGGCGCTGCTTCTTTGTATTCCAGTGTTCATGTATGCTCCATTGTCATAGCAGACATAAACGAATTCCTCATTTCTTTCCAAAGCGCCGCTTAAAGCCTGAAGCCCAATATCATAAGTGCCGCCATCACCTGCGAAAACAACGAATTTTGCGTCTTTTTTTATTTTCCCTTTTTTTTTCAAGGCTTTGTAAGCATGGACTACTCCAGTCATTGTTGCAGCGGAATTCTCAAACGCGCTATGAATAAAAGGAATATTCCAGCTTGTAAAAGGATAAATTGTTGAAACAACCTCCAAGCACCCGGTTGCAGCGCAGGCAACAACAGGTTTTTTGCATGCAGCAAGAATTGTTCTCACAATCATTGGAAATCCGCATCCAGCGCAGCTCCTATGCCCGCTAACAAATCTTTCAGGAGCATTAACCAAATCTTTTATGGCAATCATCTTGAATTAATGAACCTCTCAATTTTTTTATTTTTAATCATTGAATTAAACAAATCCATTACATTGCTTTTTAAAATATCCCTTCCGCCCAACCCGTAAATGCATCCATTCACAATTTTTTCAGGCACAGAATTTTTAATTTCGCAAGCCAAAGGCGCATCAGCTCCAAAGCTTTCGCTCCTGTCAAGAACAACTATTTTTTTTGCATTTTTCAATGCTTTTGAAACTGCTGAATAAGGAAAAGGCCTGAACATTTTAATTCTCAGCAGCCCAGCATTTATGCCTTTGCCCCGTAATTCATCAACGCAATCCTTAATTAATCCGCACACGCTGCTCAGGGCAACAATAATGAATTCCGCGTCTTTTGATTTATATTCTTCAATAATGGAATATTTTCTTTTAGCCAAAGAAAAATATTTTTTTGAAATTTTTTCGTATTCAGAAAAAACGTTTTTCATTTCAAGGCTTAACTGCTTTTTTGTTTCAAAATAATAATCCTGCAATTGCAAAGGGCCTGCAGTCACGCATTTCTTGAAATCAAGCAAAGAATATTTTGGCTTGAAATCCCCGATAAATTTTTTCGCAATTTTATCCGGCAAAACTTCCAAGTTTTGAAGGCAATGGCTGCAAATAAATCCATCCTGCATAATCATTGCAGGAATGCTCATCTTCTCAGCCAACCTTAATCCAATAAGTGTTTGGTCATAAACTTCCTGCGCATCCTCGCAATACAATTGAATCCATCCAGAATCCCTGCACGCCATGCTGTCAGAATGGTCGCAATGAATATTAATGGGCCCGCTTAAAGCCCTGTTAACAATGTTCATGACTATTGGAAGCCTGTGCCCGCTCGCAACACCCAAAATCTCAAACATGTAAGCCAAGCCAGCGCTGCTTGTGGCAGTCATTGCCCTTGCACCAGAACTGCTTGCGCCAACCAAAGCGCTAAGAGCGCTATGCTCGCTTTCCATAAGCAAAAACTCAGTATCAACTTTTTTATCCCTAACATAAATAGCGTATTCTTTCATGATATCTGTTTGGGGAGTTATTGGAAAAGAGCTGACAACATCAGGATTAATCTGCATCATTGCATAGCTTGCAGATTGCGCGCCGCTCATTACAGATTTCATAAATCGCAATCCTCCAGCTTTTTCATAATAATTGCCTTAAAAGGGCATTCAGCAGCGCATATTCCGCACCCTTTGCAGTATTTTAAATCAGGGTCCTGAACTTTCCCTTCCTTTACTTTTATGCAATTTTCAGGGCAAAAAACAGCGCAAAGAAGGCAATTAGTGCATTTTTTAACATCCCTAACAGGCTTAAAGCTCATCCAATCACCAGTTTTATATTCTAAACTGCTTGCTTTTTTATCAATTACTCCGCCAATAAACATTTCCTTGCTTTTTAATTTTTTCATTTATTAACCCCCTCATAGCATTCCTTAATTGCTTTAATATTTGAATCCACAACATTTTTTTTGCCAAATCCCTCAAAATATTCCCTGACAGCCCTATTTATTGAATCATTTTTCACCATTTTTTCAAAACTTAAAACTGCGCCAAGCATTGGAATGCTTGGCTTATCCAACCCAATATTTTTAAAAGAAATTTTTGAAGCATTAACAACGCCGATTTTTGCATTAATTTTATACTTTTTATAATATTTTTCAGCATCGCAGACATCATTTATTATTAAGATGGAATCCTTTAAATCAAGGCCTAAAGCAAGATTAATCAATGTTTTGTCAATCAATACAACATAATCAGCCTTTGTTATTGGAGAAAAATCCCTTATTTTTTTATTTCCAATTTTGACATAAGATTTTACGGGAGCGCCCATTCTTTCAGGGCCGTATTCAGGAAATTCCTGAACATTTAATCCCTGCAAAAATGCTGCTTTTGCAAGTATGTTTGCAGCGCTTTTTGCGCCCTGCCCTGCCCTTGCAATAAAGACGAATTTTTTCACAAAACATAAACACGCGCCAAACTATTTTAAATCTTTTTAAATAAAAGAGGATATAAAAATAATGCAAAAGAAATGATGAAATTTTTTAAAAAAAAGCGTGAAAAGCAAAAAGTGGCAAGAAAAAACAAGCCCGGAAAAAAATATTTGTTTGCAGCAGTTTTTTTTGCAATAATGGCTCCTGCAATAATAATATCAAAAATAAAAAGCAGAAAAAAGCTTTAATCAACAGTTTTTATTTGCGCATTCACAGGTCTTCTTCAGCAATTAAAATGTAATCGCCAATAGCTATCACTGAGTTAAACGGAATCCTAACATCCCCTTCCTTTGTTTTTTCCAAATCAAAATTAAGAGCATAAGGAGTCGGATCTTTAACAACAAAAGAGATTAATTCCCCGCTATTTGTGTCAAATATTAAATCATTGGTTTTTCCAAAAGTTTTTCCGCTTCTTGAAACAACGGTTTTATTCATTAAACTTTTTGTCGGAACCCTTTCATCTTTGCTTTGCATTTCAAACATCACCTGCTAAATACTAAAAATAATAATGCCTTTCTTTTAAAATGTTTTCTCCCAAAAAATAAAAGCAATAATAAGCAGTGCCGCAGTAGCTATAAGGGAAATCCACAGATTAACCCCGAAAAATGCAAGAAAAGCCAAAAGCAATGAGAATAAAGCGCAAGCAACCCACAAAATCCTGCTCCACCACAAAATGTTGCTTCCCGAAAATCTTGAAAAAGGCAAAAGCGAAAATAAAAGAATTAAGGAATTAACTTCAAAAAACCTCTGAAAAAAAGAAGGATTAAAATCCATTAAAATAATGCAAAGAAACACGAGCAAAGCGCTTGAAAGAAGTCCGATTAAAGAAATATGCGCTTTTTCCTTTGAAGCAATATTTGAAAAAGCCTTGCCAAGCCTTTTAACATCCGAGCCCCCGGAAATATCACTAAAACCAACAATAGGAAACACAAAACTTCCAGCAGAAATTATTGCGCCAACCAGGCTCAAAATAAAATAATTATATCTGAAAGAATAATTGGCTTTTAAATCAAGCTTTTTTGCAGCATACTTCTCAGCCAAAATTTTAAGCCCAATGGATGCTGAAAAAATCAAAAAGAATGAAAAAAACAATGAAAAATCAAAGATTGAAGAAATCAAAGAAAGAGTTAAAACACTTAATAAAAAATCCCGTAACTCAGCATTCTTAGCATTTAATTTTTTAAAATCCATAAGTTAAGATAAGTAAAGGCTTTCATCATTTAAAAAATTGAATTATTTACAATATTGTAAATAAATAAGTTTTAAGATTATGCCCCCAATATTTTTTATGATGATAAGCGTTTGCGTTTCAGGAGCAAAAACCAGCGGCAATTTAGGAGCAATTTCCAGGGTAATGGCGAATTTCGGCGCAGAAAAACTTTATTTAATAAATCCTGAATGCGAAATCATAACTGATGAAAGCAAGGCAAGGGCCATGCGCTCAATCAAGATTTTGCAAGAAGCTGAAATAATAAAGGATTTAAGCGCAATAAAAGCGGATTATTTGATAGCCACAAGCGCAAAATTAGGAAGCTCAAGCAATATTCACAGATTATATTTGACTCCCAAAGAATTGGCCAAAAACATTGACTTAGCCCTTCATTATTGCATAGTTCTCGGAAGGGAAGACAAGGGACTATTCAATAATGAAATAAAGCAATGCAATATCTTGGCGCACATTCCAACGCATAAAAATTATAAAGCATTAAATATCAGCCATTCCCTTGCAATAATCCTGTATGAATTATTTTCCCAAAATCAAAAAATCCAAAGGCTGGCGAATAAAAGGGAATTGAATGCTGTCATGAATCGTTTGGAAGAATTAAGCAAAGGCATTGAAAAGTTTGATTTATTCAAGGAAGTTTTTTCAAACGCAATAAGCAGGGCATTTTTAAGAAAAAAAGAGGCAAGAGCATTAGCAGGATTATTCAAAAAAATCAAGGAAAATAAATGATTATTCGTGCTTTAGAATTACGCCGCCTTAATTGCTTCCTTTTAAAGCCCCTTTCACTTGCTCAATCAATGCAGGAATGTCAGCGCCTTTCAAAGAGCCTTTGGTTAATCCTTCGCCCACTCCGCCCAAGATTTTGATGAATTCTGCTGGGAAAATTATTTTGCTTCCCTGTCCTTCACCCATTGACTTCAAGGCTTCCAAGTACAAATACATCATTGCTTTGTCATCAAAATGCTTTGCTCCCTGGCCAATTGCTTTCATCACCAATTGCTTTGCTTCAGCTCTGA